>CAZEKF010000001.1:0-148672 GCA_964512765.1 uncultured Methanosarcinales archaeon
TTAAAATTAATAAAAGAAGTAGGCGAACAGATTACAACTGAAGAAGATTTAAAAGATCTTTTAAAAGAAAAAAAGAAGTTTATAGCATATGATGGCTTTGAACCCTCTGGATCAATCCACGTGGCTCAGGGCATTTTAAGAGCAATTAATATTAACAAAATGACAAAAGCCGGTGCTCATTTTAAAATGTGGGTCGCTGACTGGCATGCTTGGGCAAATAATAAAATGGGTGGAGATTTGGATAAAATACAAGTAGTAGGTAATTATTTTATTGAAGTCTGGAAAGCAGCAGGTCTTGATTTAAATAATGTTGAGTTTGTGTGGGCTTCTGACGCAGTTTCAGATCCAGAATATTGGAAAATTGTTATGAACATTGCAATAAATTCTACTATTAAAAGAATTGTTAGATGCGGAACAATATTAGGTAGAAAAGAAAGTGAAATGAGACAAGCGTCACAGATATTTGCTCCTGTTATGCAAGCAGCAGACATATTTTATTTAAATGTTGACATATGCAGCTTGGGCGTTGATCAATTAAAAGTGAACATTTTAGCCAGGGAATTAGGTCCAAAATTAGGGTTTTGGAAGCCCGTTGTTGTTAGCCATAAAATGCTTATGGGACTAACTCAGCCAGTATCAAAAGAACTAGATCCAGAAAAACGAACAATTGAATTAAAAATGTCAAAATCAAAACCAGATACAGCTGTATTTATGACTGATTCTGAAAAAGATATTTATAGAAAAATCCAAAATGCATGGTGTCCAGATAAACAAGTAGAAGAAAATCCGATTTTAGAGTGGTGTAAATGTATTGTATTTGAAAAATATGACGAGTTTGACATTAAACGAGCAGACAAGTTTGGTGGTGATGTTAGATATAATAGTTACAAAGAACTTGAAGATGCTTATGTAAAAGGTGATATACACCCTCTTGACTTAAAAAAAGCTACATCATATTACATTAATGAAATGATTAAACCTGTAAGGGAACATTTTGAAAAAGATCCTAAAGCCAAAAAGCTAAAAAAACAGGTTGAAAGTTTCAAAGTGACTCGCTAATATCTAAATTAAGAGGTATTCCTTTAGAAAAATTTAATTTTTCTAAGTTCTTATTTTTCTTTTTAAAAACCAAGTTTTCTTTATTATAAAAAAAGTTCCAAGCTTCATTTTTTGAACAGAGTGGTTCTAACCATTTTGGAAGAAAAGGCATATATCTATTATTATTAATAGGATACCTTTTTTCTAACATTTTTGCTTTTGATCTCAGATCATGTTTATTTGCAAGATCTCTAATTTCTCTTTGTATAGGTAAACTATTTGTGTTTTCACCATATCTACTTGAAGTAATTCTTTTAATGATTTTAACCAATTTATAAACTTTGTCAGGTCTTATACTATTGTGTGCAGATTCAATGAAAAATTCCAATTGTTTTACAATATCTAAAATTGCATATTTTTTTGAAATATTTTTCAATGAAGACGGAGCAAAACTTATTGAACGAAGCCAGTTATTTTTTCTTTTAATATATGGAACTGATTTTTTTCTATCTGGTGCACATAATGTTGGAATTAAAGGTAATGAATCAATAAAAAAACTATAATCTATTTCATAAGTCATTGCTAGAGTTATATTTGGTGATGTATAAATTCCATAATGTCCATCTCCATCCATTACACCTTGAAAATATTCTTGATAAGAATTAATTTTATCTAAAAAGTTCTTTGGAATGTTTTTCTTCCATCCTGATGTTTTTGATTTTCTTCTTTTTTCCATCAAATTGTATCTGATTAAATATTGGATAAAAACTGGTGAAATAGAAGAAACGTTTGTTTTAAACATGAATTTATTCCATGTGTTTTCAATCAATAGATAAGTGTTACTGATTTTTTTCTTATGCTTAAATATAGGTAAAATCTTTTGAATTAATTGTGGATGCCAATATCCTTGAAATATATCATTGCTTCCTACTTGATATGTAAAAGATAATTTACTTCCATTATTTCTTATATGACCATCTGAAAGAAATAATCCTAAAAAATACAGATTATGTTGTGAAAAAGTAAATTCATCTTTTGAGAATTTTTTAGGTAGATGTTTATTTTTCGTCCATGATCTAACTTCGCGATCATTAATATTAATATATTTATAGATATTAGACAATAAAAGACCATACTTTAATGAATTGTCTATCCAATATTTTAATTCATCCCAATATTTATCATAAACATACAACTTTCCTTTTGAATGTGTTGTCCAAAATAAAGGAACAGGACAATTAGTTAATTCAAATTTATCAATTTCACACAAAGGACAAAAATATTCAAACCCGTGTTTACATCCATTATTAGTGTATTTTTTTGTTTCTAAATTATCTATTATTATAGGTTGTCTTTTATGATAAAACCAACTATCAACTCCTCTCTGAGTGATATTTCCTTTTGTTATGTTTACAATATGCTTTCCTAAACTTCGCTTGTCTTTGAATTTATTATTGTTTAAACTACTTTGAATATAATTCCAAAAATCTTTTGAAAGGACATAGTATTTTTTACCTTTTTCTCCATATAGCACTTTGTAATGCTTTTTTATATTTTTAATAATGTTTGGTGTCATTTTGAATCAATTATTTTTGAACAATGTTCTTTGTAATTGGTTATAGGAAGCTCTTCCAAAATCATGATTTGAAAGATATTGTTTTATCAAGCTCAAAATGATTCCAATACTTTGCATTTAAAAAGCGTTACGTCAAAATGTCCAGTGGCCCTTTTTTAGAGGATAAATAAGTGTAAAAACCTGTCCAGTGAAAGAACAAGAAATATAAAGTAAAATAACATTTCAATATCATGCGAAAAACATACAAGTTCAAGCATTCAGTAGTGCAAGGAGGTTACATGTACTGTCATAAATCTCTTAACAAAATAGAAAATAAAATTGGATTAAAAAATGCATTAAAAGCTATTGCTAAAAAGTTTGAATTGATTGATGCTACTGTAAAAGTATATGACAACGTGTTCTTTTTATTTTATTTAAGCAGGAAGGTGTCTTCCGATGTTTTGATTAAGAAAATACTCAAAAACATATATTCTTTTGGAGAATGGGACAAAGATTATATATTTACAAACGTTTATGATTTACAGGAAAAATATGTAAGAAAAGATCTTAAAGAAATGGGGTTTGACTATGAAAAAGGATAAAAATCACAGATCATTCAAATCAATGGATCCAGATATAATCAAAAGATTATTGAGTTTGCCAAAAAAACAAGGAATTGAACTATTCAAAAGAGTTAGTCATAGATATTATTTAGAAAAAGACAACATATTAAACCAAGCATTTGAAGAAAAAATTTTTACAAAAAAAGAATATAATGAAAAATATAAAGACATGTTTTATGACAAGTATGGCAGTGATAGTTTCATACAATATATTAATGCAGTTATGAATTCTGATGTAGATTGTTTTGTGACAGAGAATATTAGGATGATGAAGCGAAAAAAAGAGCTTTTTGAAAAATTTGGACTCAGAATAGCTAGTCCTGAAGAAATAGTAAAAGAAAATGACAAAACTTGAACATGTTTATGCAGATAGAATAATCAAAAGAGGAGAAAAATATCTCGAAAATGTAATTTATTGTCTAAAGATAAAAAATAAATTGTATTCTGAAGTTGAAGGAACTTATAATTACAAAACAGAAGTTGACTTAAACACTTTGAAAGGAAATTGTTCTTGTCCATATGATGACTATTGTAAACACATGGTTGCTACTTACTTAGTTTATAAAAACGACGATTTTTTAGATGGGGATGATTTTATTGAACACGTTCACACATTAAACAATGAACAGTTAATTGAATTAATTGAAAAAAACATAATTAATAATTCAGACATGGTGTTGTTATACCAACTAAAGAAAAAGACAAATATAAACAGTTTTGTTAGGGAATTCACTAATAAATTTTCTTATACAAATTTAAAAAAAGCAGGTAAATTATTTCATGAGTTTAATAAAACACAGTTAAAAAAGATGTTTAATTTTTTAAGGAAAAACGACGAAGTTGTTTTTGAAAAACTCTGTGAAGAAACAGACCATTGGTCTATTGCAGAAGGTTTATTATATAATTTTGAGAAAAGATTAGATGAGGCTATTAAAACAAAAAAATCATAAGTTACGAGATAGGTTGTAACAACCCTTTCGGCATATGAGTGTACTTATAGTCATTAAATACTAACTGAGTCTCGAAGTCATTAATTATGTCAGAAAACTGTTCTCTAATCTCCATTAATATTTCTCTAAATTCTTGTGAGGTTTTAACGTGAAAATCTATATCTAAATGCCATTGACCTACTGTTCTAATAACACAAACTATTTGTAGCAATTGTTTTAGATAATTAATAAGTTCTTTTTCCCTTTTTTCTGTTACGTTTTTCAATATTAGCGAGACAGTATACCAATGATAACCTAATAAACTTACATTAATCAATGGAAAGAAATTAACAATCACTTTTTGATTTATAAGTTTTCTAATTCTGTAACTAATAGCTTCTGGTGTCAAATGTACTGTTTGTGAGATTTCAACTAAACTTAACATTGGATTTTTGGAAAGAATTTTTAAGATTATCAGATCTGTGGAATCTGGTATGAATTTCTCAATTTTAACTTTTTTATCTAATATTGTCCCCTCAAAAGATAGATAATTATAAGGAAAAAATTGTTCTTCTAAGAAAGTTGCTATTTTATATTGTTTTAAATTTATACTGCAGAAATTTTCAAATTCTCTTAATATTTTATTATAATGATTTAAATCCCTAGAACTAAACACCACATACATGTCCCAGTTACCTGTACAGGTGGCTAATGCTTTAACAAAATCATGATTAACAAAATAATTGATTATTTCTTTTTCTCTTTCTTTGCCAATTCTTTGTAGTTTTAAGTACATAAAGTGCATATCAAAACCTAACTTATTATTGTCTATGATAGTTATTTGTCCTTGGAGAATTCCTCGCTGTTTAAGCCTAGATAATCTATAGTTTACAACTTCTTTTGATACTCTAACTTTTTTAGCTATTTGATTAAATGATTGCCTTTTGTTTGTAAACAATGCCCTTAGTATTTTCTTGTCGGTTTTGTCCAAAGTAATTACTTCTTGTATTCCTTCTTTAACTCTGGGTTGTTTTTGCATAATTTAAACGTAACAAAAAATAATATTTAAATTTTTTTGTTTTGATAAAAAATCAAATAGACATATTTAATAAATAGTTAGTAATAATTGTAACTACTTTATAATGATAATTAATTAAAAAGTGAAATTTATGGCACAAATCAATATAGATGATTTAGACAATTTAATTCAGAGTACAAAAGAATCAATATTATGTGGGAATGAAGGATTAATTGATGAGTTTGACGTTGCTGTTCCATATGAGGAAGGAGAAGTAATATATCATGTAAGATTTAGTTATGAAGAAAATCAATTAAATACTGAAATTAATGCTCCTGAAGAACATCCTATAGTAATTCCATTAGGTGAGCAAGACACATATACATATCTGATAAATGAAGGGATATTAGATGATATAAAAATTCCATTTGATCGAAGAAAGAGATTAGGTGAAATTCTAAATAACAATGCAGGACATTACGCTGTTCAATTTGATCACAACCAATTATTAATATTATATGTAAATATTAAAGCTGGTTTAACTGTGTCCCATTTGGTTTCTATCAAGTACAATGAAAATTATGGTAGAATACCTGAAAATCTTATCTTAAACACTGGAATAAAAATCAATGATCAATCTACTGAAAAAGAAATTGATAACCATTACAGCGTTTGCTCTTCAATTTTTGACACATTATTTACTTCAAACAAAACAGAACTACTAGGTTGATTATATGCACTTAGATAATTTTCAATGGTTTCAATCATTAACTGAAAATGATGCAGAGTTTTTAACAATGCGCCCTATAAGTACTCATCTTTATGGAGGTTATTTTCCGAATAATTTTGATGGATCAAATTATTCACTTGGAGCTTATTTTGTAATGGATGGTGGAAGAAAATATTTTTTAACCAAGTTCATGGTGTATGATAACAAGACCTGTGCCTGGTCTATCGATACTCAGCTAATTAATCAAAGAATTAGTTCTTTTCGTAATAGAGAAAATAGATCAAATAGATTTAGACATAGAGGAATCGACCATCTTCTAGAACAAAAATATATCAAAAATTGGGGGACATATCTAACACTAACATCTTGGGTTAAGAAAAATTATATTGGAAATGTAAGTGCTATCCACGTTGGTCTTGTAGAAGCTTGTCTTCCAGATTATCATCCCAACGCATACTGGCCGCTTATTCCATTTTATGAACACAAAGTCCCTAGTAGATTAGAAAAACATAAGTAAAATACCTTACTTATTGAATGAGTACGTTGTGTAAGTCTTTCTGTTAAATTAAGATAAACTTTATTAACTCTTTCTTCTTATTTTTCCTGAATGCGTATTAAAAAACTTCAAAAAGAAATGGCTTTGAAAAACATAGATGTTTCTTTAATTCTTTGTTTTAATGAAAAAGGAAATACAAATATACAATATTTCTGTGGTTTTTCTGGTATTGGTATCTTAGTAATAAAAAGGAAAAGTTGCTTCTTAATTGTGCCAGAGTATGAAATGCATAAAACTAAGAATGTTAAGATTAAGATTATAACCACAGATAAGAAAAAAAGGTTGTTACAAACTCTGGGCGATAGGTTAAAAGGAACAAAAATTAAAAGAATTGGTATTGAAGAAGATAAGATTTCTGTTTACATGTTTAAAAGACTAAAGAAATTTGTAAAGGGCAACTACACTAACGCCACAAGTCTATGTTCAAACATTAAAATGATTAAAGAAAATAAAGAAATTGATTACATTAAACATGCATGTAATGTTACAGATAAAATTTATTCAAAAATATGTAAAAAATTCAAGTTTAAAACTGAAGATGAAATAAGAGAATTTATTGAACAAGAAGCTAAAAAAGCTAATTGTGAACTTGCATTTCCTCCCATTACCTCTTCTGGAAAAGGAACTAGTATAATACATTATGAAGGTTCTAAAAAAATCTCAACAGGTTTCTTGATGTTGGATTTTGGAGTTAAATACAAAGGATATAACTCAGACATGACTAGGATGTTGTACATAGGAAAACCGAGGAAAACAGAATTGGAAAATTATAATTTAGTTTTAGACACATTATTAAAATGTGAAAAGTCTGTTGGTAAAATTAAGAAATGCAGCACATTACATAAACTCTGTGTTAAATTACTTGGTGATAGGTCAGAATACTTCACTCACGCTTTAGGACACGGCATAGGTCTTGAGGTTCACGAACCTCCAGCAGTACATCCTGATAGTAAAGATAAAATATTAAATAATCAAGTTTTCACAATTGAACCCGGCATTTATTTTCCAAACAAGTACGGAATCAGAATTGAAGACACTGTTTTGTACAAAGATAATAAGTTAGAAATATTAACAAAGTCAAAGAAAGATTTGGTGATAATTAAATGAGATATGATTCAAAAGAGTTTAACAGCGCAGTAAAATACTACAAAGACTTTCTTAAATCATTAAAACCTAAAACTCTTTTTATTCGTGGAAATTTCAACAAAAAAGCGTTCTTGTCAATAGCTCCGTTGTCACGTGCAGCTGCAGATTTAAAAATTGATGTTAATGTCATGTTTGGTTATAAAACAAAGAATTACAATGTGTTGTTTGATGTTTGGAAAGTCTATAGCAATTTAATTAATAAAAAAATTGGTAAAAAAGAACGTGCATTAAAAGAACTACTTGAAAAAATAAAAGTTAAAGAAATTAAGAAATTGTTTGAACCTCCTGATCTAATTTTAAAACTTAGTCGAAGATCGTTTAAAGGAAACATAAAGTACCATACAAAATGGTTCAAACCTTTCATGGCTAAGAAACTTAAAAAAACAACTGATTCAATTGTAAAAAATGTTTATGCATTAAAAAAATCTGAAAAATTAAGCGTGGGCTTTGCAACAGTTCCTGATAAAAAATTCTTGTCACATCCGTTGCAAGATTACCTTGACTCGTACGCGATTTGTTACAACATGTTTAAATCTTCTAAGAAAAAATGTAAATCTATTTCATTTGGCGCGTCTACTCAAAGAGAAAGTTTTCGTGACATGCCAGAACGAACATCTGAGCTAATGACAACATTGGTTGGATTAGAACTTGAAAAAGATATTAAAAAACCGATTTTCAAAAAATATAAACGCTTTTCTAAACTGTTAAAACTAAACAGAATAAAAATTGCAGAGGCAACGTTTGCAATTTCTGGAAAAGGTTACCATGGTATGCATTTTTTTGGTGAAAAAATAGGTTACCCAACAGAAAATATGAAAACAAAATGGAACTCTCCTGGCGGAATTATTTACAAGTTTCACTGGTATCCACAAGCAATGTTCGAGGACAGACCTCCTTTAGCAAGGTTAGCTTTTACATCAACTGTACCGATTGATAAACTAATTGAATCAACATTAATTAATTATAAAAAAATGCGGAAACGTAATAAAAAAATTGCAGATACAATGGGTAAGTGTGAGAAAGTTATTGTAAAAAGTAATATTAAAAATGGGTGTAACTTTGAAGTTGGATTAGTAAAAAAAGATGGAATAAGAAGAAAGGTTTTGGGAAGTGACTCAGATGTTAGAACTATTTTACATCCGTTGTTTAAAGATAAAAAATTTGGTCGAATGGCAAACATTCCTGGCGGAGAAGCGTTTACAACACCTGCGTCTGTTGTTGGAAAAATAGTTGGTGATGTTGTTATACACATTGACAGAAGTTACAAGTTAAGCTCAAAGAAACTGTTTATTGCTGAAGCCGATAATAAAGGTTACAAAATAATTTCTGCACCTAAAAATGTTTTAGGCGCGTTTAATAAAAGAAAAAAAGATGCATGGAAAAACATTTTAGAAATGGAAAAAAACAAGTCAACGAGTAAAGAAATTATTGAATTAAAAAAAAAGAACTTTGAAAAAATAGGTGAGTTTGCAATTAACACTAATCCAAACGCGAGTTTGTGCGATTATTTGATTATTAATGAAAAGATTGCTAACATGATTCATGTTGCTTTCGGCGCAGGGTTTGAGCCAGATACTGCAACCGAATATCACATGGATGTTGTTATAGATTCTCCTCGACAAAAATTGGATATTTACGGCCTTGACAAAGACCATCAACAGCATTGGATAATTAAGAAAGGCAAATTTGTCATCTAATAGTTGTGCGTAAGCTTTATTAATACATTTCTTATCCCTCAGTTCGTTATGAGCAGTAACAGTGGTGGGGAAGAACTTGCTAATGTGATGTTTACGTATTCTTCGAACATTAGCGAGCTTGAAGAAGAAAACAGGATTTTAAAAGAAACTGTTACGCATTTAAGAAACGAAATGGACAGGTTCAGGACTCCGCCGTTAATGTTATGCGAGGTTCGCGAAGTATTAGGTAAAAGCGCAATTATCAGAGTTCCGAACGGCAACCAGTTCTTTGTATGTGTTTCTGAAACATGTGGTGATGTTAGACCTGGCGATTCTGTTTTAGTTGACCAAAAAAATCTTAATGTTATTAAAAAATTCTCACGTTCTAAAAAGTTTGATGTCGAAAAGTTCGTTATCCTTGACCGGCCAGATCTAACTTTTGATGACATTGGCGGGTTAAAAGATCAGATAAGAGAAGTTAAAGAAGTTGTTGAGTTACCTCTGAAGAAACCTTATTTGTTTAAAAAAATTGGAATAACACCGCCAAAAGGCATTTTGTTGTTTGGTCCGCCAGGCACTGGAAAAACAATGTTAGGCAAAGCTGTTGCAAACTCAACAGATAGTACTTTTATTGAAGTTGTTGGTTCTGAACTTGTTCAAAAATTTATTGGGGAGGGTGCTAAATTAGTTAAAGAAATTTTTGATCTGGCAAGGGAGAAGGCGCCGAGCATTATTTTTATTGATGAAATAGACGCATTGGCTGCTAAACGTGTTGATATCGGAACTTCTGGTGAACGAGAAGTTCAAAGAACATTCATGCAGTTACTGGCTGAGATAGACGGGTTTGAACCTTTAGGAAACGTAAAAGTAATTGGATGCACAAACAGAAGAGATATTTTAGACCAAGCTATTTTAAGGCCTGGAAGACTTGATAGATTAGTACAAGTTCCGTTGCCTGATAAAGATGGAATAAAAGAAATTTTTACATTACATACAAAAGATATGGTTCTGGAAAAAATTAATCATGAAAAGATACATGGTTTGTTAAAAGAATTTTCTGGCGCAGAAATACGTGCTGTTTGTACAGAAGCAGGTTATTTTGCCATTAGAGAAGAACGTGATAAAGTTAATGAAAGCGATTTCTTAAAAGCCATTGACAAAATCAATGAAGAAGACGAGTCAGAAGGCGAGTTTAAAGAAATGTTTGGTTAATTAACATAACTTTTTATAAATAAACATTTATTCTTGTGTTGTGCGTGCGATGATTAAGTGAACACAAATGCTATTCTATAGCAGAAGGAAGTAACTGCTGAGCGCGCACTTATTTTATTCTGAAATCAATACACGTCCTGAACTTTCCTGGAGTGTATTGGCCGCATTTAACAATTTTTAGAATTTCGTATTTTATATTGGCTTTTTTAGCTTCTCTTTCAACTTTTTTTTCTCCTAATTGAATTTCTGACTCCTGTTCAAAGTCGTATAAATGAATTATTGTATTTTTTTTAGAAACTTTGAATGCCAAATCTAAGAATGTTTCTGCTTGTTTTGGTAATGGCATAAGAATTCTGTCAAACTTTTGTTTTAGTTTTGGTACTATGTTTCTTACGTCTCCGTAATGTAATTCAATGTTTGTTAGTTTGTTTAATTTGACATTTTCAACTGCGTATTTATGTGCTACTGGATTTTTTTCAATCGCTGTTACGTGTTTTACGCTAGTATTTTTGGAAATAACAATTGGGTAAGGTGCACAACCTGAGAACATTACTAAAATAGTTTCATTAGGTTTTATTTGTTTATAGATACGCTTTCGTTCTGTACCTAATCTTGGTGAGAAATACACTTTTTCAACGTCTAGCTTTAATTTAACATTATTTTCTTTATAGATTGTTTCTTTTGTTTTCTTGCCTGCTAAATGCTTTAATTTTTGAGTTCTGAACTCTCCTGAATGAATTCCTGATTTTTTTAATATTGTTTTAATGCTATTGTGTGTTTTTAATAATGCCTCTGCAATTTGTTTTTCATGTTTAATTAACTCTTCTTTGATTTCTATGATTATAATGTCTCCGATCATGTCATAAGAACTTGGTACTTTTGATTGAATGGGTTTTGGAAGTATATCTTTGTAATCTTTTTTAATAATTTTTTCAAATGTTGTGGTTGTGAAAGTTAAATCTTTGTCTAATTTAGTGTCTTTTTTTAGAACTGGAAAGATAATGTGTTGTTTTTGTTTCTTTGGTTTGTACTCTTTATTATACAAATTATTAGTTAAAAGATATTTTTTAACTTTTTCTGCTTTTTTTAATGGTGTTTTTAATCCTAACATAATTAAAAGAAGTGTTGGTTAATATAAAAACTTAATTCTTAGAAAAAATCTCCTAAACCTTTTTGAGCTTGTTTTTTAACAAGTTCTGATAAAACGTTTTCTATTCGTTCTCTTGAAAAATCGTGTCTATCAACTAATATTTCATAAACTTTCTCTTCATCAATATTGTTCCATGTTAAATCATACTCTTCAATAATAGGCATTTCTTTGAACAAATTAAAAACTTCTTTCCATGAAAAATCAAACTCCCAGTTAACTTCTTTGAACAGTGCGTCAAAATCTTTTTTATATTTTTTAACTAAATCCCATCCTTTTTTTGGACCTATACCTTTAACACCGCCGATGTTAAAATCTGTGCCGCATAACATGCCAATAACAATTAACTGGTCTCGATCTATTCCTAGTGTGTTAAGATTCTCTCCTAAATCAACTAATTCTGGGTTAGATGCTTGATATGTTGAGGTTCCTGTTTTTTTTCTTCGTTTTGTTATTGACAGGTTTTTAATTAATTTAGGACTGCCGAACAATAGTCCGTCTGTGTCCTGACTTACTAAAGCGTATACGTCGCCTTTTTTTACCATATAAGCTGCTTGCGCTTCTCCTTCCGAGGGTGCATTTATAATTGGTTGGCCTAAAGCAGTTATTAGTTCCTGGGCTTCTTCAATCATCTCTGACGTTAGTTTGGCAGTTCTTGAAGCGTATTTCCGCATTAGTTCAATATCTTGTTCTTCAACTGCTTTTTCATATTTACGCTGTGCTTCTAATTTCAGATCTTTTCTACGTTCGCGTTCTTTTGTTTTTAGTTTGGGTGGTTCACCGTCAAATACAAACGCTAATTTAATCTTTTGTTTCATTAGTTTAGTCATTCTAAAAAACAATCCTGATAAATGGCTTGTTACATTTCCTTTTGAATCTGTTAACAAAGCACCATCTGGCTGCCTAATAGTTGTCAAGAACTGGTATAATATGTTAAATGAATCAACTGCAACTTTTTTTTGAGTTAAATCAGTAAAAGAAATTTCTTTTGATGTTATTATTGACCCTAATTTTGTTCCCATTGTTAAACTTTTAGTACTGATATTGTTTTAAACTCTGTTTCTAATTTATTTTGTGCTTTTTTAGTTAGTTCGCCTGTTGTCACGTATAATATTGGCAGTTTTTTCATTTGTCCTTCAACAAAAACACTGCTTAAATCTTTATCATTAACCTTTTTCTTTTTTTTAATTTTACAAAAATAGTTTAAGTTTCCTACAGGAGAAGGTATTTCTATTTCCAGTTCAATGTCAGCGTTTTTTCTAATAACGTTTGTTTCTATGATGTTTATAGCTTTTTCTTCAAATAATTTTTTTACTTCTGCAAATAAACCTGCTTCTAATTCTTTTTGTTTGGGTTCTTGTTTAGGTTCTTCTTCCTTAACTGTTTCTTGTGGTAACTGCTCCTGAACTTCTTGTTTTTCTTCTTTAACAGGTTCTTTAGGTTCTTCCTTTGGTTCAGAGGGTTGCTGTTTTGACTTTTGTTTTTTAGGTTTACCCAATATTTCCCTGATTTTATTTTCTGATTCAGAGTTTGGAAACAAGTACCACTTCCAAAATATTTCTCTTTCTCCATTAATATTAACTTCTAATGCTTTTGCAAAATCTTTAATGTTTCTTAATGCAACTCTTAACGGTGGTTCTGCTGTCCTATCTCTTATAATCTTTTGTTGTTTTAGTAGATCATAAGCACGTTTTTCTTTTTCATGTAAATGTTTGTATAAATCTTGCAATTTTTCTTCCTGGCCTTGAACATAATACGTCGGGCTACCACCTATTTTTGTATGACTTATTTTAATTTCTTTATTATCAACCATCTGGCTTAGTAATGCACCAACTAAAAAGGTATCTCCTCCTACTTCAACAACCAATTCTCTAGGTATAACCGGGCCTTTTTCTTTTACTAATTTTAGAATTTCGTGTTTGTCAATCATCAAACTTAGAAGTTTGTTTTAATAATTATAAAAGTTGTGGTAAGAAAAAGTTATGGTCTAATCCATCTGCTTTCCCAAAAACTCACGTCATCCTCTTCGTCAACTACACCCAGTAATAATCTTTTTTTTGTAGAATGCGCAACCCTATTTTTAGCAGCAAACTCATACCATGTTAAGAACGAACTTTCATGTACAGGGAACACGACCCAACGCGCATGATCTTCGCCAGGTTTAACTCCTCGATCATACACTCTAAAGTCTGCACCGAATTTCAAAGCTGTTTTAACTATATATCCTCGGTTTCTTAAATCTTTAAACACTGCATATCTTGTTAAGAAATTTTTATCTTTTTTAACTGCTTTTTTAACATATTGTTCATAAGTAATTAAATGATTTCTTTTATCATAAACTTCTAATTTTTGTTTTTCAAGTAAAAATAACCCTTCTACTAAGGACAAATGTAATTTACCGTCTTCTTTAAGATCCCCATGCCTACTTTGATCATAAAATTCTTTAGCTTCAGGAGATATTTCTGTTATAATTGTTTCTCCAAACAATATTGCTTTAACTTTTTCAATATTCTTTGGTTTAACCTCTTTAGTTTCCTTAACTGTTTTCACTTTTTTCTTTTTAGTTTTCTTAGATTTTTTAGTTGTTTTTTTAGCCATTATTTGCAAAGGAACACTGTTCAGTATAAAAAGAATTTTATTTTCTATATAGAAAAAAATTAGCACAACTTATAAATATATCGCAGTAATACCTGGCTTTTATGGAAATAATATTTTTAGGCACTACATGTATGGTGCCAACTAAAGAACGGAACCACTCGGGGATTTTAGTACTGTACAAAGGAGAAGGAATATTAATAGATTGCGGAGAAGGCATACAGAGACAGTTAAAAACAGCAGGGATTAAACCTACTAAGATTACTAAGATTTTCTTGACACACTGGCACGGTGACCATGTTTTAGGTCTTCCTGGGCTGTTACAAACATTAAATGCTAGTGATTATGAGAAGAAACTTGACATTTATGGTCCTAAAGAAACCAAAAAACGGTTTGAGTTAATGTTTAAAACATTTTCATTTAACATTAATTTTGAACATAGTATTAATGATATTAGTAAAGGCAAACTTGAGTTAAAAGATTTAATTGTTGAGTATAAGGAATTAGAACATGGTATTCCTAGCTTAGGCTATTCAATAACTGAAAAAGATCGAAGACGGATTAAAACTACTGTTGTTAAAAAATTAGGCATTCCAGAAGGTCCTTTGCTAGGTAAGTTACAAGATAATAAGAAGATTAAGTATAATAACAAAACAATTGATCCTAAAGATACAACATATGTTGTAAAAGGTAAGAAATTAAGTATTGTTATGGATACTGTGTTATGTAACAATGCATATTCATTAGCAAAAGATTCTGATTTACTGATTTGTGAAGCTTCTTATGCAGACGATCTTATTGATAAAGCAGACGAATATAAACATTTAACAGCTAAACAATCTGCTCTAATCGCATCTAATAGTAATGTTAAATCATTAATATTAACACATCTTTCTCAAAGGTATAAAACACCTGAAAAAATATTAGAAGAAGCTAAAACAGTGTTTAAAAACACTAAAGTTGCGTATGATTTTATGAAGGTTAAATTATAATTGTCCTATTAATTCTTCAAAACTTAAACATTTATGAGAATCTTTTCTAAAAACATAATTGTTACCTGTATCATCTAAATCTTCAGGATTTACAAATTTCCAATCTTCACCTATAAATTTAATCGCTAGCCAAGGTTCTGCACCAAAATATTGTGAGAAGTTAATTAGTTGTTTTACCTCGTCTCTTGGGAAATATTTCTTGGTTTCTTTAGTAAGTTTTGCTTCAATCGCTAATCTTCTGTATCCATTACCTGCCAATATGTCTGGAGAAGGAAAGTGCATTGAGCCTGAGCCAGCTGAACGAATGCAAGCATAGTTCCTAGACCAAAACAATTTAACTAGATCTCTTTCAGCAGCTGTTCCTTTGCGTTTTGACATATGTACGAGAAAAGAGGAAAGGTTATTTATGTTTTTTTGTACAATTACTATCTACCTAATGAAGCCAAAGGGTTGTCAAAGGACACATTTAACCAACCAAAAAAGTTTTCGAAAATAGGTTGTTTAGCTAGATATAATAAGAAAGATAGAGCAAGTATTCTTATTAACCACTTTCCAAGTGAGTGTTCACTAAAGAATTCCCAAATTCTTTTAAATATGTTCTCCTCATTTATAATGGGAGGTTTTAATTTGTGTAATTTTTTACTCATAGACATTAGATCGGCGCTTCTTTCAATTTTTAATATATTATGGATAATTTTTAAGTGAGAACTATACATATTATTTCTTTTTGCTTCTTCATCGATTTTGTGCAAATGATGAATCAGTGCTTTGTAATCGCTGTTAATGATGTTCTGTTTCAGATCGGGAAAATATTTTGAAAAAATTTTTTTTTCGTTTACTAAAACATATGCTATTTTTTTGTAATACTGTGAAAGATATTTTATAATTTCTTTCATGAAAATTTTGTGTTCTTTGTATTTGAAAGAATAAGAAAATCTACCTAAGAATTTGAAAATTGCATCTGCTCTTTTGTATCTCTCACTGCCTTTCACATAATCAATTTGATTAAACAAAAAAAGTAACAATTCTTTTTTTGTGATTATTGCCACAGGTTTTTCTCTAAAAAATTCAGGAATAATTAATGATAAACCATAAAATAAATTCATAAACGCTAAAAAAGTTAAGGTGGCTTGGTGATTGCCTACCATAAAAAGAGATATTAACATATAAATTGGAAAGGTAATCAAAAAAAGAACAAAATAAAGATATGTAAAAATAAAAAAGATTCCAACAATCAAAATCAACCCATTGTAGATAAAAGTGACGATTGAAAGAATAAAAAGATTTGATGTGTATAAACATTTCAAAAAAATGATTTCTCCTCTAGCCAAGCTCAACCTAAATAATTTTATTTTTTGGGCAATTTTGTACTTTGCTATATAAATGAATGCGACAGAAATCACAAAAAACACTACAGAAAAAATGCTTTTTATAATATGTTGAGAAAGTGATTCAAACTTAATACTAATTAAAAAAATGGCCAGCAACAACAAGTAGAAAAGGAGGACAAACTTAGTGTAGCGTATTAGGTTTTTGTGTTTTGTGTGTTTGTTAAGCCAGTTCCAAAGTTTTACGAAAATTTCTATGTCTTCCAAATCGTTGCTTTGTTTTTTTTCCACCATATAAGAAGGAGATATTATGATAAATAAAAAGTTTGTCAATATTCATTTGTATTTACAGGATTTTTTGGTAAATTTTATATCTTCTACGTTATCAAGTCAGTATTATGACCAAACCAATCCTCTTCAAACTCTGGAGAACAATCTTGCCTATTATTTTTATATTTGTGTTGATACACTTTGCCAAAGATATAACGCAAGACATTCTTCAAGTAAATACATTTTTAGATGTGTTCGGTGATGCACATGAAGATTTGTCTTTTCTACCTGAACCAATTCCGACCGTCTTTACATACTGGCTAGGTGGCTTGTCAATACTTGTTGAATTATTTTTATTAATATCAATTCCAATTGTCCTTAAAAGAAAAAAGTTTTCTAAATTAGAAAAATATGTTGTTATGTGCACAATATTTCTTTTTAGTTTTCTTGGGTTGTGTGTGTTGTTGGATCCAAAAACAACCAGATTTATTGGATCTCCGTAACGTGAGCTCTAACATAATTTATAAAATCTCGTGTAGGATAAAACAAATAGTCTTGTTTCCATTCTCCTGCAGGCAATCTATATACTCCTTCGGCAGCAGGCGTTTGTTTTTTAATGATGGTTAATTCTTGTACGTCTGGTTGTTGAGGCAAACTTATTAAATAATATTCTACGGCAGGACCCATATCATAAAAACCCAAGTCGAGCAACACCTCTGGGTAGAGCGCAACATCGCAAGATTTTGTGTTGTCATTTTCTCGAAAAAGGACTCCCATTGCCTTTGTTTCTGGCGGATCTGGAAGCGTTCTGATTATTTCATTTACAATATCACAACCACAAACTGCTTGCATTCTCTCAATAATTGTCATACGTGTGTGTGTTTTACAACTTATATTTAAAGTTAACAGAAATGCGTTTTTCCAACAAAAAACTATCAAACCCACCTATTAAAAAACTTAATCTCACTGACAACATGCTCTGGCTTATATATTCCGTGTTCGAGTATGTAAGCTGTTATTTTATTAGAAGGAAGATGTTCATACACTGTATGTGGGTCAAACTTAGATCTTTTACTTGGCTTATGATGCACTAATTTATGTGTTTTTTTCTTATTATCATACTTCCAAGTATGCCCACACACATAAACAGGTATGTGGTGATCTAAAGCCGCACCAACTGCCATATTCGTCCCTGTCTTAACCACTGCTTCATTTTTAGTTATGGCATGCGCACCAATAAAACACGCATCAGAATTAACAACTGCTTGGTCTAAATGCAAGTCAGGATACAAGTTAACCTTAACCCTAGACTTTTTCAATTTCTTAGACAAAGCAAAACCTAAATTATGTGGCGTATGATCAACAACATTGACATTAAACTGTTTATAACGCGCAGATGCAATCAAAGTATCAAAAACCTGGTTAGTCAAAGAATGCACAAATACGGTGCTTCCTGCTTTAATCTTTTTAGCACCGTGCCTAGCACTTTCTTTACCTATGTGTTTTAGAGTTCTAATAACTTTTTCTTTTTTTTGCTTAACTTGTTTTCTCAGATCTTGTTTAGTTAAATCTGCCAAAAAAAAGTCTAGTGCGTTCTCAAGTACTACATTTCCGTTGTGCTGGTTAAGAAGACTTTTTTTAGTTAAAAATAATTTCTGAAACACGTCACCTTCTTCATGAGAAAGATTAAATAAAAGTTGAATGCCTGACTTAGCAACAAGGTCTTGATTGTAATAACCCAATAGGCTCTTATCAAGCATTAATTCCATTTTATTTTACTTAAGTTTCTTTTTAATTTCTTGCTCAACTTTTTCAATCTTAAGTTCTTCTTTTAAGACTTTCTTGACTAATTTTTCAATGTTTGAGTCTAATCGAGCAATTCTTCTTTCCATTAAAACTAAAATTCTCAAACTGTAAACAATAGCTGCCAAAGTACCAATTATAATAGACAGGATTATTTGTTCACCAGATGATAAAACCATTTTAAACCGCACCTCGTTTTAATTTATATTAAAACATCTATTAGACTAAGGTATATAAACTTTTTGCTTAAAAAAAATAAGAATTTAATAAATTTAAACAGTTGACAACATTGTTTTTGCAAAATATGGTGTGTTCATCCATACTGCCAAATCATAGTTAGGATGCACTTGTGTGTCATCTGTTAACATTACTGTAACTTGTTCATCATCAACAACACAAAACCTTTTGTTTGTTTGTGAAATGTTTTTAAATTCTACATATTCAGACAAAACTTTTTCTGCATCTTTTGTTTTAGCTGACAAGGGAGCAGCAACAGTTATTTTGATTCCTCTATTGTTTGCTTTTTTAACTTGCCTAAGCAAAGATTTTGATTTTCTTATTAAACCTTGTTCAGTTGTTACTAACATAACTTTTTCTTTTGCTATCTTTAATTGGTATTCAAGATGGTTATAAACATTTTCTCGGCCTTTAACACTTCCTGTAAGTTCGCTAGGGTCTTGTGTTTCAATGCCCGTGGAATGAAGTTGGTTTAGTTCATTTAAAATTTCGCTTTCTTTTAGCTCATCAATAATTTTTTGATCTTCGTCTGCCTGTTTTTTTATTCGTTTTTTAACTCTTTCAATAACTTCTGTTGGTGGAACTGCAATATATTTAATTGGTTTCCCCAATTTCATAACAACAAATCCTTTTTTCTCCAAACTTTCAAGAACATCGTAACTTCTTGACCTAGGAACGTTTGCTATGTCTGATAATTCTCCTGCTGTTGACACACCCCTTGATAAAAGTGCAACCCACACCTTACTTTCATATGAATTCAAGCCAAAGTCTTTTAGTTTTGATAATAATTTTTTTTCGATAATCATTCTGGCATCACAATTTGTTTTTTTTATGAATTTCTCTCTTTTTTTAAACCATTTAGTTTAACTCTATTAAATTAGGATGTTGAAAAAGAATGTTATATTTAAAGCTTTTCGTTTTTATCATTGAAGAGTAGCATCATTTTTGTCCTCCTCCCCTCTCTTTCACTTGGAAATCCATAATAAAAATAAAATTTGTTTTTTGTTTTTTTATTTATTATAAAACAAGTTTAGTTAATATATATTATATTTATTTACAATATAGAAAATATAATAATAAGAAAATAGTTATTTTTATTTATAACCTTGTTCCACAGGAAAAGAAGGGGTAGGAGGACCATGTTTTTGAATATATAAAACTTTATAAACCTTCATTTCATTTGGAACTATATGAATCAACAAGGTTTGACAGGCTTTTTTGAAAAATATTTAGATGAAAACTTAATTTTTAAAAATAAAAAAGCATTGCAATCATCATATACTCCAGAAACAGTTATACATAGAGAGGATCAAATTAATTCTATTGCTAGCATCCTTGCGCCTGCTTTAAAAGAAGATAAACCATCTAATTTGTTCATTTATGGTAAGACAGGCACAGGAAAAACCCTTTCTATTAAACATGTTACAAATAATATGTTAACTCTTGCAAAAGAACGTAATATCCCTATTAAAATAATCTATCTTAACTGTAAAATGAAAAGAATCGCAGACACAGAATATAGATTACTCGCACAACTTATTAAAGAAATGGATGAAGAAATACCCTATACCGGGTTGCCGACAGACGAAGTTTATAACAAATTTTTTAGAATCCTTAAAAAATCTGATGAAAATACTGTTGTTATAGTTTTAGACGAAATTGATCAGCTAATAAAAAAAGCAGGAGACGAAGTAATATATAACCTTACAAGAATTAATTCAGAACTGTCTACACACCAAATTTCAATAATTGGAGTGAGTAACAACTTGATATTTACAGAGAACATTGATCCAAGAGTAAGAAGCTCGTTAAGTGAAGAAGAGATTGTGTTTCCACCGTATAACGCACTACAGTTAAAAGACATACTTAAAAAAAGAGCAGCACGGGCATTTAAAAAAGAATCATTAGAAAAAGGCGTGCTTGAAAAATGTGCAGCATACTCTGCAAGAGAACACGGCGACGCGAGACGAGCATTAGAATTACTGAGGGTGGCGGGGGAACTTGCAGAACGAAAGGGCCTGTCAAAAGTCAGAATAGACCATTTAGATCATGCAGAAGACAAAATTGAAAAAGAACGCGTGTTAGAAATTGTTAAAACACAACCAAAACAATCACAAGTCACATTATTAAGCATAGTTGTGTTGTTTGAAAAAACAAACACAACAGTATACACAGGAGACGTTTACGAAGTGTATAAAAAATTATGTATGAAAACAGATTTGAGACCACTAACACAAAGAAGAATTTCTGATATTATAGGGGAGCTCGACATGTTAGGTATTATAAATGCAACTGTTGTTTCAAAAGGAAGATACGGTAGGACAAGAGAAATTAAGTCAGACATTGGACATAGTGTCAAACAAAAAATTAAAACAATTCTTACACAAGAACTTAATTTATAAGGTTTTAAGAAATGAAGGCACAAGTATTAGATTATTTAGAAAAAGGCATACTTGTTAGTCCAGAACTCGAAGAACTGGAACTCAAACAACAAAAAACAGAATCAAAAAAAGAACCCACACAACTTCCTGTGACAAACCAACCACAAGGAAGAGTAGAAATCAAACAATCTCATACAGAAAGTAATTCTAAAAAATCATTAAAAGATTTTATAACATTATATAATACAAGGTACACGTTATTACAATCATTGTTAAGGCAACGACAAGAGTTACAAAACATAATGTCAATTAACAAGATTTTGGTTGCACAAGAAAACGAAACTGTTTCGTGCATTGCAATGATTCTAGATATTAGTTTGACACGTAACAACAACTATATTATTACTTTAGAAGACAAAACAGGAATTGTAAAGGCAATAATTACAAAAAAAAACAAAGAAATATTTACAATAGCGAAAGACCTTACACCAGACGAAGTTATAGGAGTGCTTGGCACAAAGGGCACAGGTGTAATTTTTGTGAACACAATACTTAATCCAGACGTGCCACTGAGTAAAGAACTTAAAAAATCTCCAGAAGAAGGAGCAGCTGTATTTATAGGAGATGTTCACGTTGGGTCAACATTTTTTCTAGAAGAAAGTTTCAAACGTTTTTTGGCGTGGATAAAAGGAGAACATCCCGACCGTGAACAACAAAGAGTAGTTAAGAAAATTAAATATTTGTTTATAACAGGAGACCTTGTGGAAGGCATAGGTGTTTTTCCTGGCCAAGAAAAAGAACTGAAAATAAAAGATTTGTATGAGCAATATAACGTGTTTTGTAAATATATTAAACAAATACCTCAACACATCAACATAATTCTTTGTCCGGGCAACCACGATTCTGTTAGAATTGCGGAACCACAACCAAACATTCCAGAGAACGTTGTAGAAGAACTAGTTGAGCAAAACAACGTGTTTTTTGTCTCGAGCCCCGCACTAGTTAACATTGGTGCCACAACATCTTTTTCAGGGTTTGACGTGTTACTTTACCATGGTTTTTCTTTTCCTTACTACGCGACAAACATTGAATCATTAAGATTAACCGGCGGCCTGGAATCTGTTGAAAACACCAAAGCGTATTTGTTAAAAAAACGCCACCTTGCACCAACGCACGGATCAACAAGATATCAGTTAGGGTTTGAAGAAGACCCCTTAGTAATAAAAACAGTGCCAGATTTTTTTGTAAGCGGCCACATTCATAGGGCAGCGATTAAATCATACAGAAACGTCACGTTACTAAATTGCTCTTGTTGGATGTCGCAAACAGATTATCAAGAAAAACGTGGCCTAGCACCCCAACCATCTAGGGTAATATATGTTAACCTGAAAACAAGAGAACCTAAAATGATTAATTTCGGATGACTAAACATGAATGCTTCAAAACAAATGCAACAATATTTTGAGGAAGTTGAAAAAGAAGTTAATTATGTACATAAATTAGCAACTGAAGCAAGAAAAAAAGGTTACGATCCAGAATCCAGGGTCGATATTCCTTTGGCAAAGGGAGTCGCACAACGCGTTGAAGGGTTGATTAGTGCTGTTTCTCCAAAAATCATGAAATCCGGCGTCGCGGAACGAATAGTTCACTTAGAAAAAAAGTATGGATCATTAGACTGGAGAGTTGCATTAAAAATTTCTGAAGAAGTTGCTCAAGAAAAGTTTTACAAGTTCGAATCAAAACAAAAAGCAATGGAAACAGCTGTAAGGGTTGGGTTAGCATATATAACTTTGGGAGTAATTTCGGCCCCGTTGGAGGGGTTTATAGAACTCAGGATTAAAAAAAGAAAAGACGGAAAAGAATATGTTTCTGCGTTTTACGCAGGACCCATTAGAGCAGCAGGAGGCACGGCCGAAGCAGTTTCATTAGTGATAGCAGACTATGTTAGAACCAAGATGGGTTACATGTCTTATGATCCCACAGAAAAAGAAGTTAAAAGATACATTTCTGAAGTTAGAGACTATCATGAACGTGTTACAAATTTACAGTATTTTCCGTCTGATAAAGAAATAGAATTTTTGACAAAGAATTTATCAATAGAAATTAACGGCGATCCGACAGAAGAAATGGAAGTTTCTAATTATAAAGATCTGGACAGGGTCGAAACCAACAGAATAAGAGGGGGAATTTGTCTTGTCCTTGCCGAAGGTCTTGCACAAAAAGCGCCAAAACTTCACAAAAAATTAAGAAAGTGGGGAAAAGAATTTGATTTGAACTGGGATTTTCTCAAAGAATTTTTAGACATACAAAAAACAGTGAAAGCAAAAGGTAAAAAAATAGAATCTAAACTAAAAATATCGCCAAACTATACATATATTAAAGATTTGGTAGCCGGCAGGCCTGTTTTGTCTTTTCCAATGAAATATGGTGGGTTAAGGTTAAGGTATGGCAGAACACGGACAACAGGACTCGCGGCCGCTGCAATGCATCCTCAAACAATGAAAGTTCTTAACAATTACATAGCTATTGGAACACAATTAAAATTGGAACGCCCGGGAAAAGCAACAGCAATAGTTGCTTGCGATACAATAGAAGGCCCAATTGTTAAACTAAACAACGGTTCTGTCATTGTGTTAGACAACAACTCACAAATTAAGATTGAAGAAGTTAAGGAAATTTTGTTTTTGGGAGATGTTTTGTTTAATTATGGAGATTTTTCAGAAAATGGGCACAAATTAGTTCCTGTCGGATATTGTCAAGAATGGTGGATTAGAGAATTTGAAAAAGCAACAACAGAACTTTTTGGAACATTCGAAGTTGAGAAAACAAGCGAGTTATTAGGTGTGAAACCCGAACATCTTCAACAACTGTTTAATGAACCTCTTTCAACAAAAACATCTTCAAGACTTGCAATTAAAATATCAAAATTGTTTAAAATACCTTTACACCCAGATTATACTTATTACTGGACAAACATCACAAAGGAAGAATTATACAATTTGTTTAACTGGTTTAATAAAGCAAAATTGAAACAAGGAAACAATAAAATTCAGAAGATAATTGTCCAAACCTCTGAAAAAGAAAAGAAAACTTTAGAAAAAATAGGTTTGCCGCATTTGTTTGTTGGAAAAGAATTTGTAGTAATTGAAAAAGAACACGCGAACATTGTTTACAACCTTTTTTTGAAAAATAAAGAAACAGCAAACGTAGTGTTTAAAGATACAGAACCTGTTTTGGAAACAATCTCTCTTCTACTTGGCGTTACTGTTCGTGATAAAGGAGGAACTTTTATTGGTGCGAGGATGGGCAGGCCCGAAAAGGCAAAGATGAGAAAATTGTCAGGAAGCCCGCACTTTTTATTTCCTGTAGGAAATGAAGGAGGAAGATTGAGAAGCATTCAAAGTGCTCTGGAACAAAAAAAAATAACAGCAGACTTCCCTATTTTTCTATGTGAAAAATGTAATAAAGAAACAATTTGTTCTGTGTGTGAAATATGTAAATCAAAAACAGTTAAAGGGCATTATTGTCAAAAATGTGGTGTAATAAAAAATAAGTGTCAACATGACAGAGTTTATGAATACAGGAACAAAGAAATTAACATCAATAATTTGTTTAAAACAACAATCAAGGACGCTAAATTAAACATCTTTCCAGACCTTATTAAAGGAGTAAGGGGAACAAGTAACAGGAGCCACGTTCCAGAACATTTGTTAAAAGGCATTTTGAGATCAAAACACAAAGTGTTTGTTAACAAAGACGGTACAACAAGATATGACATGATTGAATTGCCAGTCACACATTTTCAACCAAAAGAAATAGGGACAGAAGTAGAAAAACTAAAAGAACTTGGTTACACCCACGATACTAAAGGAATAGAACTAACTGAACCAAGCCAGATGTTGGAACTTAAACCTCAAGATCAGATATTACCCGCGTGCCTTGAAGTTTCAGATGAGACGTCTGATGAGGTTTTGTACAGAGTGGCAAGTTTTGTTGACGAACTGTTGGTGAGGCTTTACAAAACAGAACCATATTATAAATTAAACTCAAAAAAAGATTTGGTTGGTCATTTAATAGTCGGTTTAGCACCTCATACGTCAGCAGGCACAATTGGACGAATAATTGGTTTCTCAAAAACACAAGGCATGTTTTCACATCCGTATTACCATGCAGCAATGCGTAGAAATTGTGACGGTGACGAAAGTTGTGTGATTTTATTAATGGACGCTTTCTTAAACTTTTCACGATCTTTTTTACCAGATAAGAGAGGAAGCAGGACAATGGACGCGCCGTTGGTCGTAACTTCTTTACTTGTTCCTGCAGAAGTTGATGACGAAGTTCACGGCATGGACATAGTATGGCAATATCCTTTAGAGTTATACCAAGCAGCGCAAGAATACAAATATCCTTGGGAAGTTGAAATTTTACAGATTAATAATGTTCTTGATAAAAATGAACAGTATGAAGGCATGGGATACACACACGAAGTTTCTAACATGAATTCAGGGGCGAGATGTTCATCTTATAAAATATTTCCGACAATGAAAGAAAAATTACAAGGACAAATGGTGCTTGCAGAAAAAATTACTGCAGTTGAACCTGGCCAGGTTGCACAATTAGTCATAGAAAAACATTTTTTAAAGGATATTAAAGGCAACTTAAGAAAATTTTCAACACAACAATTTCGGTGTGTAAAATGTAACAAAAAATATAGGCGCCCCCCTTTGATAGGAAAATGCATTTCTTGTGGTGGCAAAATTATTCTTACAATATCAGAAGGAAGCATAATTAAATATTTAGAACCTACGCTGAGTTTAGCAACAAAATATGAAGTTTCACCGTACCTTGTCCAAACACTAGAGTTTTTAAATAAACAAATAGAATCTGTGTTGGGTAGAGAAAAAGAACGTCAAGAGGGGCTTGGCAAGTGGTTTGGCTAATTTAATCCTTTTCAAAAACAATTTGAACATAAGGAACATTGTTCAAAAAATTTACTTGTTCTTGACTAACAAAGTCTTCTTTTTGTAATATACTAACTACGCCTTGACCAACAGCATTAATTATATAAGCTTGTTTGATCAATTTTAGAAACTCTTGTTCAGACATTTTTGTTCCGTTGTAAAAATCTGAACTTAGATCGAGCATTAAATTTGAATCTTCAATTCTTTTGCCAAGTAATGTTTCATCACAAATAGCAAGAACCAACTTTCCTTGGTCAATGTGTTTTTTAACAATCATTTTCTAACTGCATGGGTAACGCGCACCACACGCATTACATTTAATAAAAACCATCCTATTTTGTTTAATTAGTTTTGAATCAGGTTTGCCACAATCTTTGCACAGCACAAACTTTTTAGCGTATTCTTCAACTTTTTCATTTATCCTTGTTGCACTAACCTTTCTTCCTAGTACTACTAAACTTTTTTGAACTTCGCCAGGTGTGGCAAGTTCTTTTAATATATATTTTAATAATGAGTTAGGATCCCTTCCTAAAGAATCAGCAATCTGAAAAAAATTGCTTAATACTGTTTTATTACCTTGCAAATGTCCACGAATCTTTGGAATAGTAAATCTTTCAGTTTTAAGAACAGATTCTGGCAAATTTTTCCTTGCTTGTTTTAACAATTTTTTATAATCCATTAATCATCAAAGAAACTATAGACTATATTTAAAAGTTCTTATTAAACAACCAATCCTTTAATTTCACCATTAGCATAATTAGACAAGCCAGTTTCTATATTTGTGTAACTTATTTGAATTATACTTTCAAACCTGTCGCCTGCCAACAACCCAGGACAACCAATTGTTAACTTAAACAAACCATTTATTGGGACAACGTTAGGCAAACTAGTGAAAGAGCGATTAGATTTACCAACTGCAACCATAGTATCTCCCGAACAACCAGACACACTTAAGTTGTTAACATACACAGGATTAATCTGGTTGTTTTTTAAAGCGAACGTAACATTGTTTTCTGTAATTACTGCTTTATCAACACAATCCATTCCTGCAGGTAAATAACATGTTTCAGGCAAGTTTTCGTTAAAATTAAAAATGTCAAAATAAGAAATCGCGGCAACTGCTACAATAATCGCTACGAATGCAAAACCATACATTAACAGCATTTCTGTAGCTACTTGTGCTTTTTTCATGTTTGAAAAATTAAATTAAATTTAACCAACACGTCCTCTAACGTCAACAGGTACAGTATGAGTTAAACCAGTTTCTGTGTTTGTGTAAGTTACAGTTAATGTGTCTTCGTACTTGTTTCCTGAAGTTAAAGTACAATCTACTTGTAACCTAAACACCTGGTTATTCGTGACGTTAAATGCAGAGAAACTTGTTGCAGTTGTAATTGTGCCAGATGTGCCTGCTACTCCACCACTATCACCAGTACATGAGCTTCCATCGAAGTCTGTTATCTCTGTTGTGAAACCAATATTGTTTCTAAGTGCTAATGTAACATCTGTGGTGGATACTGCTGCTTTATCAACACAATCCATTCCTGCACTTGATTGACATCTTTCTGGAAGTAATCGAGCAGGGTCTAACACACCAAAGTATGCTAATGCTGCAATTGCTGCTATAACTACTAGGATTGCCCAACCATAAGTCATCAAGAACTCCATCGCTGCCTGTGCTTTTTTATTCATTTTATCACCTCGTTCTCCCTAGGAGATTAAACTATTATTTTGGTATTTATGCTTCTGTGGTATATAAATGTTACGTTTTTCCATACTAGTTTACATTATGCAAAAAACCCACCAAGCAAAATATGAAGTAATTTAAATGCTGCGTAGTAAATCATTAAACTCATCATTACATATCCAGGAATTTTTTTAATAGCTTCTTTTGCATTACCTTTTTGGATAACACTTATAATTATTGCTGCAAAAGTCGACGAAATAAAAAGACTAGTGGCGGCAAAAATTTGGTAATCTTTTAATGAAATTGCTTGACCAGAACCTGACAACATACTACCTAAACCACCAAAACTTTGTCCCGAGCTTCCAACATTAATATTAGAGAATATTGAGTTCATTATAACAATAAGTTCAGTTGTTAACCCAAACAAAAAAGGAGCAGCTCCAATAGTTGCAAACAAAATAAATATGACATAAGTTGTAACATTAGACGCCATTTCTTTACGTATTATGTCTGTTTCACGCATGTTAGACGCTACCCTATTCAATAAATCACCAAGTTCGCTACCCGAATCTAGTCCTTCCAACAAAAGGTTTAATGCACGTTTTATTCTAATAGAGTCATATTTTTCTGAAAAATTTATCAATGCGACAGGTAATTTTTCGCCAATCATGGTTGCCTTTGCGATTGATTCCATTTCTTTTGCTAAAATTCCGAACCTGGGCCGTATCGCGTACCATAACGCTTGGTCAACAGGCATGCCAGCGTTAATGTTAGCAGCAGTCAACTGCAAAAAATCCGGAAAAACTTCTTCAACTTCTTTACGCCTTTTATGGATTCGTAAATCAATATAAATCAAATAAATCAACCAAGACAAAAGAAACAAAATAAGAGAACCAAAGACCCACAAAGGTAATAAAAAACCAAAAGCATCAGAAACAAAAGTGTTATTTAATACAAAAGAATAGATTAAGTAAATTGTAGAAACACCTATTAAAACAAGCGTAAAATAAATAATTCTTTTATTAATATCTTTAGTTTCAAGTTTAATATCTGCTTTCTCCATAAAAACAGCTAAAGATTTCTTTTTTTGATGTTTGGATTTCTTTTCCTTTTTGACCTTTTTTATTTTTAGATGGCGCGGTTGCTTAATTTTTTTTTCTGTTTTAACTAATTTTTTCTTTTCCTTTTTGATTTCTAGAGACGGAGAAGTTTTGATTTTTTTTGAAGTTTTAACTAATTTTTTCTTTTCTTTTCTCAGTTTTTTCAATCTTTTTTTAATTTTCATAGTTCAACAGGCGGCCTTATAGAATTAATCATTGCTACAAACATGAACTGTATAAAACCATTTGCACAGGCTATTAATAGTAAAATAACTAAATTTAGTTTTAGTCCAACAAAAATAGAAATAATAGTTAACAAAGTAACGCCTAAGCTAGGCATAATAATTGCAATTAACATGTAAAACATTGCTAGAGGATTTAACTTCTTAGCATACTCGTTTACCAATATTTGTTGTTCTTTTATCAATGTTTCAATCACTGAATTAAGAGGTTCTGCAACATCGCCACCAGTTTTTAATGAGTTCGAAATTTGCCACAAAATTTTTGTAAGACTGTGGCTCGGACAAACGTCAATTGTTTCAGAAATTGCAGATTCAAGTGTTGTACCAATGTCAACCTTTATTATGATTTCATTGAAATAGTACCCAACAGCAGGATAATTTTTTGCCAGATTTTTCATTGCACCGTACAATGTAACACCAGATTCCAGTTCAACTACAAGAAACCTGCCTGCAAAAATGATCTCTTTGTTAACCTCTCTATCAAGTTTCTTTATTTTTACACTCGGAAACTGAAAAAAATAAAAAAATGAGAACATAAACAAGAACGGAACCGCAATAAGTAATAACATAACAATACCTGCGCCTTCCAATGATCGTGCAAAAAACAAGAAGAGGATGAACGCAATGCCCAACGAAACATATATAGCAGAGATTAAAGTTCTTTGAATAAACACGTCAGGCTCCATTGACATGTTAGCTTTTTTCGTAACTTATCTTGTAAATATGGAAACTTTTGTGCTAAGAATTTAATTATTTCAATTATTACCACCAAACTTTTTATTTTGCCTGATAAATTTCATAAGGTTTTGTTTATTAGTATAATATTCTGCCATTACCCTACCAACGCCGTCAACAGTAGCAATTTCTTGTTTAACCAAATATTTTAGAACACTTTGTTTTTCTAGTAAATCTTTTTTAATTTCAGAATCTGTAAAACCAGTGAATAATTTTAAGGTCGTCATTAAAGCTTTTGATTTGTTAGCATGCACTAATTTGTCAAGTTTAGAATTGTACTGCATTAATATATGGGCAGTTGAATCTGGCAATATTTCTGCAATCTGGAAAGTTCGTCTATTGCCTGTCCGTCTGTTCCTGAACTGCATAATGATTAATGAAATTGCAGGCAACATAATTTCAGGGACATCAATAGGAGGGTTTGTTAACCTTTGCACAGTTTCTTCAGATGTGTTGGCATGAAAAGTTGCGTATACACTATGTCCGGTATGGATTGCTTCAAACAAGGTTTCTGCTTCTTTTTTTCGTCGTACTTCACCTACAAGAATTCTGTCTGGTCGCATTCTTAAACTGTTAACTAATAAATCACCCATGGAAACTTCACCTTTACCTTCTGCGTTTGGTAATCTAGTTGATAACGGAACCCAGTGAAGAAACCTAGGCAATCTAATTTCACGAGTGTCTTCAATAGAAATTATTCTTTGGTTAGGTGGAAAAAAAGTGGCTAGAACGTTTAGTGTAGAAGTTTTACCTGAAGCTGTGCCACCAGCAATAATCGCAGATAATTCGTATTGCATAGCCAACCAGATTAAACTTGCAGATTCATAATTCATTGTTCCAGATTTTAAGAAGTGTGTTATTGTGAACGGATCGCGTGAAAACTTTCTAAATGTTAATGTATGGCCTTTTGTAGATATTGGGCTTAATGTCGCGTTAACCCTGTCACCTTCATTCATATGTGCATCTAACAACGGTTCAAGAACACTGATTTGTCTGCCAACTTTTCTGGCAATAGTTGTTGCATAATGCCGTGTTTTGTCGTCGGTTTCTAAAACAATGTTAGTTTTTAACCAACCAAGTTTTTTATGATACACCCACGCAGAATCTGAAGCAGAGTTAATAACTATCTCTTCAAGAAAATCATCATCCATTAAAATTTCTAAACTCCCCAGTCCAAGACTTCTCTGTATTAAATATGTGGTTAAAAAACTCTTTGTGTTTTGTTCCATATCAGGAAAATATTTGTTTATTAACACAGAAATTGTTTGTGCAAACTTCTTTTCGATCTCATCAGTTTTTTTCATATCTGTTAAGTCTGCAATGCCAAGAGAAACTTCAGAAATAAGTTGTTTTCTAATTTTTTCAAGGACAAGTTCTGTTGTTTCACTAATTTTAGAAATAGATACTGTGTAAATTGGAACAAATTCGTCTTGGACAGATTTTATCTCGATTTGAATGGGGATGTCTTTTGACTTAAAATCATATTTTTCTATAACTGTTTCTTTGACAGGAGAAGATTCTTTTTTAATCTTTGTTGCCTCTATTTTTTCTTGCTTTGGTTGTTCTTTTACTTCCTTTTTTTCTTTAGGTTCCTCTTGTTTAGGTTGTTTTCTAACTTCTTTCTTTATCTCGTTCTTTTTAGAACTAGTTTTTTTAATCCTGTCCACCCTCTTTTTTTTCAATTTATCCTTTAACTAATTTAACTAATTTTTCTAAATCTTGTTTTAAAACAGATTTCTTGTCAGAAATCTTCGTGAACTGTTTTTCTAGTCCACCAACATGAGATTTTACAATGTTTGACTTTGTAGACAAGTCAAATGCAAGAGCTTTTTTTTGTAGTGTTTTAAAATCTGCTTCTAACTCTTTTTTTTCAGAGTCTATCTTAGATATCAAGTTAGTAACTGTTTTTCTTCTATCAAAGAATTTCTTGAACTTTGTGGTTGCTTTAACACTTTCGTCTACTTGTGTTTTAATTGCCATTGTTTTTTCTTTTGCTTTTTTTAGGATGTCATCCTGTAACTTAACAATCTTGTCTTCATGTTTCTTTGCTTTATCTAATAATGGTTGAAGTTCTAGTTTTTTCTTTGTAATATTATCACTGATTTCTTTAATTGTTTGTTCAAGGTTTGCTGCCTTTTTTTCAGATGCTGTGATTGACAATTTTTCAGTAGAAATTCTTCTACTAAGATCTTTAGAAATCTCAACAATTTCCTCAATGCGTTCCATTAAATTTTCTTCTTTTTCTTCAAGAGACAATAACCGTTGTTCTTTAGCTTTCACGTCCTTTTTTTCAACTTCTAACTCGTCCAACAAATCTTGGTGTCGTTTTTCTTCATACAGAATTTCTTTGTGTGCTTTGTCAAGAACAGTGTGAAAATCATTGATTTGTTTTTGAATATCTTTGTCAAGATTTTTCTTCAAATACTCGTAATTTTCCAGTTGTTTAACTTCCTCCTGTACCTGGCCGATTTCGTCACCAATTTCTTTTCTAAGAATGTCAAACTCTTTCTTAATCTTTTCAAGACCAATAGAATCACTGTCAAGATGTTTTAGGCTTGTCTCAACTTTTCTGACAAACGCATCTTTTTGTGTTGAATATTCTTTTTCTTTAACTTTTATTTCTTTTTGAGTCAATTTTCGCTCTATTAAAAACGTTTTTGAGAATTTGTAATCAATGCTAAGAATGTTTTCTTCTTCTAAAAAATCTGCCCATTCTTGTATAACAACTTTGCTAACACCTAGTTTTTTAGCTGCGTCGTCTATTGAAATTTTTTTCAGAATTAACAAGTTCAACTAATCTATCGACTCCAGTTTCTATCTTTTTCATACAGTCTTAAAATGCCCTTGGTTATAAAAAGGTTTTGAAAATTAAACATAAAAATTAAAGAATTTGTCGTATATGGTCATGTAAGTTTTCAAAGCACGTTCCAAGCATCTTTTTGTTTAAACCAAGTGTAAGTAAAACACTTTCCAGTTGTTTTCTTGATTTTAATTGATAAGGAGTTCTTGCAAAAGATGCCACAAACAAATTAACATCATACTTACTACACAACGTAATAATAAATTTTAACTGTTCGATTGCCAACGGATTATGTTTGCTTTTTAATATTTGTGAGAATGAAAGCCCAAAACACAACCCCTTTTCTTTAATCTCCTTTATAATAACTTGGTTGATGCTTTTCAATGGTGCGTGAAAACTAGGAGAATCATTAGTTTCATAAAATAAAATTGTGTTTGGTAAATTTCTTGTAATCTTATTTGAAAATAATATCTCGTTGTAAGTTTTTTTAGTATTGTTTTTTACTAACAGCCCAGAACAAGTTACAATTTCTTTGCCTGCTATTTTTTTAAATTTACTCTTGTCTTCATGTACAAAACATACCCCAGGAGTAGAAAGTTTTTTTACTATTTCAATAAACTTTTCTTCATTATTGTTTGGGAAACATACGTCTATGAACATTTTAATCCCTGATTTTTTTCAAATACAAACAAGCATTACAAATATCTTTGGTTGAATTCTCGCCGCACAATTTACATTTTGTCATAATAATCTTTTCTTTTGAGTCTTTTTTGTAATTCAAGAACCAAGTTACAATGCTCCTCTTGACCTCTGGTTGTTCAACTTCAATTTTATTTAATAGCTTTTTAATCCTTAATCTAAAAGATCTGTCAATGTTTGGACAACAGTTGAAATCTATTTGAAGTTTATTAATACTCGAATAAAACAGTATTTCTTTTTCAGGGCACAAATATAAAGGTTTAACTCGTCTTGTAAATCCTTTTTTATCCGTTGTTCCTGGCCCTTGCCTGTTCAATGCGTCAACATTATTTTTCACCAAATTCATAACAACAGCTTGTGCTTCATCATCTAAATTATGGCCCGTGACTAAAACATCATATTTTTTTGAATGCTTGTTTAACAGATATCGTCTGAGAATGCCACAAACAGTACATGGCCGATCTTGCGTTTTTATTATAATTTCATCAAGTGTTTTACTAAGTTCTTGTTTAAATGAAACAATCTTTAGCTTTATTTTATGTTCACTGCAAAATTGTTTTAGCATTTCTACACTAATGTCTCTGTAATTTTCAATACCTTCATTGATTGCCAACGCAGTTATGTTATAACCATATTTTTTTAATATATACAGGATTGTTGTTGAATCTTTACCACCTGATGCAGCCACCATTACCTTGTCAGTTTTTTTGAATAATTTGAATTGTTTGATTGTTTCAATAACTTTTTTTTCAAAATATTCAGAAAAATGCTCTTTACAGTAGTTGTTAAATACAGCTTTTTGTTTACATGATTTGCAAGCCATAATCAACAAGGAACTCAACAGAATATTAAAAAGTTATAGTATCTTACTTTTCCAACTTATCATAAACACCAAGTTTAACAATTTTCAAAGGTAACATTGCACACTTGATCCGAACATGGCTTAATTCAATGCCGAGAAGTTCTAACACATTATCTTTTTCAAGTTTTTTTATGTCCTTAATAGTCATTCCTTTAATTTTTTCTGTTAACATTGACGCGGAAGCAGTTGAAATTGCACAACCATGTCCATGAAATTTCACATCTTTAACTTTTCCCCCTTTAAAATTTAGTTCAAATTCAAAAGAGTCGCCACACAAAGGGTTGGAATCTTGTGCTTTAACATCTGCATGTTTTAATTTGCCAAAATTCCTTGGATTTTCATAATGGTCTAGGATATTCTCTTGGTACATGTCAATTGTCATTTTCCAAATACTTCCAATACTTTTTTCAGTCCAGTTACTAAAACATCAATTTCTTCTTTTGTATTATAAACAAAAAAACTTGCACGACATGTTGCATTTTCACCCATTCGTTCTGTTAATGGTTGCGCGCAATGATGACCTGTTCTAATAGCTACGCCAAATTCACTGTCCAATATTGTACCAACATCATGCGGATGGGTGCCTTCTAAATTAAAAGTAACAATGCCACCTCGCTTTTCAATATCTAAAGGCCCGTAAAATCTAATTCCTTTTAACCCAGACATTTTTTCAAATGCGTATTTGGTTAATTCTTTTTCATGTTTTCGGATGTTTTTCAATCCCAACTTATTCAAATAATCAATAGCTGCACCGAACGCAATCCCGCCGCCAATATCTGGTGTTCCGGCTTCAAATTTATAAGGTAACTCGTTCCATTTGGATTTTTCTAAAGTAACTTCTCTTATCATGTCACCGCCACCCAAGAAAGGATGCATTTTTTCTAATAATTCTTTTTTACCATACAGTGCACCTGTGCCAGTGGGTGCTAACATTTTATGGCCAGTAATAACTAAAAAATCACAATTGATTTTTTTAACATCAACTTGCATATGTTGTACAGATTGTGACGCATCTACGAGGAACAAAGCACCATGTTCGTGCGCAATCTTACCAATTTCCTTAACAGAGTTAATAGTTCCTGTAACATTTGATACATGAACACACGTTACTAGTTTTGTTCTGTTAGTTATTTTTTTGTTTAAATCAACCATGTCAAGCGTGCCATCTCGATTAACATCAGCAAATTTAACAACAACTCCTTTTTCTTTAAGAAACTGCCATGGTACAATGTTAGAATGGTGTTCCATAACTGTTGAAAGAACTTCGTCACCTTTCTTTAGACTGTGCATTGCCCAACCGTACATGACTAAATTAATTGCTTCAGTTGAATTTCTTAGGAAAATGATTTCTTCAAACGGATGTTCTGCGCCAAGGAATTTTCCTACTTTAACATGCGCATCTTCGTATAATTCAGTTGCTTCTTGCGATAATGTATGAATTCCCCGGTGGACGTTTGCATTTGTTTCTTCATAATATTTTGTTAGAACATTAATAACTTGTTTAGGTTTTTGTGATGATGCCGCATTGTCTAAATAAATCAATTTTTTGCCATTAACCTTTCTGTCCAAGATTGGAAAATCTTGCCTGACTTTTTCTACATCATACAAACATATCACCTTTGCAATTTTTCTTTAATTATTTTTTTAAACATAGTTTTTAATTTACTATCTTTTATTTTTTTTATAACAGGAGACAAATATCCTGCAATTATTAAACGTTTTGCTTGTGTTTTGTTCAATCCCCGTGACATAAGATAAAATATCTCGCGTTCATCAGGTTTTCCCAAAGTAGCACCATGGCTTGCTCTAACTTCGTTAGCGTCTATTTCTAGTGAAGGAATCGAATTTGACATAGCATTCTTACTCAGAATTAAGGAATGATCAGACAAATATGAATTTGTATTTTGAGCATTTTTTAATATTTTTATTCTCCCTCTATAAACAGAAGTTGAGTCATCATTCAAAACACCTTTTATTAAAATGTCGCCAGAGGTGTTAGGAACATTATGATGAATGTTAGTTGTAATATCAAAATGCTGATTTTTTGATCCAAAAAACGCACCGTAAGCGTTTGAGACAGAACCTTGTCCAGATATGACTGAATCAATTTTTATTCTACTACTTTTTCCACCGAATTGACCAAGAATCCAGTCGATTCGAGAATCTTTTTCTAAATTAACTTTCCAGTTTCCAATGTTAATAACATTATTTTTCCAATTCTGGAGATTATGGAATATTATTTTTGAACTAGATTTTGCATGAATTTCTACAACATCGTTTCTAAAACAATCTTCTTTGAAACTAGTTGAATAATGCTCCTCTGCATAATTCAGACTTGCATTTTCTTCTAAAACAATAATTGTATGTGTAAAAACACTGCCTGGTTTGTTTGTTGTAATAATGTTTTTTAATTCTACTGAACAGTTTTTTGGAACATATATAAAAACACCTTCATTACAGTAAGCAGTGTGCATTGCAGTGAATTTATCTTGATTATATTTTACTAAAGACATAGGCGAGTATTTTTCAAACAAAACTCTATATTTTTTCATTGCTGTTTTGAGATCTGTAAAAATAACATCTTCATTATTGTTCTCAGAAAATTCAATGTCCTGTGTTGTTTGTTTATATTTTTCTAAACTTAATTTTGATACATCTGTATATTCCCAACCTTTTTGTTTCAAAGAAGGCAATTCTAGTTTATTATATTTTGACAAAGCAGTTTTATGATCCATTTTATTTATCCAACAGAACCTTCCATGTTAAGTTCTATTAATCTGTTAAGTTCAACAGCATATTCCATAGGAAGTTCTCTTACAAACTCATCCATGAAACCCCGGACAATCATTCCAAGAGCCTGTTCCTCAGAAAAGCCGCGGCTCATTAAATAAAACAATTGTTCTTCAGAAACACGGCCAACAGATGCTTCATGACCAATTGAAACATTTTTTTCTTTAACTTCCATATAAGGTATTGTATCTGATGCAGATTTGTTGTCTAAAATTAGCGCGTCACAAATAACATTCGACTTAATATTATTACAACCTTTTTTAACTTTTAACAAACCGCGATACGTTGTCCTTCCACCATTTTTAGACACAGATTTAGACGTAATCTGAGACGTTGTATTTGGCGCCAAATGCAATATTTTTGCACCAGCATCTTGTATTTGATTTTTACCTGCAAACGCAACAGAAATAACTTCACCGTGTGCTTTTTCTCCCAGTAAAAATATGGCAGGATATTTCATAGTTATTTTACTACCTAAGTTACCGTCTACCCATTCAACTCTAGAATCTTTATGTGCATAAGCTCGTTTAGTTACTAGATTATAAACATTCTGTGACCAATTTTGGACAGTTGTATACCTAACAGTTGAACCTTCAAGCGCAATTATTTCAACAACTGCACTATGCAAAGAATCTGTTGTGTAAACTGGTGCAGTGCAACCTTCAATATAATGTACATAAGATCCTTTGTCTGCAATTATTAATGTTCTTTCAAACTGGCCAATGTTTTCAGCGTTTATTCTAAAATATGCTTGTAATGGTAAATCGACTTTCACACCAGGCGGAATGTAAATAAAAGATCCACCAGACCAAACAGCAGTATTCAATGCAGCGAATTTATTGTCATTAAATGGAACAATCTTCCCAAACCATTTTTTTACAATCTCAGGGTGTTCTCTTAGTCCACCGTCCATGTCTAAAAAAACTACACCTTTTTCTTGTAAATCTTTTTTTAAATTGTGGTACACAACTTCAGATTCATATTGTGCCCCAACACCTGCTAGAAAATTACGTTCTGCTTCAGGAATACCTAATTTATCAAACGTATTTCTAATATCATCAGGGACGTCATCCCATGATTTTGCTTGTTCACCTTCTGGTTTACCATAATAATATATGTCATCAAAATCAATCGTGGATAAATCTGCGCCCCATTTTGGCATTCTCCTGCTAAGAAAATGCTCATACGCCCTTAGCCTTAAATCAAGCATCCATTTTGGTTCGTTTTTTATTTTAGAAATTTGTTTAATTATGTTTTTATTAAGACCTTTTCCGGTTTTTATAGAAAACTTTTCAGGATCTTTAAATCCGTACTTATACTCTGTTCCTAGTAGATCTTTTGTTATCAACGATCAAACCTCTTTTAACTTATCATAACCTGTTTTTTCAATTTTTTCAGCTAATTTATAATTCCCAGATTTGACAAATTTTCCATTAATTAAAACATGAACATAATCTGGTTTAATATGATGTAATATTCTTTGATAATGTGTAATGATTAGAACGCCAAGTTTTGATCCAACAAGTTTTTTTACACCATTAGCAACAACTTTTAGCGCGTCAACGTCTAACCCAGAATCTGTTTCATCAAGTATTCCAAATTTAGGTTCAAGAACAGCCATCTGTAAAATTTCTGTACGTTTTTTTTCACCACCAGAAAAACCAACATTAAGATTTCTTCCAGCAAACTTTTTGTTAATTTTTAACATATCCATTTTATCATGCAACATATCCATGAAATCCATGACATTAATCTTGGTGTCTTTGATTTCGTTGTATGAAGTTCTTAAGAAATTCGCTAACGACACGCCAGGAATCTCAACAGGGTATTGAAAAGATAAAAACAAGCCGGCTTTAGCACGTTCACTTACACTCAAGTCCATAACATTTTTTCCATCTAACGTAACTTTTCCTTTTGTAATTTTGTACTTCGGATGGCCCATTAATGCGAACGACAAAGTACTTTTACCAGATCCGTTTGGTCCCATTAACGCGTGTATCTCGCCTGGTTTAATTTCAAGATTAACACCTTTCAATATTTCTTTATCTTCAACATTAACATGTAAATCTTTAATTTTTAATTTACTCAATAAAATCACCTTTAGTAACAAATCTTACAATTTTTTTTACTTTCAATATGATCATGACATATGCTACAGATATACCGGGATTCTCTAATTTTTTTCAAGATGTTTTGAAACTCTGTTCGAAAAGAATTGTTGTCCACAATTCTGGCGCAAGTGGCTTCAACTTCTTTTAAAACACCCTCACTAAATTTAATAGCGTCTCCCCTCTTGTTTCTCAAATATTGACTAACTGCAGCTTCAGTAATTCCAAGCATCTTGGCAATATTTTTTTGTTTTAATCCTTGTTTTTTTAGTGAAAAAACAAATTGCCTTCTTAGTGCCGGCATTACAAACCAAACTTCAACTTCTTGAGGGGTGTCCATAAGAAAAATTAACAATTGTTAATTATTTATAAATTTTATTTATTTTACTAGCTTATCAAGTTCTTCCTGAAACTCTTCAGGATCTTTAAAATCTTTATACACAGAAGCAAACCTTATATACGAAACTTTATCAAGTTTTTTTAATCTTGTCATTATTAATCTTCCAATCAAAGAGTATGAAACTTCAGTCGATTCTTTGTTTTTAAGATGATATTCAATCTCTGTCACCATTTTTTTAATATCTTCTAATGAAACAGGGCGTTTTTCACATGCTCGCAAAATACCTTTTTCAAGTTTATTCTTGTCAAATTCTTCTCTTCGACCATCCTTTTTTCTAACAATAAGAACAGCAGACTCTATTCTTTCATAAGTTGTGAACCTTTTTCCACAATCCAGACATTCTCTTCTTCTTCTTGTTGCAGTGTCTGCTTCAGTTTCTCTTTTATCGAGAACTTTTGTTTTTGAATCACAAAATGGACAGTTCATAACATATGTGGAAAACAGTTCCAAATTAAAATATTATTATTTCAAAAAGTATAATAACAATCATAAATTCACTTCTTATCATGTTACACATTGTTTCAACACCGATTGGCAATATCGGAGATGTTACTTATAGGGCAATAGAACTTCTTAAACAAGTTGATTACATTTTAGTAGAAGACACCAGAAGAACATCTAAGTTACTTAATCATTACAATATAAAAAACAAATTAATAACATACAACGATATTAACAAAAAGAGAAAAACACCAAGTATTCTCCAAGATCTCAAAATTGAAAAAGAGGTTGCATTAGTAAGTGATTCAGGCACGCCAGGAGTAAGCGATCCGGGATTTTATTTAGTCAGAGAATGTGTTAATTATAATATTAAGGTAAGTCCAGTGCCTGGTCCGAATGCATTGATCTCTGCTTTGGTTTGTTCAGGGCTACCAACTGATAAATTCACTTTTTATGGTTTTTTTCCAAAAAAACAAGGAAAAATTAAATCATTACTTAATGAAATAAAAAAGAAAAAAGAATCCACTGTTTTTTACGAGTCACCTCACAGGATACTAAAAACATTAAAACAACTTTCTGAGTCTCTACCAGAACACAACATGGTTATTGCCAGAGAATTAACTAAAAAATTTGAGGAATTTATTAGAGGAACTGTTAAAGAAGTTTATAACAACTTAAAAGACAAGAGTATAAAAGGAGAAATCACAGTTATTATCTCATCAAAATACTAGCGTAACTAACACTATTTCTATAATCACCTAAAACATCAGTAGAAGTATAATATTTCAGTAATTCAGATGTTTTTTCTTTGTAGTTGTTCATAATTGTTAACAAAACTAAAATTGGAACAGCACCGCAGATTGTTATTTTTGTTTTATCTAAATATTCTTTGAAACCTTCAATATCAAAATTTAATATCAAATCAATAGCCTTTTTGTCAAGTTTGTTTAGATTTTCTTTAACATTATCTGTAAATGGAACATAACCATAATTAAAACCGTAATGTGTAAAATCAGAACTAATTATATAAACAACATTTTTGTTTTTTAAGGCTTCAAACAATTCATTACCTAGTTGAATAAGATTAATATCTTGTCCAAGAGAAATAGCAACAATTTCTTTTTTCATACCTAAAAATTGCAGAAAAGGTAACTGTACTTCAAGCGAATGTTCTTTCTCGTGACAATTTTTGTCAACATTTAAACTTGTTTTCTCAGTTAATTCAGTTACAAGTTCTTTGTTAGTTTTAACAATGCCCAAAGGAGTTTCCCAATCAACAAAAGAAAGGCCAGAGCCGTAACTCCTATGGTTCGGTCCAATTAAAATAAAGGTATCTGGTGATTTGGATTCAGTAATTTTTTTATATGCGTGTGCAGCACAACCACCTGAAAAATAATAACCTGCGTGAGGAACAATAACAGCTTTTATTCTGCCTTTTGTTTGTTCTTCTGGCAATTTTCCTGGTCCGAACTTAGACAAAAAACATTCTTTAATTTGTTGCTTTAATTTCTCAGGATCTGATTCATAAAAACTACCAGCAACAACACTTTTTCTTGTCATTTTAAAATAAATTTTTTTACAGCATCGAAAACATCATTAACTGTGATGGGTCCCATGTATTCTTTTCTATTTGTATCAGGAAAAACACCTTTATCATTTTGTATTGATGGAGTTAACTTTGTTTTATATATTGCAACATTATCTTTTCCGTAAGGTCCCCATAGAACTGGTGTGTTAGGTCCAAATAAGCCAATTGTTTTACATCTCTGCGCCGCAGCAATATGCATAGGTCCCGTGTCATTACTAATAAAAATATCACATTTAGATATTAAGTAAAACGTTTCAGTTAGATCAAACTTACCAACAACATTAACTGGCTTGTTTTTCATCATTGAAATAATTTTTTTAGTCACATTTTTATTACTTGGTCCGTCTATAAAAAAAACCTCTACATTTAATTCATCAATTATTTTATCGGATAACTTCGCAAACCTATTTTCATACCACATTCTAGATTTTGCAGACTCTGCAACACCAGGAGTTATTCCCACCAATAATTTTACTTTATTTTTCAGATATTTGTCAACTTTTTTCTTGCTGTTGTTATCTACTTTTAACTGTTCTAATTTCTCTACTTCATATTTAACACCAAGAACTCTTATCATGTCCAAATAATTCTGGATCATGTGCTGTTTTTTGTTAAACTCAACAGATTTATTGTATAATATGCTACGCCATTGATTTGAAAAGCCAATCCTTTCTTTGCCAAGGACAAATGCAAAGATCGCGCTAAGATTAAGGTAAGGTTCACAATCAAATACAAAGTCATATTTTCGGAAGCTAAATAATAATTTGATGAACTGCTTCTTGTTATCCATGTTGTAAATACAGTCAACGTTTTCATATGCTTGAAAAACAGACATAATCCTTTTTCTTGTTAACACATCAACAGCTGAATTTTTGAATTTTGTTTTAATCGCTTTAATCAATGTTAATGTTAAAACAGAATCACCTATTGCCCACAATTTTATCACAAGAATTTTCTTTCTTTTACGCGGTTTTTTGTCAAATATTTTTAAAAAACCTAGAACAAGAACAATAAAAAATCCAACGTATTTATCTATTAATCTTTGTAACCTTACCATTTACTTTTTTCTTTTTTTCTTAAGAGCAAGTTCTCTGACTAATAGCGTAATGGTTTTTTGATTATCTTCAAGCTTAACGTACAGTCTAAATATTAAATAAAACAAAACAGCAATACTTGCGTAAACTACAACATCAATTCCTCGTCCAATACCAAGAAATAATGCTATCTTACTAATTATCTGTGGAAAAAATACAACAAAAACCAAACCTAACCAAATAGCTAACCAAAAAAACAACTCATTAACAGAGATTTGTTTATCCCTGGCTCTTAACACGACTCTGCTTATTGCGAACAATGCAAACACCAGAGCAAAAATATGGATGATTGATATCATTTTCACATCATAAACCTTTTTAACAACATTTTTACACCGAGTTCAATGCTTTTTATCCAACTCTGACCTTTTCTCAAAGCATATTCATCATACACAACAGTAATAGGAACTTCTTTGTATTTAAGCTTTTGTTTCATTATTTCCCAAAAAAATTCACCAGCATGATCCATTCTATCACAAGTTATGTTGATTTTTTTGGCCGCTCTCCTTGACAATGCCCTAAACCCAGATTGCGAATCCGTAACTTTGATTCCATATAACACGTATACTACAAGAATACCAAGTTTTAACACTAATTTTTTTGATGGTTTGATATTAATAGCTTTTCCTAAAAACCTTGATCCGAGAACTACATCAACCTTTTTATTCAAAACAGGTTCAATAACTTTTTTAATATCTTTTACTAAAAATTGACCGTCTGCGTCAAAGGTTACAACAATGTCTGCACCCTTTTCTAACGCATAATCAATTCCAGTTTTTAATGCTGCACCTTGCCCTCTGTTTGTTATGTGTTTTATAACATAGATTTTTTTTGATTTGGAAATTTCGAAAGTATTATCCGTAGAACCGTCATCTATTACAATAACATTATTATATTGTTTCTTAACATTGTCTATGACTTTTCCTATTTTTTTTGCTTCATTATACGCAGGAATTACAATAAATACTTTCATTTCAATTAGAAAACTTTAAGGTTATATTAAATTTTATTGATTTTTAGAAATTTCTTTTTCAATGTCCTTCAGCTGTTTTTCTAGTTTGGTTACTTCTTTGTCTTCTGATTTTGACGATACTGTGTCGTGTGTTTTTCTTAAGTGTGGGTTGGGTAAACTTTTTTCTAGCTTATTCACTAAAAAATCCAGTTCAACCATTATCTGGCGCATTTCTTTGTAACACTTTAATTTATTTCTACGTATTGATTTCAAAGAATCATGAGATTGTAAAGAATTCACAACTTCTTTTGAACTTTCCAAAACATTTCTACGCACATCTTGTGGGTCATAAATACCTACAAAAAAGTCTTTTTCTGCCATTTTTAGTAACTTGGTTCAAACAAAACTTGGTCAATATATTTTAACTTTCTTTCAACGTCATCTAACGAATGTTTCCAGACGTCAAGTTCTCCATCTTCTTGGTTCTTTAAGTCGTAAATCTTTCCTAATATTTCTCTTGCATTGTTTATTTTCTCATTAATCAAAGCAATTATGTCTAAAAGATCGTTATACTCGTCAAGTTTAACAAAAACATTTTGGTCTTTTTTCATGGTTAATCCCTCATTGTTTGAAATAAAACATTATCAACATAAATTAATTTTCTCTGGATGTCTTCAAGAGCATCACCGTATCGTTTATGTTCAATATCTGAATTTTTCTTTAAATTTTTTAATGAACTAATTACTTCAGTTGAGTCTAATACATAATTTTTCATGGTGGCAATATTAGTTAACATGTGACCATATTGGTCAGTTCTGATATAAATTGTTGGTACCGTGTTTTCGTTTTCCTTAGCTTCTACTACGTCAAAACCAGGAATGTTTGGTAAAACAACAGGTTGAATGTCTAGGAATGCAGGAATTTCTTCTTCAACAAAAACCAGACTACGAGCACGTAAATCAGGAAGTTTGTCAGGAACGTTTGTTACAGGCGTATCTATCTTTTGCATAAGCGCTGGTTGTGGCTTAGGTAATTCTTTTAGTTTTTGTGGTTCAGATCCTGATACTTTTTTTGGAGCTGTAGGTTCTGCCGACGTTTGTGCTTGAGTAATAATAGGGCTTTGTTTTAGAACTACTTCATCTTTTTTCTCAACCACTCGTTTTTGTTCTTTTTTAGGTTCGTCTTTTGTTACAGGTTTAATCGGTTTTGTTGGTTCAGTAGTTGGTTTTTTATTTTCTGGTGGAATAGGCATAGCTGCCATTTTCTTTGGCATTGGTGGCACCGGCAACCCTTTTTTAATTGCTTTATCACCAACATTCCTTTTATTGAATTTATTAAAAAAACCCATTTGGTCTCTTATGACCATAAGTCTCTTCAAGTTTTTAAACCTTTTTGTTTCGTTTAGAGTAAACTATATATAAGCAACATACGCTACCACTAACATGAAAAAGGGGCTATACTTATTTTTCATACTTTTTTTTGTGTATTCAGTTAGTGCAGATGTTAAAATATCTGAAATAATGTTTAACCCTGAAGATGGCAATGAATGGATTGAAATATATACAGACAAAACATTAAATTTTTCTAATATTGAATTTAGTGACAACTTGCACACAGACCAAATTGTATGTTGCGATTTTAATCCTGACTGCGATTTTGTTTTGCCAGAAAATACCTATTTTTTAATTTTTGACCAAGACACGTCGTTTAACTTATCTGATGAAATTTATTATTGTGTTGATGATAATTCCTTAGGAAACGGATTGGGGAATTCCGAAGATCAAATTGTATTAACACAAAACACAACAATTCTAGAGAACATTTCATACATAGGATCAGTAACTAAAGGGAATTCTGTTTCTTTGATTAATGGATCATGGGTAGAAACAATACCTACGCCAAGTACAGAAAACATTATTGTAGAAGAAAGTGAATCAGATGTTGAGGAAGGAGAGGTAGATTTGGAAATAACATCGTTGTTAGGAAAAATTCTTTACACAAATATAGAATATAAATTGTTTAAAGTACAAAATTTGGATTATCCAAATTATAATGAACAAATCAACGTAACATTTTACTGTAATGTTTCAAAAGAAAACACGTTATTGTTTGAAGAAACTACAATTCCTTCTTTTAAATCATACACAACAACAAACACAGGCAAATATGAATTTGCCGAACCGGGAGCGTATACGGTCTGTGGAAAGATTATGAATTCAACAGTAGAAGAATATAATAAAGAAAATAATGAATTGTGTAAACCTTTTTATGTTGAAAATTCAAGTTCAATTCCCTGTAGTGTTTCTTTAAATATTGATACAGAAAAGCAAGTTTATGACAGTGATGAAAAAATTAAATTTTACAATTTACTGAATAACAAATCTTTTGAATTTGAGATTGAGTATTTGATAACTGACATTTTTGGAAACATTGTAAAACAACCAGTTATAACTTCAAACACTAACAGGAAATCTTATTCTCCAAGCAAAAATACTAATGAAAAAGTATATTTTATAAGGTCTGAATTACTTTGGGTGGGGTGTAATAACTCTAACAATGAATCACAAGCTGAAAAATTGGTGGTTGTGTTGCCTAGTTCAGTAGATGATAAAGCAGAAACAACAGAAAAAAACACTATTAAAATTGATAAAATTTATTCTTCATCAGGAGGAGTTGTGTTTGGTGATGTTGTTGAAGTTAAACTTAAGATTACAAAAGGAGATTCAAAAAAATCTGCAGTGGCAGCGTACATAAAAGGAGCTAACAAAGTAAGTGAAACTGTTAACTTTAATGTTTATGGTAGAGACCAATCTTTTGACATTACAATACCCATACAATTGAAAATGAACTGTGATAACAAGTTTAAACTAGGAAGGTACGAATTGATAATTGAAGGATTGGGTGTAGAATTAAATGAACAAATTGATATAAAAGGCAAATCAAAAAAATGTCCTAAAGAGCAACAAACAATAAGTCTATCAAGTTCTGAAGACGAGTATGATTTAATTTATTTCACAAAACAAGTTGAAGACACAACAACATCTATAATAAAAATAATAAATCCTGAAGAAGTTAAACACGAATACTTTGTTTGGAGCTATGTTTACAACGGACCAGTTTCTTACTCAGGCGATAGAGAGCAAAACAAGGTTAAAGTGACTCTTGAACCTGACGAAACTAAATATGTTTCGCTCACCAACACCCTTCAAAACAATGCAAAAGAAAGTATAAACTTGAAAATTAAAATTCAAAGGGAAGACAGGCAAACACCGTTTGAATTTACTGAATCTCTTGAATTAACGGAAAAAGACGAAACATTATCTAGATCAGAATTTGGTCAAACTGTATATCAAACACAAACAGATTCTGTTGAATCAGGTGAAGAAGACAACATAGAAAAGTTAGACAAAGTCACTGGTCAAGTTGTCTATGAATCTTCTTCAGTAAAAGCAAAAAAATATTCTATATATCTATTATTGTTAATTATTATATTGGCAGTTTATGCTTTAATTAACAAACAACCAACAGAATTCATTTATTAGAAAGGTTCACAATATAAGTGTCAAGACCTTCAATATGGCTTAATTTAGTATTTCTAAATAAAAATATTCTGAAGGTATTATTAACTTTTACACCGTTTCTTTCTAAATTTTCTTTTATTTTTGAATAAAGCTTTTTGCCTTCTTTGTCTAAATCAGTTAGAATCACAACTTCATTACATTCTTTTGCTAGTTCTTCACATAATTCATAAATTGGTTTTTTTAACAAAACAATGTTTGTTAATCCAAGTTTGTTTAAAGCAATCTTGTCCCTTTTACCTTCTACAATTATTGCCAATGCAAAATCTTTAAGTTTTTGAACCTCTGTCAGTAACTCACTTAATTCGTCCATAATTAAGTTAATACTAAAACAATATAAATTTATTATGATTTTATCAAAACCATGCATGATATAAGCCGTAGATTATTGTATTATAAAAAAAAAGAAGTTCAATCTTTAATAGTGAACTCATGTCAAAATAGAGAAGTTGGGGTTAGATTTAGCAACCGAGGTTTTGGAAAACGACCAGATGTATTGATATATGAAAACGATGTTTTTAGTTCTGTTAAAAAAGGTGCATCAAGCTTTCATATTTCTGAAGAAAGATGGTCAAACCCGTTAGAATTGAGTACAGATATGAGAAAGAAAGATCTTGACGAATTAAGAATAGGATGGGACCTTGTTTTAGACATTGATTGTCCGTACTGGTTTTACTCAAAATTAACAACGTACTTATTTATTCAAGCATTAAAAGAACATAAAATTACTTCAATAAGTTGCAAATTTTCAGGCAATAAAGGTTTTCATATTGGTGTACCGTTTGAAGCGTTTCCAGACGTAGTTAATAACGTTCCTGTTAAAGATTGGTTCCCTGACGGACCAAAGAGAATAGCGATGTATCTTTTAGATTATATCGCAAACAACATAATAAAAGTAGGTGAAAAAGGAAAAGTTGCTTTTGGAAACATACACAAAACAACCATTAAAGAAATCGCAAAAGTTGCAGAGAAAACAGAAGAAGAACTTAGTAAAACCGTGTGTGAGAAATGTAATTCAATGATTAAAGATCTTGAAGGAAAAAAAAGGATCGAGTTTTTATGTTCAAAATGTGAAATGAGATTTTTCAAAGAAGATGGCACAAAAATATTATCATGTCCGAGATGTAAAATATTGATGGAAAAAATTCAGCATGAATATTCAATATGTAAATGCGGTTCAAACAAGTATAAAACAATATTTGATCCGTTGTCAATTGTAGACGTGGACACTATTTTGATATCTTCTAGGCACATGTATCGTGCACCCTATAGTTTGCATGAAAAGTCAGGTCTTGTATCTGTTCTTGTAAACTCTGAGAAAATAATGCAATTTGAAAAACATATGGCAGACCCTCAAGCACTAGATCTTTCTGAACAAAATAAGTTTCTTGATTCTGAAAATACAGTAAAAGGAGAAGCAACACAATTGATAATAAACGCGTTTGACCATGAAAAGGAGGCCACGCCTTATGAACGTGTTCCAGATAAAAAAACCAAATATGATTTTGAAGAAATTACAGAAGCAATTCCAAAAGAATTTTTTCCGCCGTGTATTCAAAAAATAATGGAAGGGTTAGAAGACGGTAAAAAAAGATCATTGTTTGTTTTAACAAATTTTTTAACATCTATTGGTTGGAGTCATAACCAAGCAGAAGAGTTGCTCTTAGAATGGAATAAAAACAACAAACCAGAATTAAGAGAACAAAGTGTGAAAAATCAAGTACAATATCACAGAAGAAAAAAGCAAAAGGTTTTACCACCCAACTGCAAATCATATTATCAAGAGTTTCAAGTTTGTTTTCCCGATGGTTTATGCAAACGAATGAAAAATCCTGTGCAATACACAAAAGTTAAATCAAATTATAAAAAAAAGAAAAAGCGTGCAAGGCTTACAGACGAACAAAAAGAAATGCGTAGGTTACATAGAGAAAGATTAAAAAAGCAAAAAGAAATAACTAATAAGAATGAAGATAAAACGTAAACAAACCAAAGGTAAAAATGGTAGAGTTTTAGTGATTGGTGGAAGTAAAGATTATGTAGGTGCACCAGCTTTGGCTGCAATGGGCGCTTACAGAACAGGAGTGGATTTAGTAACTGTTTGTGCACCTGAAAAAGTTGCATGGGCAATAAACCATTATTCACCAGACATTATTACTAAAAAGTTTCTTGGAGATGAATTAAATTTAACACATACTAAAGAAATGGTTTCATTAAGTGAAACAAATGACGTTATTGTTTTGGGCCCAGGTCTTGGCTTGAAAAAAGATTTTGTGTTGAAATTACTGAGAGGAATAAAAAAGCCGTTTGTAATAGACGCAGACGCATTAAAAGTTATTTCCTTAGATGTTGTTTCTAACAGTATTTTAACACCGCATAAAAAAGAGTTTGAAATATTATATAATAACACAATTAAAAAGAAAAAGTTTGATGATAAACTCCAGCAAAACATTAAAACAGTCCAAACTAAACTGGGCAATAATGTTATGGTTGTAAAAGGTCAGAACGATTATATTTTTTCTAAAGACAAATTACATACAAACAAAACAGGTAACAATTCAATGACTGTTGGTGGCACAGGCGACATCTTGGCAGGCCTGTGCGCAGGCTATCTTGCTCAGACAGGTAACTCTTTTGAATCTGCGAAACAAGCAGCGCATGTTAACGGTAAAATTGGTGAGTACATGTTAAAACAACGTGGTTATGGTTACACTGCTTACGACATGGTTAACGAGTTGTGGAGAGTTACTAAATAGATTTTTTAAATATTTCTAAAACCCCATCATTTATAAATAAAACAAGATTTCTTTTTAAATAAAACCTCGAGAGGTGCTTTATAAAAATGAGCGAAAAAAACATAGAAGTTGTTAACATTGTTGTTTCTACCAGCCTTGAACATGACATTCCGTTGGAAAAAATGGCTGCTACATTGAGTAATACTGAATATAATCCAGAACAGTTTCCAGGATTAGTTATTAGAATAAGAGATCCTAAAACATCTGCATTAATTTTTAGTTCAGGTAAGGTTGTTTGTACTGGTGCACGAAGCATGGAAAAGGTTCAGGAATCTATTGAAAAAATTATTAAAGCTTTGAAAAAGATTGGAATCGAAATCACAATTGAACCAAAAATATCTGTGCAAAACATTGTTGCATCAGGAAGTATTGGTATGGACCTTAACTTAAACGTTCTAGCTATGAAACTTGAAAACACAGAATATGAGCCAGAACAGTTTCCAGGGTTAGTGTACAAACTGGACGAAGCAAAAGCAACATTCTTATTGTTTAGTAACGGCAAGATTGTTTGTACAGGCACCAAAAGTGAAGACGAAGTGCATGAAGCATTAGATAAATTAATTGTAAATCTTAAAAAAGTAAGTTAATAATAAATACTTATTTTTATTTTATATTAAAATGGAGGGGGTATGTTTCTATTATAGTAAACAATGGAACCTACAATTATAATAAAGAAGTTTCAGGAATTTTTAGACAAGAACTATTTGCCAGAAATAGCTGAAAAAGCTAGAAAAGGCGAAAAGTTCGTTGTAATAGATTTTAACACACTTTCTGTTTATGATCCAGATTTAGCAGACGAATTATTAGAAAATCCTGAAGAAGTCATTAAAGCAGCTGAGCTTGCTTTAGAACAATTCGAAGTAGAAGGCGATATTAAAAATTTCAAAGTAAGGATAAGTAATCTTCCCGATGACATGGAAATAATGATTAAAGATATTAGAAGTAAACACATTAACAAATTCTTGTTTTTGAAAGGACTCGTAAGGCAAAAATCAGATGTTCGTCCGCAAGTTACAAGTGCAAGATTCGAATGCCCGAGCTGCGGTAATGTTATAACTGTTTTACAGCTTGACTCTAAATTTAAAGAACCTACCAGGTGTGGGTGTGGCCGAAAAGGCAAGTTTAGAGAATTGAGTAGAGAACTTGTAGACGCGCAAAAAATTGTTCTTGAAGAAGCACCTGAAGATCTTGAAGGTGGCGAGCAACCTAAAAGATTAGATCTCTTTCTAAAATCAGATTTGGTGAGCCCAATGTCTGACAAAAAAACAAACCCGGGAAGTAAGATTGAAGTTTGCGGTATATTAAAAGAAGTCCCTATTCCTGCTCGAGACGGTGGGAAACTTACAAGGTTTGATTTAATGATAGATGCAAATTTTGTTGAACCTATTGAAGAAGATTTTTTTGAATTAAACATCTCCAAAAAAGAAGAAGAAGAAATTTTGAACTTAGCAAAAGACGCTCAGGTGTACGATAAATTGATTGGTTCGATTGCTCCAACTATCTATGGTCATGATCGAATAAAAGAAGCAATTATTTTACAAGCGTTCGGAGGTGTTAGAAAGAAAAAGAAAAAAGGCGCAGCAACAAGAGGTGACATACATATATTATTGATAGGTGATCCAGGATCTGGTAAGTCTCAAATGTTAAAAAGAGTATCAGAAGTCGCTCCAAAAGCTCGGTATGTTTCAGGTAAGGGTGCAAGCGGCGCAGGTTTAACAGCAACAGTTGTTAAAGACGAATTTATACGGGGATATGCACTTGAAGCAGGAGCATTAGTTTTAGCAAACCGCGGCATTGTGTGTATTGACGAGCTTGATAAAATGACCCGGGAAGATAGAAGTGCAATGCACGAAGCTCTTGAACAACAAACAGTCACAATATCTAAAGCTAATATTCAGGCAACATTACGAGCAGAAACAACAGTATTGGCAGCAGCTAACCCGAAATTTGGTAGGTTTGATCCGTATGAAGTGTTAGCAAGACAAATTGAACTGCCTAGTACATTGATCAACAGGTTTGACCTTATTTTTCCAGTTAGAGACTTACCTGACGAAAAAAAGGATGAAAAACTAGCATCTTTCATATTAAACCTTCATCAAGAAAAAACCGAAATCAAATCAGAAGTTGAAAATGAATTATTAAGAAAATATTTTGCATATGCAAGACAGAAAATCAAACCTATATTAACAGATGCCGCAATTGAAGAAATTAAAAGTTATTATGTAAAAATGCGATCTTCGGGTAGCGAAGAAGCAGGAGTGAAAGCTATCCCCATCACAGCTAGACAGTTAGAGGCGTTGATACGGTTAGCAGAAGCGTCTGCAAAGATAAGATTATCCACAAAAGTTACTAGAAAAGATGCGAAACGAGGTATTGATCTTGTGCATCATTGTTTATCACAAATCGGACTTGATCCAGAAACAGGTAAGTTTGACATTGATAGAATTTCGTCAGGGGTTACAGCTTCTGAAAGAAGTAATATTGTTTTAGTACGAGAAATAATAAACGAAATCGAAGTTAAGTCAGGAAAAACCATTTCAATTGAAGATGTTCTTATTGAAGCTAGTTCAAGAAAGGTTAAAGAAGACCAAGTTGTTGAAATTATTGAAAAGCTTAAACGTTCAGGAGATATATACGAACCTAAGAAAGGTTTTATTTCAAAGATATAAAAAATGAAACGAAAAACTGCTAGAAAAATTCAGCTTAACGAACTTTTAAGCGGAACATATATTAAACGGCCAGGTTGGGAACCTAGTGGAGTTTTAACAAAATATGGAGAGATAACACGAGTTAATGTCACAGGATTAATTGTTTCATTGTCAGAAGGAGAAGATAGTTTAAGTTTTCTTTTAGATGATGGTTCAGGGAATATAACAGTTAGAATGTTTGAAAAACCTGACCAGAACCATTCATTGGGTGACATGGTAAGGATTATTGGCAGGGTTCGTGAAACAGGTAATTCAATTTATGTTGTCCCGGAACTAATAAAAAAGATTGACAAAAAATGGTATAATGTGCATAATCTCGAACTGAAACTATTGAAACGTACAGCTAAAAAATTACCAGTTGAACCAGAAGCAGATGAAGCCATGGAAACTGGTCCTTATCAAAAAATTCTGAACGTAATTACTATTCTTGATAAGGGGGAAGGTGTAGATGTTCAAGAGGTTGTAAACAATATTAAAATAGATAACTGCGAAAACATTGTCCAGAATTTGATAGAAGAAGGCGAAGTTTTCGAAATTTCTCCTGGAAAAGTTAAAATTTTAGAATAACACGGGTGTTACATATACTTCTAGAAATGCTGCAGAAACAATAAGGAATAGGCTTAACAATAATAATACAGAAGAGTCCATTATAATTTTTTCATACTTTCTTGTACCGAAGTCGTGCCTAATTACAGCTACTGAAATTATGCTTCCTGCTAATCCTGCCACAAAATATGCAAGAATTTCAACAATACCATGGATAGAATATCGTAACAAACCGTACGATATTACTGAGACATACTCTGCAGAGCTTGAGAAAATACTTAGTTCTTTACTTATTTGGTAAATGCCTGATTTAATCGTGTCACCTATTGCAACGCCGATAACAGACGCGTTCCATGTTAATATGAAAAGTGCACCTACGCCGTATAAAAACGAGAATAATACACAGAAGATTAATACTTTTAGGTTGTTTGATAATATGTCTAGAAATATTTTGACATGAGATGATGCGTTTCCAATAACATTCCCTCTTAAATTAGTAATTGTATTTGTTTGTACACTGAATAAAGTGCTTATGCTTGAACTAGGCAACACAACGTACCAGAACGCAAATGCGAGTGTTGCACCAATAAAATAATTTATAAAAACTTTTAATGCTTTGGAGTGTTCTTTTAACAAATTTTTCTCGTCTAGATTAGTTAAATCTTTTTTTTCTTCAGTTTTAATTATTCTATATACTAAAGGAACAGCAGCCATGGTTGTTAGAAAAACCATTATAAGAGATGCATGATCATTAAAAATCCATATTCCAAGAAATAAACCAAGCGATGCGTATAGAAAACCATGCAGAAATACCCAGCCAGGATGTGCTTCAGCTTTCCAAGGTGATATTAATGATTCTAATACCATTATAAGTCTTTTTCTTACCTAAAAGGTATATAAAACTTTCTATTAGACGATAAAACTATACTTAAACACCCACAAGATTTATATACTATTTATAATTCCAGAGCAATAACAGGATAAACATAATATAATATGTTTATTGGGCCTGAAAAGATTTCCTTCACAAGTTTCTGTATAAGGATGTCAAAAATAGGTCTGTTATAAAGGGAAAGAAAAACTATAGTTAAATAAAATGCCGAATACTAGAAAACCACGATCAGGATCATTACAGTTTTGGCCTAGAAAACAGTCTAAACGAAAAGTTGCCAGAACAAGAACTTATCCACAAGTTAATGATCAAAAATTAACTGGGTTTGCTGGCTATAAAATAGGCATGACACATGTTCAAGCAATTGAAACTAACAAACATTCTCATAAAAAAGGCGAAGAAATTTCTGTTCCAGTAACAATGATTGAATGTCCGCCTTTAAAGATTGCATCATTAAAGTTATACAAAAAAGAATCTAACAAACTAAAACTCAAAAAAGAAGTTTTATTGTCAATTGATAAGAATTTGAATAAAAGGCTTAAACTGCCAAAAAAAGATGCTGCTGCAGAACTTGACAAACTTAATTTTGAAGAATATGACGATGTGCGTGTTTTAGTCTATACACAACCCCAGTTAACAGCAACAGGTCAGAAAAAACCTGAAGTTATTGAGCTAGGTGTAGGCGGATCTTCAGTTGAAGATAAGGTTAAGTATGTTAAAGAAAACATTGGTAAAGATGTTGTGGTTGAATCTGTTTTCCAGGAAGGAGATTTAACAGATATAAAATCAATAACAAAAGGTAAAGGTTTTCAAGGACCTGTTAAAAGGTTCGGAATTTCAATAAGACAGCACAAGTCTGAGAAAGCTATCCGTAACCCAGGATCATTAGGTCCGTGGTGTGGTCAGGGCCATATTATGTGGCGGGTTGCACACGCAGGTAAAATGGGATATCATCAAAGAACAGAGTATAATAAACAAATATTATTGTTTAATAAACCAGAACTAAAAAACGGATTGCACAAATACGGGAAAGTTAAAAATCAGATTGTTATGATTAAAGGTAGTGTTGGAGGTTCAAAGAAACGGTTAATTGTCATGCAGAAAGCTAGTAGGATAAAAAAACAACCAGAACTGCCAACAATTGAAAAAGTTAACATAGTTGAGAACTAATTAAGAAAATGAAAGCGATCTTAAAAACTGCAACAGGAACAAAAAAAGGCCAAGTAGAATTACCTGCACAGTTTCAAGAAGATGTCAGACCAGATTTGATTAAAAGAGCAGTTCTTACTATTCAAAGTCATAACTATCAACCTTACGGAACAGATCCTGACGCAGGTAGAAAATACGCGTCAAAACTTTCAAGAAGAAGGCGTGATTATAAAACAGCTTACGGAATAGGAATATCTCGTGTGCCAAGAAAAATTTTAAGTTATAGAGGGACAAGGTTTAACTGGCAAGGCGCGACTGCTCCTAATACTGTTGGCGGTAGGCAAGCACACCCGCCAAAAGCTGAAAAAATCTTATCAAAAAAAATTAATAAAAAAGAGCGTAGAAAAGCTATTAGGTCAGCAATAAGCGCATCAGTTATCAAAGAACTTGTAGTTCAGAGAGGACATGTTGTTGATGAGTATCCTATTGTTTTAGAAGACTCAGTTGAAACTTTGAAAAAAACAAAAGAAGTTTTAGATTTATTTAACAAACTTGGTTTAGCAAAAGAATTAGAAAGATCTGCTAGAAAATCAGAAAAAACAGGTAAAGCAAGACTACGTGGCAGACATTATAAAAAAGCAAAAGGACCTTTAGTTGTTGTATCAAAAAAATGTGATTTTATGAACGCAGCTGTTAACATTCCAGGAGTTGATGTTGTTGAGGTCGAAGATTTGAATGCTGAACTGTTAGCACCAGGTTGCGATTATGCAAGATTAACAATATACACAAAGAAAAGTGTTGAAAAGATTGGAAATTTAAAATTGTTCACAGACAATCCTGTTAAAGTTGAGAAAAAACCTAAACAAGAAAAGAAGACAGAACCTAAAAAAGAAGTTATTAAAGAAAAAAAAGCTGAAGTTAAGAAAGAGCCAGTAAAGAAAAAACCAGTTACAAAAAAAAAGCCAGTAACTAAGAAAAAAGAGGCTAGTAAAAAATGATTATCAAATATCCATTATCAACAGAAAAATCTATTAGGTTAATGGAATCTGATAATACTTTGGTTTTTATTGTAGAGAAAAGTGCAAAGAAACAAGAGATTAAGAAAGCTATGGAAGAAATGTATAATGTTAAAGTTAAACGGGTAAACACGACAATTGATCCAAAAAACAGGAAAAAAGCGTATGTGAAATTTTCAGAAGACACGCCAGCAATTGATCTGGCAACACAACTAGGTTTAATGTAATTAAAAATGGGTAAAAACTTAATTCAACAAGCACGGGGAAAAGGTTCGCCTACTTATAGAGCCCCTAGTTTTAAGTATAAAGCCAAAGTGTTTTACCCGCAAAAAGCACAAGAGTTTGGAAAAATTGTTGATTTAGTAAAATGCAGAGGTCATTCAAGTCCTTTAGCAAAAATTAGGTATGATTCAGGTGAAGAAACTTACGTGATTGCTGCTGAAGGTGTTAGAATGGGTGATGTTGTGAACATTGGTAACGCTACTCCTGATAATGGAAACACATTATTTTTAAAAGATGTTCCGGTTGGTACTTCGTTGTTTAACATTGAACTTAAACCTGGAGATGGTGGTAAGTTTGTTAGAAGCGGTGGATGTTTCGCTAGAGTTTTATCAAAAAAAGAAGATGAAATTGTAATATTATTACCTTCAAAAAAACAAAAATCATTTCATCCAAAATGTCGAGCAACTGTTGGCGTGGTTGCTGGATCTGGTAGAAAAGATAAACCTTTTGTGAAAGCAGGTACAAAATATCATTATATGAAATCAAGGAACAAGTTATACCCAAAAACATCAGGAATTGCAATGAACGCTGTTGATCATCCGCACGGTACATCACGATCATCTAAAAAAGGTCATCCTACAATTGCAAGAAAAAACGCACCGCCTGGTGCGAAAGTTGGTAAGATCCGGCCAAGGAGAACAGGACGAGTGAAATAAAAATGGCAAAAAAAGAATTTATGTACAGAGGTAAGTCAAGCACAGACGTGAAATCTTTATCAATAAACGAGTTCATGGAACTTGCTCCGAGCAGAGTAAGAAGAACATTAAAACGAGGGTTTACAGAAGAACAAAAAAAATTGCTTGAAAAAATTCGTGCTAATAAAAAAAATATTAAAACACATGCGAGAGACATGGTAGTTGTTCCAGAAATGATCGGACACATTATTAAAATTCATAATGGAAAAGATTATGCGGAAGTTATGATCACTGAAGAAATGCTTGGACATTTTCTGGGTGAATTTTCATTAACAAGGAGAAGAGTAGCGCATAACGCACCTGGAGTAGGTGCTACGAGAAGCAGTGCGAGTGTGTCAGTAAGATAAAAATGAATGTAAAATATTGTTTCAAGGATATGGATGATAACATGGCGAGAGCTCATGGTAGAAATTTAAGCATATCAACTAAACAATCAGTTGAAATATGTAATAATATAAGAAACATGTCTGTTCAAAAAGCAAAGACATTGCTTGAAAATGTTATTGATATGAAACAACCAATCAGAATGACACGATATATGAAAGATACAGCACATAAAAAAGAAATCGGTGCAGGAAAATATCCTGTTAAAGCTGCTAAAGAAATCCTTGCTTTGTTAAAAAGTGCAGAGTCAAATGCACAGAATAAAGGATTGAGTACTAAAGATCTAGTTATTAAACATATGTCTGCGCATCTTGCGTCACGGCCGTTTCATTATGGAAGAAAAAGACGTGTTAAGATGAAAAGAACGCATGTTCAAATTGTTTTATTAGAAAAAAAGAAAACATCCAAGGACAATACAGATAAGAAATCAGTTGAAAAAAAGACAATAGTTGAGGAGACTAAAAAATGATTGAACGTGAGTTTGTTTCAAGGAAAAAGAAAGAATTCCAGATCCAGGAATATATTAAATCAAATTTAAGAGGAGTAGGATTAAGTCACTCACGAATACAAAGAACTCCTTTGGGAGAAAAAATAATTATTCACGCTTCCCGGCCAGGATTAATCATTGGTGGCGGAGGATCAAATATTAAGAAGTTAACAAAACAATTGAAACAAAAGTTCAGCTTGGAAAATCCGCAGATTGAAATAAGCGAACTTGAAAATATTAATCTGGTATCAGCAGTTGTCGCTGAAAGGATAGCAACGTCATTAGAAAAATTCGGCACTATGAGGTTTAAAGGAATAGGGCATAAATGTATGTCTGATGTTTTGAACTCAGGTGCAAGAGGCATTGAAATATTAATCTCTGGTAAGATACCTAGTGCACGAGCGAGGACATGGAGATTTTACCAAGGATATATTAAAAAATGCGGTAACGCAGCTGTAACAATTGTTGACACTGCGTATGAAATTGCAAACTTGAAATCAGGAATAGTGGGTATCAAAGTTAGTATTATGCCGCCTGATAAAAGATTGCCAGATGATGTTAAATTTAGGTCAGAAGAAGTTGCTGAAGAACCTGTTGTTGAAGAATTGTCAAAAGAAGAATCTGAAAAAGTTGAAGAAGAAATTAAAAATAACATTGAAACTCCGGAAAAAACAGAAGAAAAAGAAACTAAAGAAACTAAAGAGAATAAAGATGAAGAGTAAAGATATTAAAACTAAGAGTAAAGAAGAACTAGAAACACAGTTGAGTGAGTTACAAAAAGAATTAATAAAATTACAAACACAAGTTGCGACAGGCACAACTTTAAAAAGTCCTGGACAAGTTAAAAAAACAAAAAAAACTATTGCGAGGTTATTAACAGAACTTAAAACAAAATGAGTATATGTAATACATGTGGGCTTCCAAACGAATTGTGTGTATGTGAAAGTATAGCAAAAGAAAGTCAAGAAATTAAAATATACACAATTAAAAAAAAATTCGGTAAAAAAAACACAGTGATTAAGGGAATAGACACAAAACAGATCGATCTTAAAGATCTCGGAAAAAAATTAAAAAACACGTTAGCATGTGGTGGCACAGCAAAAGAAGGTAAAGTTGAGTTGCAAGGCGATCATAAGTTCAAGGTTAAACAAGAACTCATAAAATTAGGTTTTTCTGACGAAACAATCAAGATCAAATAAAAAGTCAAATGAAACATGAGTTGATAGGAAAGCGCGCAGAGATAATGCACAATGGTGTTACATTCAAAGGAGAAATTATAAACGAAACAAAAAACATGGTTTATTTTAAGACAAAAAAAAAAATAAAAAAGTTCATAAAAAATTCAATCAAATTGATCATAAACAATAAGCAAATCAATGGAAATAAAATAAACAAAAGGCCCGAAGACAGGGTTAAATCGTGTTAAAACAAAAAAAATGGCAACTGAAATCAGAACAAGAGGAAGAACATTCAAAGGTAAAGTTGTGAGTAGTAAAGCTCAGAAAACAGTTACTGTTGAATGGAACAGACGTATTTATGTTAAGAAATATGAAAGATACCAGAACAAAACAAGTAAAGTTAAAGCGCATAATCCAGAAGAACTGGATGCAAAGGAAGGTGACATGGTTATTATTAAAGAATGTCGGCCTATCAGTAAAACTAAGAAGTTTATTGTAACAGAGGTTATAAAAGAAGAATGAAAGCTGTCAAGTCTCGTGTTGTGAAAGCGCTTCCAGTAGGCGCGAACATTGCAACTTGTGACAACTCTGGTGCAAAAGTGATAGAAATAATCTCTGTGCAAGGGTATAAAGGTGTTAAGAAAAGAAAACCAAGCGCAGGAGTAGGAGATATTGTTAGAGCAGCTGTTAAAAAAGGTAGGCCGGACATGATGAAACAAATGGTTCACGCAGTTATTGTCAGACAAAAAAAAGAGTATAGAAGACCTAACGGTATAAGGATTAAGTTTGAAGATAACGCAGCTGTTGTTTTAAAAGATGAAAAAGGTAATCCTAAAGGAACAATATTCAAAGGACCTATTGCAAAGGAAGCAACTGAAAAATGGCCAGGTGTGTCAAAAGTTGCGAGCATAATAATATAATGATCAAAAATGAAATTTTCAACTAACTGGAAATCAAGTAAGAAACCGAAGAAACAGCGTAAGTATAGAGCGAACGCACCGTTACATTTGAGAAAGAACTTATTAAGAACACATTTGTCAAATGATCTTTCAAAAAAGTTTGGAAAAAGAACCTGTCGAATCATAACAGGAGATAAAGTTAAAGTTATGAAGGGACAGTTCAAAGGAAAAACTGGAAAGATTGATAGAGTTAACACAAAAAATCAAAAAGTGTATGTAACAGGAATCGAGCATCAAAAAACAGACGGAACAAAGATCCAAATTCCAATATCAGCATCAAACTTAATGATAACAGAACTTAATTTAAGTGATAAAAAAAGATCTGAGATTTTAAAGAGGAAATAAGAAAAATGGTAAAAGGGCATATGAAAACATTGACAGCGCCAGTATCATGGCCTATCAAGAGAAAAGGTCAGAAATTTGTTGTACGACCTAAACCAGGGAAGGCATTTTCAGTTAGCATGCCTTTGGCGTTAGTGTTTAAAAACATTTTGAAATATTGTAAAACCATGAAAGAAGTTAAAGCTATATTACAGGATAAAGAAGTCTATGTTGAAGGTAAAAGACGAAAAAATCCAAAGTATTTGTTAGGGTTAATGGACACGTTATCCATTCCGTTTGCAAAAGAACATTATAGAATGCTTATTAACCAAAGTAAGAAATTATGTCTTGTACCTGTTCCTGAAGCAGAAACAAAGTTTAAGATTTGTAAAATTACAAGCAAAACAGTTTTGAAAAAAAGCAAAATGCAACTCAACTTTTTTGATGGTAAAAACATTATTGTAAAAGAAGATAAATATAAAGTTGGTGATTCTGTTACGATATCTCTACCTGATAATAAAGTTAAGAAAAGTTTGAAACTCGAAAAAGGCAATTATGCGTTTTTAACAAGAGGTAGCCACGTAGGTGAACATGGTTTGATTGAGGAAGTAAAACTAGACATTGTAAAGATTAAAACTAAAGAAAGTGTGTTTGAAACACCTAAAGAGTTTATTTATGTTATTGGAAAAGGCAAACCAGAAATTACTGTTGAACAAAAATGAATGTTATGCAAAATATTCGGATAGGGAAGCTTACTCTAAACATTGGAGCTGGTACAGACCAGAAAATGTTAGAAAAAGGCACGAAATTATTGAAAAATTTAACAGGTACGGACCCTGTTAAAACAGTAAGCAGTAAAAGAATACCTAGTTGGGGTGTCCGGCCAGGTCTTCCATTAGGATGCAAACTAACTTTGCGAGGAAAGAGTGCTGAAGAACTTTTGAAAAGATTGCTTAAAGCAAAAGATAACAAACTAAACAAAAAATGTTTTGATAACAATGGTAATGTTTCGTTTGGTATTCACGAATATATTGATGTTCCTGACCTTAATTATGATTCAGATATAGGTATAATGGGATTTCAAGTTTGTGTTAGTCTGTCAAAACCAGGGTACAGGATTAAATATAGAAAAAAGTTAAGAAGAAAACCTGGAAAAAATCATAAAATAAGCCAGGAAGACGGTGCCAAATTTTTTAAAGAAAAGTTCAATGTTACAATGGAGGAAGAATAAACATGACAACCTCAGATCCTAAAAAAATGCTTAAACAATTAAGTAAAAAACCTCACAAGCTTAAAAGATTTAAAAAATATAACTTGCCAAAAGAAAGGTCTTGCGGTAGACAAACTTCGAAATGCATAAGATGTGGCAGAACAGGCATTGGTGGGTTTGTCGGCCAATATAAACTTAACTATTGCAGGTGTTGTTTTAGAGAAATTGCAACCAAGATAGGGTTTAAAAAATACAGTTGATGAAAAAATGAGTTTAAACGATCCATTAGCAAACGTGTTATCACACGTAATGATAGAAGATAAAAAAGGTAAGAAAAAGATTGTGTTAAAAAATAATTCAAAAATTATTAGAGAAGTTTTAACATTACTTAACAAAAACAATTATCTTGGAACATTTAAAGTAATAGAAGATGGTAAAGCAGGCCTTATTGAAGTTAATCTGTTAGGCGCAATCAACAAAACAAATGTTATAAAACCAAGACATAGTGTTAAATTGACAAATTATGAAAAGTTCGAGAAAAGATATTTGCCAGCTTTTGGATTTGGGTTTTTAATAGTCTCAACAAACCAAGGCATAATGACTCAAGAAGAAGCAGTTAAGAAAAAACTAGGCGGTAAATTACTTGCATACGTATACTGAATAAAAAAATGGCAGCAAAAAAAAAAATCAATGAAAAACTTGAAGTTCCAGAAGAACTTACAGCGTCTGTGGAAGAAAATGTTTTAATTGTATCAGGTCCGAAAGGAGAAGTTACAAGAAAATTTGATAATCCTAGAGTAAGTGTTTCAGCAAGTAACAACGAAGTTGAGTTTGTTGCTAAACAAACTTCAAAAAAAGATAAAGCAGTTATCAAAACTTACAAAGCGCATGTTCTGAACATGTTTCAAGGATGTAATGAAGGTTTTACATATAAGCTTAAGATCTGTTCAGGGCATTTTCCAATGAACGTGTCTGTTGCGGATAATGTTTTAACAATAAAAAATTTCATTGGTGAAAAAGTACCGAGACAAGTTAAACTTATTCCAGGCGTTGATGTAAAAGTTGAAGGCAGTTTCATCACAGTTAGTTCAAACGAAAAAGAAAAAGCTGGCCAGACAGCTGCGAACATTGAACAAGCAACAAGGCGACCAGGGTTTGACAAACGTGTGTTCCAGGATGGAATATATATAATTGAAAAAGCAGGAAAAGAAGTGTAACTAAGAAAATGTCAAAAGAAAATTTACTTAAAGTTAAACAAGAGAAAAAGTCTGTTAATCCAAGATTCATCAGACAAGATATTCATAAGAAAAAACGTCTTGCAAAGTTGTGGAGGAAACCACGTGGTTGCGATTCAAAAAAACGTTTAATGAAAAATAACAGGTTAATTGTTAAACCTGGTTATGGTACTCCAAAAATCTTGAGAAAAAGGGAAAAAACAGGCAAAGAGATTGTTGCAGTTACTTCAGTTAATGATTTGAAATCACTTGACCCTAAAAAACACACAATAATTGTGTCAAAAAAATTAGGTTTAAAGAATAAACTTGTATTATTAAATAAATTAGTTGAAGAGAAGTTCACTGTTCATAATATTAAAGATCCTAAGAGATACGTTGAATCAAAAAAAGCACAGCTTGATAAAAAGAAAAAACAAAAACAAGAAAAAACAAAAAAAGAAAAGGTTAAGAAAGAAGCTGATAAAAAAGAATCAATTGAAGACAAACTCTCTGACGATGAAAAAAAGAAGTTAGAGAAAAAAGAAATTGATAGGTTATTAACTAAGAAATTTTGAAAATGAAAGTCCAGAAAAGATTAGCAGCAAAATTAGTAAAAAAATCACCTAAAAAGGTTAAGCTAGACCCGAACAGGCTAGACGAGATAAAAGAAGCTATAACAAAAGTTGATATTAAAGCTTTGATTAAAGACGGCGCAATAAAAATATTACAGGATAAAGGTGTGTCTAGAGCACGAGCTAGAAAAAACAAAAAACAAAAAGTTCGTGGCAGAAAAAAAGGTCACGGATCAAGAAAAGGTAAAGCTAATGCTAGGTTAGGAGATAAAAAGAAATGGATGAACAAGATAAGGTTACAGAGAGCGTTTTTAAAAGAGCTTAAACAAAAAAGCAAACTAACTCCTGAAGTTTACAAAAACCTTTACAGGAAAGCTAAAGGCGGATTTTTTAGAAGTAAAAGACACATTAAATTATACATAACAGAGCATAAGCTTGTTAAAAAATAAAAATGGTACATAAAAAAACATTCACAATACAGTATCGTCGGAAACAATCTGGTAAAACAGATTATAAGAAAAGGTTAGCTTTGCTAAAATCAAAATCAACAAGATTAGTTGTTAGAAAATCTAACAAACACATGTTAGCACAGCTTGTAAAATATGGTGACAAAGGCGACGTTGTCATAAAGACTGTTAGTTCAGAACATCTTAAAAAATACGGATGGGACATAAGCACAGGTAACATACCTGCTGCATATTTAGTTGGACTGTTAATTGGTAAAGAATCAAATGGTAAGGAAGCAGTTTTAGATTTAGGTTTACAAACACCAATATCTGGGTCAAGACTGTTTGCTGTGTTAAAAGGCGCAGTTGACGGTGGTTTGAAAATTAAATGTTCAGAAGAAGTTTTTCCTTCTGAAGAAAGGATCATGGGAAAACATGCAAAAGATGTCAAAGATAAATTTGAAAAAACACGTGATAAAATATTAAAATGAGACAAGGAAAAAGAAAAAACAATCGAAGAGAAAGAAGGAGACAACCTGAAGTAGTTAAAGAACCATGGGTTCCTAAAACAGAACTTGGAAAAAAAGTAGAATCTGGAGAATTTACTAATGTTCACGAGATTCTTGATAAAGGACAAATAATCATGGAAAAAGAAATAACAGAAACTTTGGTCCCTGGACTGGAATCAGATCTGTTATTAGTTGGCCAGGCAAAAGGTAAGTTTGGTGGTGGTAAACGTCGTGTGTTCAGACAAACCCAGAAAAAGACTAAAGAAGGTAACAAACCACGGTTTGCGACATTAGCAGTTGTTGGTGATAAAAAAGGTATTGTTGGTCTTGGTTACGGTAAATCAAAAGAAACAGTCCCAGCACGTGAAAAAGCTATAAGAAGAGCGAAGTGTAATGTTTTTAAGATACGAAGAGGATGCGGTAGCTGGGAATGTGGTTGTGGTGAACCTCATTCATTACCGTTTACAATTACTGGTAAATGTGGTTCGTCAATAGTTAAGTTAATCCCTGCTCCTAAAGGTACAGGTATAAAAGCAGATAAAGAAATTGCAAAAATACTTAGTTTGGCAGGAGTGAAAGACGCATGGTCACAAACATACGGTCAAACCAGGTCAAAAATCAATTTAATAAAATCAACTGAAAAAGCACTGAGAAGTTTAATGGAAACTAAATTGCAAGAAGTGCATTATAAAAATTTGAGTGTAGTGGACACACCAACCAAAGAAGAATTAGCAAAAGAAAAGGAAGAAGAGAAACAAGAAGATGAAGACAAAGACAAGTCAACAACAAAAGGAAAAAAGTAACCCTAAGAAAACTGTTGAAAAAAGCAGTAAAATTGCAGTAGTTAGAGTTAGAGGTAAGATTAACCTTAACCATGAGGTTAAAAAAACATTTGACCTGTTAAATTTACATAACAAAAACTGGTGCGTTGTAGTTGATAATAACTCATCAACAATAGGTATGATAAAAAAAGTTAAAGATTACGTAACTTGGGGCGAAGTTTCAGATGACGTGTACAAGGACATGATGGCTAAACGCGCAGAAGAATTCAAAGGCAGAGTTGAAGATTCAAGATCCAAGGTAAAATACACTAAGTATGTTGTTTTTAATAGTAAAAAATATAAGAAATTTATTAGACTTTCTCCTCCTAAAAAAGGATATGGTAGAGCAGGTGTAAAAACATCTTTTATAAGGAATGGTGCTTTAGGTTATAGAGGAGATAAAATTAATGATTTGTTAAAACGGATGACATAAAAATGCAATCAAAAAGAACAAAACGATCACGGATAAGAGCAGCTAAACCTACTTCAGGCCATGGCCATAAAAAGAAAAATCGAGGAGCAGGCCATCGAGGCGGTCGGGGTAAAGCCGGAACCGGAAAACACGGAAGTACTAAGTTAATGAAACTTACAAAAGGTAAGGAGTATTTAGGAAAATCTGGGTTTAAATCATTGAAAAAATCATTAAGAACTATAAACCTTACAGAATTACAGTCTGGACTAGATTCAATGACCATAAAAGGGAAAATAAGTAAGAATAAAGATGTTTACGAAGTTGATTTGGAAAAATTAGGATATGATAAACTATTGTCAAAAGGCAATGTTAATGTTAAGATAAATATTAAAGTTAAACTTGCAACACCAAACGCAGTTTCCAGGATTGAAAAAGCAGGCGGGAAAGTTTTAACTCAGGATAAGAATACAAACACGGAAGAGTAAAATGTCACTGTTGGATAACATTATACTGAACCTTCCAGAAGTCGGCTCTCCAAAACAAAAAAAGTTGCCGTTTAATGAAAGGTTAAAATGGACTTTGATAGTTCTTGTTTTATTTTTCGTGCTAGGAATGATACCGTTATGGCCACTTGGCCAGAACACATTAGCACAGTTTGAATATTTATCAATTATTTTAGGCGCGGAGTTTGGCTCACTATTATCTTTAGGTATTGGACCTATTGTTACAGGGTCTATTATTTTACAGTTGCTTAACGGAGCAGGAATATTAAAGTTTGACTTAACATCTCATGAAGGCAAACAAAGATACCAAGGAATACAAAAACTAGTATCCTTATTTTTCATTATATTCGAAGCTATTATTTACGTTTTCATGGGCGGGATTTCAGTGCCGGCAGGAATAGCGTCTATGTTTCAGATGCAGTTATTACTTGTTTTCCAGTTATTTTTGGGTGGTTTAATTGTATTGTTCATGGACGAGATTGTAAGCAAATGGGGGTTTGGCTCAGGAATTAGTTTGTTCATAGCAGCAGGCATTAGTAAACAAATTTTCATTAGACTGTTTTCATTTACAGATACAGTAGGTAACATGTTTTGGGAAACATCATTCCAAGGACCTGTGGTAGGTCAATTATGGGGCACGATTGGTTCTTTGACAACAGGAGATGGTCAAGGTGCGTTAATAGGTATTGTTACAATTGCTGCGACATTCATCGTATTTGCAATTGCTGTTTATTCGCAGGCAATGAAGATTGAAATTCCATTGTCTTTTGGTAGAGTTAGAGGGCATGGTATTAGATGGCCTTTGCAGTTTATTTATACAAGTAACATGCCAGTTATCTTAGTTGCGTCATTGTTTGCAACATTACAGTTATGGGTTAGATTGTTGCAGAACTGGACAGGGGGTAATCCTTTACCTATATTGGGCGGGTTTGCACAAGGTAATGTTCCAGTAGGTTTAATGGCGGTTTTACAAGGACCAAACTTAGTACAAGCCATGATCCAAAGCGGCGGCCAATGGTCAATCATTGCACCAGTGTTGTTTAACTCACTTATTTACATTATATTAATGATCGGCGGCGCGGTTTTATTTTCAATATTCTGGGTGCAAACTTCGGGTCAAGATTCTAAAAGTTTAGCAGAACAAATAATGTCGTCAGGACTGCAAATACCTGGGTTTAGAAAAGATAAACGTATCCTACAACGGATCCTGGACAGGTACATCATGCCGCTTACTGTAATGGGTGGACTAGTGGTTGGATTTTTAGCAGCAACCGCAGATTTAATGGGTGCACTGTCTCGAGGAACAGGAATTTTACTTACTGTCATGATTGTGTATAAACTGTACGAAGACATTGCACGTGAGCACATGTACGATATGAACCCAATGGTTAGAAAATTCATGGGGAAATAGTCATATTTAAATAACACCTTTCGTTCTTTTTAGACAATAAACGGGGGTAATTAACATTGGTTAAAGAAAAAACAGATGATGACATTACACTTGACTTTTCATGGTTAAAAAATATACTTCCAAAAAAAACAGATACACAAGAAAGTACTGATGAAGATGTTACACTTGATTTGAGTAAAACATCAGGTTTTCTAAAAAAATATGCTGTGTTTTTCTTATTATTAATACCTATTATTTTATCGATTCATATTAGAACATTGCCAGCAAATTTGCCAATGGCAGATGACTGGGCAAGACAAGGCATTTATACTAATATAAGAAACAATGTCGCTGCTCAGGTTAACCAGCAATACCCTCATTTACCGGACCAGACTAAACAAAGTATGATTGATGAACAATTTGCGTTAGCGGTTTCTCAACAACAGGTACAAATTGAACAAGCAGTTGTTACGCAAGCAGAAGGGTTAAAGCAAAGGTTCAGAGACGAATCTGGTGAGACTTATTTGGGAGATATAGACTCGTACTTTTGGACAAGGTATGCTAATAATTTAGTTGAAAAAGGAATATACGCAGACGAGTTTCGAGATGGAGAACCGTATGATAACCATATGTCTGCCCCTAATGGTCTTAAAGTTGAACCCAACCTGTACCCCTATTTAGAGGCATATTTATATAAATTTTTAAGATTGTTTAATCCAAAGGTAAGTATACTTAAAGCATCTTTTTTAACACCGTTATTTTTATCATTTTTTGCAATAATAGCTGCATTTTTCATCGGTAAAAAACTATCAGGAGATTTAGCTGGATTCATCGCATCAATACTTATTGCAGTTAACCCGACAGTCTTAAGTAGGTCATTAGGATCTGATAATGACGTTGTAAACGCAGTGTTTCCTTTGTTAATAATGTTATTTACCATATACGCGTTTGACTCTAAAAATACTAACAAGACAATTATTTACGCAGCAATAACAGGACTGTTAACCGGACTGTACAGTTTTGCATGGTCAGGATGGTGGTTCATGTTCTTGTTCATTATTGGTGCAGGAGTTATTTACATGGGCTATATAGGTGTTTATGAAACTATTAGCAAAGGTAAAACAATTGACAATCTCTTGAGTAATAAAAAACTTAAATTGATTGTTGTGTTACTTAGTATATTTTTAGCATCGACTTTTATTTCATTAACCATTTTTGGAAATAGTGGTTTGTTTTTAAGAGCATTGTACAGAAACCCTGTTAAGATTGTTACAATACAACAAGCAGCTCGAGGGATAAGTATATGGCCGAACGTTTACACTACAGTTGCTGAACTAAATGCAGCAAACTTCCCAACTATTGCCAGTAGTTTAGGTGGTAAAACATTTTTATGGTTAGCTTTAATAGGTACGATCCTTGCATTGGTTAATTTTGGTAGTGAAAGTAAAAAAACTTCAAGAATAAGTATGATCTTTTTGGCTGCTTCGGTACTGTATTATTTGATTTTTATTGAAATGTCATTAACAAACAATTTTAACATTATTGTTCAGATGGCATTATTATCGATACCTTTATTCGTTGGTTTGTTATTGTCTGCAATGTATAGTTACAAACTTGAACCAATACATTCAATTTTAATGGTTATCTGGTTCATGGCTACAATATACGCAGCTACAAAAGGTATTAGGTTTATTTTGTTGATCATCCCTGCGTTTGTTATTTCGTTTTCCACTTTAATTAATTCGTTAGTTGACTGGACAGCAAAGCTAACAAGTAAGTCTTTAGACCTGAACATATCCATACCAAAAGTAATTTTTACAGTAATTGCATTACTTTTACTTGTTCAACCAATCAGAGTAGGTAGAGCAACTGCTTATAGTTATGTGCCAAGTGTTAACGATGCCTGGGTTGAAACATTAACAAAAATAAAAACAGAGTCTGCACCAGATGCAATTGTTAATTCATGGTGGGACTTTGGTCATTGGTTCAAATATTGGGCAGATAGGCAAGTAACGTTTGACGGTGCTTCTCAGAATAGTCAACAAGCGCACTGGATTGGTAAAGTGTTACTTACTGATGATGAGGACCAAGCAGTTGCAATATTAAGAATGTTGGATTGTGGGGGCATAAAGGCTGAACAAAAATTAACTAAACTGACAGAAGACACATACGAAACAGTACAATTATTGTATAGTTTTTTTGAAATGACTGAGTCAGAGGTTAAGACAGAACTATTAAAATTAACAGATCAAACAAAAGCAGACGAAATTGTTTCTTACATGTTTTGTGAACCTCCTGAAAATTATTTTATAACTTCTGGTGACATGGTAGGTAAATCTGGTGTCTGGGCACATTTTGGAAGCTGGAACTTCCAGAGGGCAAAAATATACAGTTATTTTAAATCAATGACCTTGACAGAGTTTTCACAAACTTTAACAACAGAATTTGGATATACTGAACAAGATGCGCAAAGAATTTTTTACGAACTAACATCACTAATAACAGATAGGGAAATTAACAACTGGATAGCACCGTGGCCAAGCTACGGCGGAGTTATATCTTGTTCAAGAGATAATAGGACTCTGACGTGTAATGTTCCAGCAAACAACCAGAATGTTCCAATGCAAATTAATCTTGATACAAAAGAAGCGTCTGTTGAATCTAATAATGACCAAACCTTCCATCCTTACAAGTTCGCATACCTCGATGATAACAATGAACTGATAACTAAAACATATAATGAAAACCATCTAGGATACGGACTTGTGTTGTTAGGAGAGTCAAGTGTTTTGTTCATGGCGCCAGAGTTGACAGGTAGCATGTTTACAAGGATGTTTTACTTAGATGGCCGTGGTTTAAATTATTTTAATAAGTTTCACGATACAAGAGATATAGCAGGCAGCAGGATAATTACTTGGAAACTTGACTGGCAGTAAAAATGAACAGATCAAAAGGCATTATTTTAATGTTTATTTGTACTATTTTTACAGCCATTGGTCAAATATTATTGAAAAAAGGCACCGACATACTTGTTTTTGACATTATTTCAATAATTACAAATTTTCCTTTAATACTTGGTGTGTTCTTTTATGCTCTTGGAGCGTTACTATTAATTTATGCGTTAAAACATGGTGAATTAAATGTTTTGTATCCTATTGTTTCACTTACTTTTGTCTGGGTAATTATGTTGTCTTATGTTTTTTTGAATGAAACAGTATCATTTTCTAAAATAACAGGGACCAGCACAATACTACTTGGCGTGCTTTTAATAACAAAAGGTGGTAAGAAATGATAGATCCAATGGTTTTTGCTTTTATTATTCCAGCAATATTTTTCGGAGGTTATGCGTCTTTATTTCTTAAAAAAGGTGCAGAAAAATTCACATTGAACCCAAAATATATTATGAAAAACATTACAATTTTCATTGGCATATTTTTTTACGGTTGTTCAATGATTTTGTACATTTTTGCATTGAAATACGGAGAACTCTCAGTTGTATATCCTTTAACATCATTTTCATACATACTTGTTGCTATTCTTTCTGTTAAAAAACTCAAAGAAAAAATGAACAAGTTTAAGTGGTTAGGGATAATCTTTATAATATTAGGCTCGTTCTTAGTGGTTAGTTAAAAATGGAAACAATTATGGTTACAGGGGGTGCAGGATTTGTAGGTAGTCATGTTTGTGATGCCTTACTCAAAAATGGAAAAAAAGTTGTATGCGTGGATAATTTTAATGATTATTATTCACCAGATATCAAAAAGAGAAACATTAAACATAATCTGGACAATGGAAAATTTGTCTTAGAAAAAGTTGACATTACAGATTTTGAGAGGTTAAAGCAAGTTTTTGAAAAACATAACATAACAAAAACAATACATTTAGCAGCAAGAGCAGGCGTCAGACCGTCACTAAGTAATCCTAGACTTTATTTTAAAGTTAATGTTGAAGGTACATTAAATTTGTTAGAACTTTCTAAAGAATTTAACATTAAGACGTTTATTTTTGGTTCTTCGTCTTCAGTTTATGGGAATAATGAAAAAACTCCATTCTCAGAAAAAGATGTGACAGAAAACCAGATAAGTCCGTACGCAAGCTCTAAAAAAGCAGGAGAATTATTGTGTAAAACATATTCACATTTACACAATTTGAATATAACGTGTTTAAGATTTTTCACTGTTTATGGTCCTAGAGGGAGACCAGATATGGCACCATATAAATTTACAGATTTAATTTCAAATGGAGAACAGATTGAAATGTACGGAGACGGAACTTCAAAAAGAGATTATACTTATGTGGAAGAGATTGTTCAAGGCATTTTAAGTGCATTAGAAAAAAGTTTCAAGTTTGAAGTCATTAATCTCGGTAATTCAAACCCAACCGAGTTAAAAAGATTTATTGAAATTATTGAAGAAGCTTTGAATAAAAAAGCTCATATTATTGAGAAACCTATGCCAAAAGGAGACGTTAACATTACTTATGCAGACATTTCAAAAGCCAAGAATTTGCTTAACTACGATCCTAAAACAAACATTGAACAAGGAATGAAAAAGTTTGTTGAATGGTATCTTTCTCAATAATTCGAAAAATGACAGATGTTTTTATGACATTTAGTGCTATTGTACTGTTTATTCTTTTCATGTTTCTTTTTTTTCAGTTTGTTATCATCATAATTTCCTTTTTTAGAAAAAAGGTTAAGATTAACTACGAACCAAAAATTAGTGTTGTTATTCCATGTTACAATGAAGAAAGAAACATTATGAAGTGTTTAAATTCTGTGTTCGCCTCAAATTATGATAAAAAAAAAATTGAAGTTATTGTTGTAGATGATGGAAGCACAGATAATACAGTAACTCTGCTGAAAAAACATAGTAAGAAAATTAGAATAATTGCAGGAAAACACCAAGGAAAATCAGTAAGCTTGAATCTTGGATGTAAAAAAGCAAAACACGATTATATTTTAACAATCGATGCTGACGTTATCCTTGATAAAAACGCCATTAGAAGGATAGTAAGACCATTCAAAGATAAAAACGTTGGTGCAGTGAACGGATCATCACTAATAAGGAACTCAAACACAGTGCTAACGTGGTTCCAGAAGTTGGAATATTTGCTTAACAACCATATTAGAAAAAGTTTCTCAGATGTTTTTAACAATAGTGTATGGTTTTTTGGTGCATTTGCATGTTACAGAAAATCACTTTTACAGAAAATCAAGTATTTTAAACAGGACACTTTGACTGAAGACATGGAAATTTCGTTAGGTATTTACTACCAAAGTTATAAAATTAAACATGTTTATGATGCAATAGGTTACACATTAGCACCTAACACAATTAAAGAGATAATTAAACAAAGAACTAGGTGGTGGTTAGGTGGGTTACAGGCACTTAATAAACATCGGAAATTATTTTCAAGAAAATCGAATTTTTCAATACTTTTTTTGTTCATTAACCAGTATTGGTGGACAATCTACGCTTTTCTGGCCATACCAATTATAGTATACCAATACAATTTTTGGTTAAGTACAAACCTAGGTTCCTTTTCTCAACTGTTTTGGTACACATTTAGATGGTTTAGCCTGTTTGGTCCTGTGCATGTTTTATACATGATTCCGAAATGGGGCATATCCTTTATCAGTATTTTCGGTGTTTTGTCAGGAATAATAACTTCAATTAACTTATTAATTTCAATAAAATTATTCAAGGAAAAACAAAATCTAAGTAATTTAGTTGCTCTTTTGTTCTATTTTCCATATACAATTTTGCTTAACTTTATAATCGTGTTAAGTGTCTTTCGAGCACTTTTTTCTAAAAACAATTATTTTGTTAACTAACCGTGGTGAAAAACGACCCAAAAATAGTAAAACTTTTATAAAGTTCCTGTCTTCTATGATAGAAGTATAGACAATTACAGATGAACAATGGAAAACATAATAATAAGTATTGTTAGTTTTTACCTTAATATAGGCCAAGCAGTGTTTAATTTCTATGTTACTTATTCCAGATTAATCTTGGATTATATGCATTTTATTTTTAATTCTGCGTTTTATGTTGTGTTATCAGTCACAGTGATCTTAACTTTTATGTATCTTTTAATGGGCATTGTTTTGATGTTTAGAAAAACAAAACAAAGAGAAAAACCAGCACCAAAATCAAAATTGCCGTTTGTAACAATTCAAATTCCGACATTTAACGAATTAGCTGCGCTTAATTGTGCAAAAAAATGTTTGAACTTAGATTATCCGAAAAATAAGTTTGAAATATTAATAGGAGACGATAGCTCAGACAAATTAGTTTCAAAAGAAATTAACACATTTGCAAAGAAACATGTAAGAGTTAAAGTAACAAGAAGAGGATCGAATATAGGATTTAAACCAGGTAATTTGAACCACATGTTAAAATTTACAAAAGGACAGTATATAGTTATTTTTGATTCAGACTTTTTACCTGAAAAAGATTTCTTGAAAAGGATCATCGCACCATTTGTACACGACGAATCTGTTTCAACTGTGCAAGCTAGGTGGATCACAAAAAATTTCTCTCAAAACCTTGTATCCATAATAGGGGGGACAATCCCTTTACTGACTCATTATTTGGGCATGCCTTTCCTTAACTTAATAAAAGGTAACACCTTCATAGCAGGATCAGCAGAAGCAATTAAGAAATCAGATTTAATTGAACAAGGCGGATGGACATCGGGATCATTAACAGAAGACATTGAATATTCATTAAGATTAACAAAAGCAGGTAAAAAAATGATTTATCTGGAAAATTTACATTGCGAATGTGAAGCACCTTTTACTATTAAAGACCTTGGAAAACAACAAAAAAGATGGGCGTATGGCGTTGTTTCTGCAATAAAAAAACATTTTTTTAATATAATCAAGAACAATAGAATATCTTTTAACAACAAATTTAACATGTTTTTGTTATTATCTGGGTATGTTGTTACATTCTTGTTCTTTTTACTTGGTGTTTTAGGAATGTTGTCAATTATAACTCACCGGCCAGAAGCAATTAACTGGACAAAACTTGTTTCAGAGACAACCCTTAACATACTGTTGACATCAGGATTTTTAGCAACAATGTTGATTGTGCTTATGTTGGGTAATAAAGCAAAAGAAAGTTTTAAATTAATACTTGCTTCATTTACAGTTGGCATGTTTGTTATATTCCTTGTTACAGAAGGTATTTTCAAAGCAATTCTTGATAGACCAATGCATTGGTTCATGTTAACAAAAAAAGGGAACGAGTTTAGTATTTAGAGAATGTCAAAGAAAAAAGATTTTTTCTATGCAAAAACAGCGTTTTATTTAAGTTTAGGCTTCTGGATACCTTTATTTAATGTTGCGATGTCAATTTTATCAATTTACTTTGCATTTAAGGCCTTGAAATTGATTGATAAACACCCTGAAAAATACAGTGGCAGAAAATATACAATAATCGCGCTAGTTTTAAGTTTGTCTTCTTTATTATTAATGATTGTGGGCGGAGTAGGATATTTAGTTTTAAGAAGAGGTTTATTAACCTAAATACTCCCAAATTTCAACTTTGCCAGAATCGTATATTTTATTGAAATGTTTGCTATTGTCTAATATTAAAAGGATGCCCTCGTCTTCTTTTTCCCATACTTGTCCCTGTTTCATTTTATCATTAATCCAGACATAACGTAACTGATTTTTGTTAAAAAAAGAAGTTATTTTGTTTAAGTCTCGAGATGAAAAAACGCCTGTTGTTTTGTTAATTCGTGTTTTGTCCCTTGAATACAAATAATACGTTTTGTCAGTGTATGTTCCAAATCCAGAAACAGCAGTTATCATGAAACCATAATTGTGATGAGATAACACTTTTTCTTTTTCCTGATTTTTTTTGAGCCATTCTAAACTTGTTATTTCACTTTGACTAGGTCCGAATTCAGAAAATCTTTTGATGTATGATCCAGATGAAAATATTAAACCGCAAAAGAGTAAAATCACAACATAACTTTTCAGAGTTTGAGATATCCATTTCCTTTTTATAAGGGTTTTCAAAGCTAACCCACCATAATATGCTAGGTAAACATCAACAAAAAGTAGAATGTTTTTATTGAACATAGAAGATACGATCAAAGCTAATAAACTAGCATAGAATATTGTTTGTTCATTTTTATTTTTCCATGAAACAATTAAACCTATGCTTGCAATAAGTAGCCCGAACACGCCGAAACCGGTTTTTGCACCAAAATCAGAAATAAATTCTGTTAACAAACTATAAATAGAGTAACTATGCGGGACATAATTGTTTACAGTTATGAAAATATATGTTGTTAATAATATTCCTGCAATGGGTAGTATGGGTTTTATGTTTCGATTTCTTTCATAAACAATGGTTAACATAATTAAAATCACGACAAACATGCTAGGATTCACTGCGAATGAAATCAAGAGAGAACCAATACTTAACATATGTCTATTGTTAAGCACAAACAAAGTTCCAAACAGTAAAAACATGAATGATAAATAAACTAAATTATGCGTAGTATGTACGTGAATAAATACAGGTGATAATACTATTAAAATAAGCGTAATAAACCGTTGTCTTTTATCTTTTTTAATTATTTTTTTAAATATTAAATACAACAAAATTATGTTTATTATGCTTGTTAGGAAGGGAATCAACCTGAGCAGGAAAACATAGTTTTCAAACAAAGAAAAAACATAATCTGTTGGATGATTAAAAATTGGATTTTTTATTCCATTGTTTTTTATTAAGCTTATTGCAGAAATATGAGAATACTGATCATAATCAGGTAATACTTGTGTATTATACAATCGCAGAGAATGTAACAAAACAAATAAAGAAGTGGAAAAAATTAACAATAATAGCAAATGCTTTATTTCTATTTCTTTCATTATTGACACTCTTTTTTATTCAATTGATATATTCTTATTTCATTGTCGAACAGTAAATCAAAGCAAGGATCATTAATAAAAAATAAATTTGAATTATATGAAACAATGAAATAGTCTGCGTGATACTTGTCTAATATTTTCAAAGCATGGGTTTTAAATCTTGTGTTATAAAATGTAGTTACATCATTAAACCTTTTGTCTGCATCTTCAATCAACAAATAATTCGAGTCTAATATGTTTTTTCTTTTGCCAAAATAAGTTATAAGATGTCCTTGTTCTGCAGATCCTAAAATAATACTTGAATTAGGCGTGTTCGCATTGAACCATTCGAAACTAGAAACATATTCCTCGTCAAAAGTTGGTGAATTAAACATTGCAATAAACCCAGGTAGGATTTGTGTTAAAACAATAACTGTGACAATTAATATAAAAATTTGATTAGATTTACTGGCAATTTTTGATTTATTAAGTCTAATAAAAACATCTTTTAAGAACTGACCAAATAAGATAACAAGAGAAGATCCTAAAAACATTAAACCAAGTTCTAAAGAAACCAAACGTAACCATAATAAGATAAATGCAGAAAGAAATATGCTTATGAAAAGAAAAATGCTTTTGTTTTTTTTAAAGAAATAAACGTAAGCACTGTAAACTCCAAAAATCAGAGGTAAAAACCCAATGTTTGCTAACAACGTCAGGATGTCCAAGTTAACAAAATGGTTTTTTATAACTTCTTGTGGCGCGTTCTGGTATATTATTGAGAAACCATGAGCTTGGAACGCGGTCTTGTATATTATAAAACTTGCCCATAAAAAGAACAATAAAAAAAATGCAGTGAATTCAAGTTCAATTTTTGGTAAGACTCTATTTTCAACCTGGCTTAACAAAATAAACAATAAAATCCCAAGTATTAACAAAAAAGATGAAGAAGAGGTTAGGATGAGTACGAGAATTAACGGTATCAAGTAATTAATTTTTGACACGTCATTTTCTAGATTAAGAAAAAAATACAAAAAGAAAAAACTTCCTGGGAAAAGTATTGAATATGAGCTTATATTATTCAACGTTGCGTTTATATATATGGGTAGAGTAGCAGCAATTACAGAACACAATATTGAGATTCGGCGGTTTTTCAGTATTTTTGAACAAACCATGTAAACGCCAAGGATTAAAGTGGATGCTAACAAATTATTTATAACTTTTATAATAATAATTTTTGGAAAAAACAGAGTGAAAAAAGCTAGAAGATAATAATAAAACGGCATTAAAACAAAAGTTCTACCACCGTAACTAAGATCATCATGTATGATAGGTTTTCCAGTTTCCCAAATATGATCAATTTGTCTTAAAGCAAAATACGACTCATCGTTGCCAAACTGTTCAGTTCCGAGAGAAAAATACAGTCTTATTGAGAAGTATAATATGAATAAAACAGCAAGGATTATGTGTCTTGACTTAATTGAATCTTTTATTTCTTTAACTGAAACCATGAAACTCCGCCAATTATTATTGTTGTTAAAACAAAAACAAATTTATTTAATGGAACATGTAAAAACACATCTAATATCACGTAAACAAAACCATAACTTAGCCCGATTAAATTTGTCAATAAAAATTTCTCAAGAAACCCAGTTTTAATTTTGATTACTAACGGTAAAAAAGGCATGTAAAAAAAGAATAAATAACTGAACATGAGCAAGAAACTTTCCCAAAGATTTTTCAAAGGAAGAGTAATAACAAAAGTAGTTATTGCTCCAACCAACATTAATTTGTTTAACTCAGTTTTCATTTTTTATAATAATATAACCTTCTTTATCATAGACTAATTTGAAATTGTAATTTGTAATATAGCTGTTAGCGAACAAATAATTTACTTGAGTAATTTCCTGAGCGATGTTTTGGAACATAATGTAATCAAAATCTAATATACTAAGTTCATTATCTGGTTCGCCATATTCTTTATAGTTCCACCATGATTTTTCATACCTTCTAGTTGCTCTTAATGTGTTGCCTGCCCAGTCACCGTTAAATTCTAACGGAGTTTGATTAGTCTGGATGTATTGATTGTACAATCTTTGCATTTCTTGCATTGTGATTATGGCAGTGATCCTTTTAGAGTACATGAACTCTGACTGAAACACACTACCGAAAAATAGCACTTTTTCTGATTTATCAGCGTTATCGTGTATCCAGTTATAAGCTATCCATTCTTGATTGGATATATGTTCACCCTGCATTTGTTTGGTTAGAGAAATATGCTGTGGAAGAGCAATTAAAATAACTGCAAGGAACAAGATTAATGTTGGGACAAGATTATTTTTTAGTTTTCTTAAAATAAAATAATAAACAGCGTATGCTATAGTTGGATAGAGAATAAAAGGAGTTAATGCCCTGACTCTACTAAAATAATGCGGTTCCTGAACAATTATTTGTAACAAATATGTTACCAAGAAAAAATATATTGTAGTTATTATCCAAATTCTATATTTTTTATTGTTAATTATTAATTGAACAAGCCCAATTACGAAGATTACAAGGAGAATCATAGGAATAAAGAACAAATCTGGAAATACGATCCCACCCATATATTCTCTGGTGAACCATAGATTTCTTAAACCAAAAAAACCAAAACTATATTGAGAACCGCCTTGAGCTCCCCATAAGAATAAAAATCTTGGTAGTAATGTTATAATTCCTAGTAACGGTATTAGACCAATCATTAAAGATTCTTTAATTAATTTTTTTATGTCTTTGAGGTTTTTTGTGATTATCTTGTAACCAACAATAACACAAGGTATGAATAATATTCCAAGATCTTGTGGATGTAATAAAAGAATTGAGGACAAACACAAACTCATGAAAACCAAAGTCCAAGATTCTTGTTTTTTCATGTATTTAATAAAAAGCCAAAGGAAGGTTAATAAAAATAAGTAACCAGCAACCTGGATCCAGATTCCGATGTATAAAGTGTATAACCAGACATTGACAGGCATTGGCAAAATACTTAATGATCCGGCTAGAATAGCAATTTTTTCATTTTCAAATACTTCTTTTGTGATTAAATATACAAGAATCACGAAAAATGCTTGTGATATGCAAATCAGGAAATAAAACGTTGCCCAGGCAGGCACTCCTGAAAATAAAGTTAAAATTGCACTGTTTATGTAATATAATGGTGGTTGAGAATTGAGAGCTTTTTCCTGGCCCATTGATATGTAAGAATCAAAATAATTCCAGTGTTCAGTGTCAACAATACCTTCAACCATTAAAGCATGGTAAAACGCGTCCGCTGCCTTTAAATTACCAGGATGTGTTAATGGAAGTTTATCAATGTTCAAATAAAAAACCATGGCTAAAGCAAAGAACATTAAAACAATATATTCTAATTTGAATTTTTTACTTAACATCACTTGAAATAAAACCAATTACTATTATAAATCTTCTTAATATTTCCTCGTTAAATCATTTGCTTTTATCTTTAGAATGTCTAAAAACATTTTTATTGAATGTTTGATTAAATGAACTTTACTTTCAGGATCATTATACCAATAAACACCAAGTTCTTTGATTTTCAAGTTATATTTTTTAGCTAAGTATAATAACTCAACATCAAAAATAAACCCTTCTATTAACTGCTTTTTAAAAATTTTCATGCAAGTTTTTTTATTGAATAGTTTAAACCCACATTGCGTATCTTTAATTCCTGGAAGCACAAGTAATCTTACTACCAAGGGAAGAACATTACCTGCTATCACTCTTAATGTTGTTTGTTGAAGTTCTAAATGTGAGTCGTCTGCTTTTCTAGAACCAAAAATAATATCGTATTTTTTGATATGTTTCATAAAATTATCAAGTTCTTCAATGGGTGTGCTTAAATCTGCATCACTGAATAAAACATAATCGCCTTTACTATGCATGAAACCGTTTTTAACAGAATAACCTTTCCCTTTGTTACCTGGGTTTTTTACAATTCTTACATTGTATTTTTTTACAACGTCAATAGTGCTATCTTTTGATCCATCATCTACAATGATTATTTCATGTTTGAATTTCTTTTTTTTCAAATATTTAATTATAGTTTTCAGGGTTTTTTCAATACGTTTTTCTTCATTATAACACGGTATTACAATAGATAGTTTCATAGTTCCAGAACCAGTTTTTTTTCGTTTTCTTTGATGTCTTTTACGATTTTATGATCCTTTAATTTGTCTTTAATTTCTTTCCAACTCATTTTTTCACGAGCTCTTTTTAGATCTTCTAAGAGTTTGTTAACTATAACATATTTTTCATAAATTAATTCAGCTTTTTTCTGGTTTTCAGTAATGGATATTTGTAATCCTTTAATCTTATTTTCTTGTTGTTTTATGATACTTTCCAATTGTTTTCTTTTTTTATCAAATTTAGATTCTTTTTCTTGTTTTATTTTGGTTTTTGATTTCTCTGTGTGATGTTCATCAAGTTCTTTGTTTAATGTTTTTTTAACTTTTTTTAGTTTTTCAGTAGCTTTGAATAAGTTAGTAATTTCTTTTTTGTCCAATGTTTTTTTATTCTTATCAATCTTTGCCACTTCGCACAATTCTTCAGCGTATTTCCCTCCCAAACCAAGCTCTGTTGCTAGTGTAATAACTATAGATGCTTTTTCAGATTTTTTAATTAATTCATTTAACTCTGTTTCTTTTAGTTTCAAAAAATTATAATTTCTTTTTGGATATTCGTAAACAGCACCAGGCCTAATCATTCTTGAACCAAAACCTTTGTATGTTGTAGCCATTATGATTTTGTTTTTGTCGTCTGTTAGAATGATGTTTCCTGGTTTGAAAAGTTCTATGTATAAATTCATTACACGCTCTTTATTTTCCAAGGTTAACTGGATTATTCTTTCAAACTCTCTTTGTTCAATTTTTCTAATTCTTGAGTTTCTTAAATGTTTCCTAATATTTAACCCGAACTTACCAGAATCTTCAAATGTTTCTTTATAATTACTAACGTAAATCAAAGAAGGTAAAATAATTCTAAGATATTTCTTGCCTTTGCTAGGAACGTGCAACTGGAAAACGTATGTGTTATCTTTTTGAAACACTTTGTCAATTTTTCCATTGACTAATTCAAACTCTTTCAGCAAATAGTACAAATCCAGACTTGACAGTTCCTGATTCATATAATTAAGAGAATATTTAGTATATTAATACTTAACTAAATAATGCCTTTCTGAAATAAGAAATAAACAATTAATCCTGCTAAAACAAGTACACCTATCGAACTTATAATTATTAATTTTAATTTTTGTTCTTTAGAGTCTAACTGAGACCAAGTTTTATGATTTTTTTTCCATTTATCTTTATTAACTAAGCCAATTGCCATGAACGCAAGGCCCATAATAAAGAACGCATAGTTTTTCGTTGCCATGCCTAGGGGAATCCAAGTGATGCCCATTATAAAAAAAGTGTAATAATCAGGTTCTCTTTTTTTACCTGTTTTAGCTGCGTAAACTGCAACAACAGCCAATATAATGACCAAAACACCAACAGTAATCAAAATCCACGGTATCATATTTTACAGTAAGTTTTTATCTACTATTTAAATTATCTGGTATAAAATAATAAAAATTAGTTTATAGCTCGCGCTATATATTACCAAAAATAATTAAAAGAAATTACTTTACATTGGTTTTACGTTTTTTGCTTGCGGTCCTCTTTCCCCTTCTTCAGGGTCGAATGTAACTTTTTGGCCTTCATCAAGAGAATCTACTCCGTCTAATGCTGTGCTATGGACAAAATAATCTTTTCCGTCCTCGCCTTCAACAAAGCCATATCCTTTCATTCGGTTGAACCACTTAACTGTTCCTTCCATTTAAATATACCTCAAGCTTTCGGATAAATTCTGTGTTTATAAAGCTATGTTTTAGAAAGATATATAATCTTGCTGTTCTCCTAATATTTACATGGGACAACAAGAAGTGTATGATTTTCTTAAAAAAAACAAAAATAAATGGTGGACATCTAAGCAGATTTCTGAGAAAATTGACGCTTCAATAGGTTCTGTCACGACTACATTGACTAAGTTAAGGAAAAGAAAAGATGTTAACTATAAAATGTCCAAGGAAAAAACTAACATGTACTTATACCAGTTTAAATGAGGTGATTTACCTTGTGTTTTAAAAACATGAAGAAAAAAATTAAGAAATTAACTTGGTGCGATATTAAATTAATTAAATTAAGCACAGCAGCTTTTGTTTTGATGGTAGCTAAACTATGGCCGCCTTTACTATCTTTAGATTGGTATTGGTATCTGGCAATTGCTTTACTGGCTATGATAAAACCTTTAATGGTTGTGTGTAAGAAATAAATTTTATTTACAACTGTAAGAAGTAGTTTTTTCTTTTACTATTTTTAATAATTTTACTATGTTTTTTTCATCAATCTCTTCTAATGATTTAAATTTTAAATGTCGCATATATTTTCCTTTGCCTTTTAACTGATCAGCGTATTGTTTTTCCAGTCCTTGAACAGAGAATCCTAGATTAACACTATCTTTTAACCCTACAAGATAAAACTTGCCATCATACCAAGGAACTCCCATTTTCATTTCTTCTTTTATTTCAGGAAAAGTTTTTAGAATGATTTTTCTTAGCTTATTACAAAGTTGTTTTTGTAAGGGTTTTTGTTTTTCAATATAATTGTCTACATCAGTCATTCTTTTTCAATCTCGTTAGCTATGTCTCTGAACGTGTCTGCAATATTTTTCTTAATATTTTTTGATTTTCTATGTTTTCTTTTTTTCTTTTTACCTAGTTTGCAGAATATTGAGATGTAACCTCCTATGAATACAGCAACGAATACAATTGGATAAACAATAATAGATAATGGCCATAATAAACTGAATAACCGAGTCATTAACATTAAATCTATTACACTGAAAATTCTAAATATGAATGTTACAAGTAGCATTGAAGCAGTTGAACTGAATATTGGTGCTCCAAGATTCAATGGAAATATTAATTCAAAAAATATTTCTGCAATCATGAATATTAAAGACATTATGATTAGTAACACAGCATTATCATTAAGAAAACTTACCCAGATTGAATAAACACGTAGGTTAACATGAACCAAATTTAATACTCCAAGTATAATCAGAAAAATCATCAACCCAATGATTCTTGACAATAAGATTTTAGGTATTTTTTTCATTTGATTTTATAATATAATTACTTATGTTTTAATACTTTATCATAACTTACCAGCATGAGCAAGCATAGTTTTTATTTCCTCTTTGAGATATTTGACTTCGTGTATATCATAATTTTCTGCTTTAAGATGCACAAGCATCATGCCTGCCACGTCCCAGCCATAAAACTTTTCAAGTATGTATCTGTATAAGCTTAATTGGAGCGTGTATTTAGAGAACTTACAATCTTGTAATAACTCAAGAGGTGGTGGACAAGTTCTATTATTGTAACCATATTTTTCTATTCTTTTGTTTGTTTTCCAGTCTATAAGAAAAATACCCTCATCTGTTCTAGACAACCCATCTATCATTCCTGCAATACCGATTGTTGAAGACCCTATTATTTTTTCAGCATCAAAGAATTCATGATTTTCATTTTCCATGAATTTATCTATTGCTTTAAAATATGTTTTATGGTTTTTTGTTACTGGTTCAGGCGTCTTTGTTTTTTTAATAAGAGCTTCAGCGTAATTATGCACGTAATGCCCAAATTTACAAGAAGCATCAGCTTTATTTTTCCATAGTTCTAAAACTTCTTCAACTGTTAACCCGTCACGTTTTGCAACATGTTTACTCCATTTCTCTTTGTCAAACTTTTCAAAGAATTGAGATATGAATTCTGTTGCAGATTCTAGTTCACGACCTTCATGGATGTATTTATGACCTTTTTCAATGAATGTTATTATTGGTTCTTGCATACTTTTTTGAAAAGAAGATTATTTTTAAGGATTGTGGAATGTCATTCTTTTTTGTACTGTTGATTCAAAACCCTTAAATACTTGTTTTTATCTGATTAACATTATGGCACTCTGTCCGCACTGTAAAAAAGAATTAAAATTAAATACATTAGACAAAGAAACATTAGGTGTTGGTTTTTTTAAACAAGAGATAATGTATTCATGTCCTGTGTGCAAGAAAGTATTGGGATTCAGCAGAGGAAAGTATGGATAAAAAACTAATAATGCTCCAACCATTAAAACTTGTGATATTCTTATTAATGTTATTCTGGGGAGCAGGCACATGGAATTATTGGCAAGGCTGGGTATTTTTTGGATATATGATTGTTATGATGATAGTTGTTTTGTTTTTGTTCAGAGATAAAATGGATCTTGCTAGGGAAAGATTGCATCCTGGTAAAGGCATGAAATCATGGGACAAAGTAATAGCAGTTGTTGGAATAATATTGTTTTCAGCTGTGTTTATTATTTCAATACTTGATTCTGGCAGATATCATTGGACAAAACCATTATCAGCTTATTTTTATGCAATAACTTACATAGTTTTCACAATAGGCAATATACTCATTTTGTGGGCAATGTATACTTGTAAATGGTTTTCAAGCGTTGTAAGAATACAAAAAGACAGAAAACAAAAAGTTTGCAAGCAAGGACCGTATAAGATAGTAAGACACCCTGGATACTCTGGCAGTTTTTTCATGTTTCTCACATTGCCTTTAGTGTTTGGGTCGTTGTATGCTTTGATACCTGCAGTGTTTGTTGTTCCAGTTTTAATAATAAGAACATATCTTGAAGATAAATCATTGCAAAAAGAACTAAAAGGTTACAAACAATACACTAAAGAAACCAAATATAGATTATTTCCAGGTGTTTGGTAATTTTTAACAATTAAGACTCTGTTCTTTACATGCATTAATAACTTTTGGAACTTTGTTTATTTGATTGATTTGACTATTGTATTTTCTTTTTAGTTTTGAAATTTGTTCTTTTGCTAATCCTGCTTTTGGATTAAAGATTATTTTCTCCCCAAGCAAAGTTCGTTTTTCTTTTGATATGTTTTTAATTCCAAACTTATCACGATGTTCATATGCTCTACTACCTTTTTGCAACCCAAACACAGTTGGTGAAATTAAGTCAATTTGATCTTTACTTTCTTCTAAAAAGGTGATAGTTTCCATGAATTCAGGTTCAGTTTCTGTTGGAAACCCGAACATGGTGTAAACAATATTCTTTATACCTAATTTGCTAGATTCTTTCAACACTATTGAATTTTGTTTAGCATTTGTTCCTTTATTCATAAAATCTAAGATTCTTTGTGAACCTGATTCAATGCCCCATGCTGCGCTTCTTAACCCTGCTTTGTATAATCTAGGCAGGAGATCTATGATCCATTTTTCAGGCCTTAGCTGCATCCAGAAGTCAATGTCATAATTATTCATAAGATCAATTATTTCTATAAGTCTCTTTTTGGAAAAACCATCGTCAATAAAAAACACTTTCTTCATATTATTTTTTTCAATTGAGTCTTTGATAAAATCCAAACGAATAGTTTCATATTTCTTGTTACCGTGATGAGTACAAAACGCACAGAGTTTGTACGGACAGGAATGTGTTGTTCTTATTGGATATACTGTTTCTTTTGAAAAATATTTACTTTTATCATATTTTGAAAAATCAAGAAAGGATTTTTCCATGTTTTTCTTTTCTTTAGCACCTAATTTAATCAGGTGTTTAATTAATTGATCATAATTATCTAGATATAATGCTTTATCTTTGATTTTTGTACAGTCTGCTGGACCGCCAATAATAACCTTTATTCCTTTTTTGTTTAATTCATCTATGATTCCATTTGTAAGAAATACTTGGCTATTATATGTTAAGCTTAATGCCACAACATCAGGTTTTTTAGATAAAATTTGTTTAATCAAGAAATCAAAACCAAGTGGTTTTTTACCCGATACAGCATTTTTAGATATCTTTGGATAAACATGTCTAGTTTCATTTAAGAACTCTTCTAGTACTAAGAAATAATCTTCAGATTTAATTCTTTTATAGAAGCTATTAAACTGTTTATAATGATACTCACTGTTCAAATCAAGAACATCAATATCTTCATCAAGACAAGAACTTAACACAGAATGCATCATTGTTATTGAATATGGCATTACTGTAGGTATATGCACTGGAACATCAATAAGTAAGATTTTCATTATTTGTTTTAAAAATAAGAAGTTTTTAATTTTAACTGATTGGCAATTGAATAAAAAAACCTTGATTTACTTTTCTAGTTCTTCGGGTACATTTGGTCCATCTCCAAAATCATGTCCTAAACCATATAGATCATCAGGATTAAAATCTACTATCATTTCCAAGACAAGCGCGCTTCCCAAACATCGATATCTCCCTAATCCTTCAATATCAACATAGTCTAAAAGGCGAACCGTGCCACCACTGTATTCACATGCTCTGGTGTCTGGAGTAGCAGTACTTAATCCCTCTGATGGAACATAGTCAGGATCTGCACCAAAAGAACCTGTTGTCCATCCACTTCCACTTGGACAAACCATATGAGTTAAAGTATACACAGGATCTAGTGATGGATATTCTTTGGAAGGACTACCTTGAGTGCAAACTTCTCCTTTAACTTCGGTTTTTTCTGCAATTCCTTCTTCCCTATCTGAAAAATTTCCTGTTCCTGGATGAAAGTAAGTTTCATCAGAATACAAATCACCCCAAAAAGTACCTGATTCTGGTTTAAAAGGAGGTGGAGTACTTGTCACAGTACCACCGCTTGTTTTACAAGCAAGAGCTAATGCTAAAATCAAAAAAGAATAAAGTAATACACCTTTTAATCCACCACTAAAATACATCCCATTATGCCCTAATTTGCTCCTAACTGCTCTTTGAGATTTAAAAATATGAAGTAATTCACCAGAATCAAAATTACCAAAAGGAGACTGCACATCATTAACTACGTTTTCTAATGCTAATACCATTTTTAACCAAATTTACGCTTTTTAAGTTAAAAAACCCTGTTCGCTTTATAAATCTTTCGATTATTTAACTACTTTTAAGTAACAATATTGTGAAAATTGTTTTAACGAATATTATTGAGAATTATTTAACTGTGACACTTTTAGCCAAATTTCTTGGTTTATCAATAGGCAAATCTCTTTTCAGAGCAATATAGTATGTCAACAACTGTCCAACTATTGTCGCTAAAATCCCAAACTTACCGTCGTTAGTTGTTTTTAATTTAACATCTCCGTCAAACTCGTTTGTTATTTTAATTACATTAGCGCCTCTTGCCTCAACTTCTTTTAAATTAGATAGCATGTCATAATCTTTGTTACTAATTAAACCAATAACAGGAGTACCTTTTTCTATTAAAGCAATCGTCCCATGTTTTAACTCACCGCCCATCATGCCTTCAGCGTGCATGTATGAAATTTCTTTTATTTTTAGAGCCATTTCCCTTGCAACTGGATAGCTTAAACCTCTGCCCAGAACATAAATGTCTTTTTCTTCATAAACAAAATTTGCAATTTCCTTAATGTTATCTATTTGTTCAAAAACTTCACTTATCCTTTCTGGTAAATTATCGAGATTAATGTCAAAACCAAACTCTTTGGCAACTGCTAACATTAACGTAACTTGATTAACAAAAGATTTTGTAGCAGCAACACAGATTTCTTGGCCAGCTAATATGTTTAATGATATTTCAGACATTCTTTGAACAGTTGAATGAGGAACATTAACAATAGAGGCAATCTTAGCTTTTCTTTTCTTAGCATATTTCAAAGCTTCAATAATATCCATAGTTTCCCCAGATTGAGATATAGGAATAACTAAAGTATTTGAATCAACAGTAATGAAATGTTCAAATTCAGAAGCAATTATTGCTTGCGCATCTACACCGGCTTTATGTAAATAATATACGCCTAGAAGAGCAGCATGATATGAAGTACCACATGCAACAAACACTACTCGTTTACTATCTTTAATTAATTTAACAAACCTGTTAAACTTATCTTTTTGTTCTGTCTTTAATGAAGATAGTAATCTCTTGACAACATAAGGCTCTTCCATGATTTCTTTTATCATATAATGTTTATAGTTATCTAGTGTAGATTCTTCCTGTTCCCATTCAACTTCCTGTATTTTTTTATTGACAGGATTGCCGTCTTTATCATAGAATTTGTAACTATCTGCTGAGACAATGGCAAATTCATCATTTTCAAAAAACACAGCCAGACTTGAGACATCAGAGAAAGCATAAATGTCAGAGGCAAGATAGTATTCATTTTCACCAATGCCTAGAACTAATGGACTGTCACGTTTTAATGCGTAGATATTGTCATCACCATCTATCATGACTAAGAGAGCGAACTCTCCTTTTATGTGTTTTACAAAATCAACACACACGTCTTTCATGGGTTTTGTCTTCAATCTTTCTTCAAAATAGTGAGCTGCAACTTCACTGTCTGTCTCACTAATAAATCTATGACCTCTTTTAATCAATTCTTCTTTTATTGCTTCATAATTTTCAATTATGCCATTGTGAACTATTGTTACTTTTCCTGATTTATGAGGATGCGCATTTGCATCTGTTACACCACCGTGTGTCGCCCATCGTGTGTGTGAAATAATCTTTTTAGTTTTGTCTTCGCTATCTGGAACAGTAATATGGCCTGTTTTTTTGAACAATTTACTATCATAATAATAACCAAAAGAATCATAACCACGGTAGTCTAACTTTTTTAATCTTTTAACAGCATCCTTTACATAAAATTCATTTACTGAATTAATTCCAACAATACCGCACATCAATTTTCACCTTTTAGACTTTGATCAAATTTTTTAAAATTTAAATTTATGATTATAATTGATGACAAAATAAAAAATGCACCAATCAGTTCATAAAATGAAAACATTTCATTGTAAACAACATAACTAATGATTATTCCGAAAAATGCTTGGGAGACTCCAAGAATGCCTGCTATGTTAGCTAACACGTTTTTCAATCCAAGATTCATTAATGTATATCCGATAATATTTAATATTGCCATTAATACAATATAGAACCCAGTCATGAAACTGAATGAAATATTAACCGGAGTTTCAAAGATAAGTACGAATGGGAGTAAAAAAAAACCAGCAAAAAAAGTTGTGTAAAACAATCTAGTTCTTATGTCAATGTTTCTCATACTTCTTATGATAACAATATAAGGTGCATAAATAACCGCAGAAATTAGTGCATAAACAATGCCTATGTCAAGATTTGAAAAATCTGGTCTGAATACAATTAAGATACCTATTACAGAGGTAATAATTGCAAGGATTGCACTTAATTTTATTTTTTCTTTTAATAGTTTCCAGCTTATCAATAACGTGAAAATCGGAGAGAGCTGTAAAAACGTGGACGCATTCCCATAATTTGTGTTTAAGAACGCAAGAACAACAAATACCACCATTAACCCGTAACCGAAAAAACCTGCAACAAAAAGTTTAAATAGATTTTTTGAAGATACTTTTAAGAATTTTTTATCTTTAATTGAGAAAAATATAAGATAAAATAACGTCGCGATAATTAATCTATATGAAACTTGTGTTATGGGCATTAACTCTTTATTTAACTCTCGTGTAAAAATTCCTAATGTTGAAAAAATCAAGTTTGCAAGTATTAAATAAAATTCTCCTTTAATATTCATTTTATATCTTTCTTAACTATCTCACCTGGCAAAGTTGTTTTATTTGGCCAAATCTTTCTTCCTGGGTAAATACTTGTGTAAATACCTAATTTTACATTATCACCAATAATAGTGCCAAGCTTTCTTCTACCTGTGCAAACTAAGTTATCTTTTACAGGTGTTTTAATATTTTCATTATCATGTCTTAGATTAGCTGTAATAACTCCTGCTGCAACATTAACGTTATCACCAATAACAGAATCTCCAACATAAGCTAAATGTGCAATACAAGTATTATCTCCAATTATTGAATTTTTAATATCAACTGCGTTTCCAACTTTAGAATTATTTCCAATAGCGGTTCCTGCTCTAATATAGCAATTGGGCCCAATCACACAGTTTTTTCCAATAACAACAGGGCCTTCAATATAAGATCCTGCTTTAACAATGGTTCCTTTTCCAATAACAACTTCTCCTTTAATTGTTGTGCCTTTTTCAACATCTCCTTTGATCTCTTTTTTAATCTTTTTTAAGAAAAATTCATTTATTTCCAATAAATTCCAAGGGTATGATGTTGCTAACCAATAATCTTCAACAATTTCATTATGAACTTTTTTATTATCTTTAACAAGGTGTTTGATATAATCAACAATTTCATATTCTCCTCTTTTTGATTTTTTAAGTTCATAATTGAAAATATCTGTTTTAAACACATACAATCCTGTGTTTGCTATTCCTTTGGTTTTGTCAGGCTTTTCTTTTATCTCTTTAACACAACCCTTCTCTAGGACAAGTTCACCGAATCTGTGTAAATCATTAACTTCTTTACCTAAAACACAATAATCATGCTTAACACATTTTTCAATATCTTTTCTTGAGAATAAATCATCACCGTTCATCACAATAAAATTATCTTTTAGCAAACTTTTTGCTTTGATAACTGCCATACCTGTGCCACTTGCATATTTTTGTTCAACGTACTTTAGTTTAATATTTTCATAACTATCACCAAAATATTCTTTGATCATGTTATTTCCAACAATAATAATAACTTCATCAACTAATCCATGTAACTGATCAAGGTTATGTTCAATTATTGTTTTATTAGCTACTTTAAGAAGACCTTTAGGCTTTACTAAAGTTAAAGGATATGTTCTTGTGCCTTTTCCTGCACCTAAAATAACTGCTTGCATTTTCTAACCAACCTCATTTTTTATTTCATCAGCGATTTTGTTAGCTAATTTTGTTATAAAATCTTTATCAGGCCCTTCAATCATAACTCTGGCTTTCATTTCTGTGCCTGAATACCTTACTAAGTGTCTTCCTTTATCTCCAAGAACAGTTTTAGCATTTTTAATTTCTTCTTGAACCTTTGTCATGTTTTCAATAGATTTTTTTTCTTTTACCTGAACATTTACTGTGACTTGAGGATATTTTTCAAGTACAGATGCTAACTCAGACAATTTCTTTTTAGTTTGTTTCATTATTTTTAATATTTGTAAACCTGCAATCATACCGTCTCCTGTTGAATTATAATCTGAAAAAATAATGTGGCCAGAAAATTCACCGCCCAGATTAAAACCAGAGTTGTTCATTTCTTCAATAACATACCTGTCACCGTTTTGTACTCTTATAACTTTGCCGTTATGTTTTTTTATTACTTCATCAAATGCAAGGTTAGTATAATGTGTCACAACGACAGTATCTTTGCTAAGTTTGTTCTTTTTCAACAAGTCAAGAGCAGCGATTGCTATAATATGATCGCCATCAAGAACATTTCCATTATCATCTACCATAATAATTCTGTCAGCGTCACCATCTAATGTGATACCAACATCAGCTTTTTGTTTTAATACTACTGCTTTTGTTATTTCAGGATGCAATGCACCGCTGTCTTTGTTAATGTTATTTCCATCTGGAGAATTATTAATTACCATAACTTCAGCACCTAATTCTTTAAGTATCAAAGGAGCAACTTTGTAAGCTGCACCGTTTGCGCAATCTAATACAATTTTTAGGTTGGTTAGTGGTAAATTGTTTATTGAATTCTTAACAAATTCGATATATCTTGCTTGCGCATCTTGGATCCTGTATGCTTTACCTATTTCTTTTGAAGTAATATGATCAGTTTTCATTTCTTTGTTCAAAACATGATCTTCTATTTGCTCTTCAATCTTATCAGGTAATTTATGACCTTTTGAATCAAAAAACTTAATGCCATTATCTGTTGCAGGGTTATGGCTTGCACTTATCATGATGCCAGCATCTGCAGCAAACGACCTAGTAAGATGTGCAACAGCAGGTGTTGGTACTGGGCCAACTAACAATACATCTGCACCCATTGAAGTTAAACCTGCAGTAAGAGCATTTTCTAGCATATATCCAGATAATCTAGTATCTTTTCCAATTAGAAAAACTGGTTTTTTCTTACCTTTTGTTAATACAAGAGCAGCAGCTTTACCAAGTTTTAAAGCTATGTTTGCTGTTATTGGATATGTGTTTGCTTTTCCTCTTACACCGTCTGTACCGAATAATTTCATGTATTTGATGAATATAGCTTGGTTTATATACTTAATTCATAATTATTTTATAATAATCTTGCGGATTAATAGATGAAATAATTAAGTTGTCGTCTATAAATGTTATTTTTGATATTTTAATTATATTATGGAAAATTATATAAATATTATAAAATTTCTTATAATAAAATGCCAATAGTAAATGTAAATAAAGTTAGATTAAACTACAAAGTCTTGGGCAAAGGCCCAGAGCTTGTGTTCTTGCATGGTGGTTGTCTTGATACTAGAGCTTATTCAAAATTACTAAACATATTATCAAAATCATTCAAGGTTTATGGGGTTGATCTACCACATCATGGCAAATCAAGTAAATTGCAAAATTACTCTATTAAAGCAGTGGCTTCCTTAATCCAAGGTTTCACTAAAAAACTGAAAATAAAAAACCCTTATGTGTTTGGTCAGTCAGCTGGATCACTTATTGCAATTTATTATGCAGCGCATTCTAAAAACATAAAAAAACTAATTTTGAGTGCACCACCAGGATTAGAATATTACAAGAATCCAAATATTTTCATAGTAAAATTGTTTTTTGTTCATCCTTTTGTTAGTTTTATAGTTAATCCGATTATATCTTTATTAATGGCCTATGTTGTGCTTACAAATATTCTAAGGAATTTATTCAACAAGAATTATTTTTCAGCTATAAAAAAGGAAGTGTCAAGAGAACACACAGCTCTGGAAAATATTAGAACAAAAACTTTAATACTATGGCCGAAACATGATATTTTTTTCCCTGTAAAGCTTTCAAAAAATTTTTCACAGAAAATTCCTAATTCAGAATTAATTATAGTAAATGGAACTCATGAATGGCTTACATTAAGACCTAAAAAAATATTAAATTATATCGAGGATATAAAATGAAATCATATATTGTAAAGGAAAAAGATAACAAATTACTGTATAGTGAAGCGTTTATTGTTGATAATCCAAGCGCATTGAAAATAATAGATCATCCAATTAGGCTCCAGATTCTAGAAGTACTGGCAAAAACACCAATGTATCCAGCAGAGTTAGCTAAAGAGCTTAAAATGCATGAGCAAAAAGTTTACTATCATATTAAACAGATGACTAATTCAGGTATTTTAGAAGTTGTTGAAAAACAAGAAATCCGTGGAACAATTGCCAAGAAATTATCACCAAAATTACTTAATTTTGCTTTTACTTTGTCAAAAGATTGGAAAAGCATTAGCAATTTGCTTAAGAAAAAAGATGAATCTGTTTCAAATTTTTTAAATCCATTAGTTAAAGAAAGCAAACTTAATTCAAGTATTATTGTTGGGAGTCCAGATCCACACGGACCACATAAAGCAAGAGCCAGAGATGGACATTATGCAATTGATTTAGCGCTATTTTTAGGCAATTTTTCTCAACTGGATAGAGAATTTTCAACAAAACTTGATGTCGATGTTAATCTTAAAGAAAGCAAGAACTTGATTTTAGTAGGTGGGCCAGTAACTAATTTGTTAGTTGCAAAAATAAATGACTTCTTGCCTGTAAAATTTTCAGATGAAAAACCTTGGGGATTAATATCTAAAACAAAAACATATACAGAAGAAAGTGTTGGCATGGTTTGTAAAATACCGAACCCGTATAGCCCAGAACACTTCATATTAGTGATTGCAGGCATAAGATTTATTGGTACTAAAGCAGCAGTATTAGCATTCACAAGACACACAAAACAAGTTATTAACAGATACACTGGCCAAAAAGAGTTTTATTCAATTGTTCAAGGCTTTGATTTAAGTGGGGATGGGAAGATAGACAATATTGAAGTTTTAGAATAATTTTTTTAAATCAATTATTTTTCTCAGAATAAAATGCCAAAATACGTTTACAAATGCGAAAAATGTAAGAAAAATACTTGTATAATTTGTTCATATTCTAACAAATCTAAACAAGAAATCTCGCTTAAATGTGAACATTGCGGCCATAATAAGTTATACCAATTGTTTGGTGCAAATTTTGTTTCTAAAGAATCTAATAGTTCAGGTAATTCTTGCGGTAGTTGTTCAAGTACTTCATGTGGTACTTGTGGCTAATCAGTATTAATAACCTCAACATCATGTCTAGCTTCTAAAGCTTCGATTCTGCACGTGTCAAAGATCTCTGCATCTAAGTTTTCTCTTACTTTTTCTTTAGAATATCCTCGTTTTTCTAACCTTTTTTTTAATTCTTTTAACTCGCATTTTGTGATGCAGCATTTATCAACATATTTTTTTGGCAAATAATGTGATAAATGAGAGTCAATAACTAAATTATCTTGTTTTTTTATTATACTTATAAGAACTTTGTTTAGTTTTTCTACATCAATTAACTCTGTTTCCTTTTCTTTATCGTATCCTTCGGATAATTTATGCTCTTTTACCAACTGATTTACATCAACATATTTCAGTTTCTTTTCTTTAGCAAGTTTTTTAGCAAAAACAGTCTTACCTGTGGCTGGTGTTCCAGATACAATTACAATCATTTTAATCTGAGAAATATAAAAAACTATTTAAATGTGATAATAAATTAAATATATCATATTAGGAGGGATGCTCATGTTAAAAATGAAAAGAATTTCAGAATGTTATGATATGAAAGTTTTCACAGATGAAGGAGATTATTTTGGTGATGTTGAAGAAATGATTGTTACAACTAATAAAATCTTTGGCTGGAGAGTAAAAGCCACAAGAAATTCTTTCTTAACAACAGTATTAGGAAGTGCAAAAGGCGTTGTTGTGCCTCATCCACTTGTGAAAAGTATAGGAGACATTATGATTATTAACAAGTCTGCTGTGCCAGCGTATAACCCTGAAGACGATTAGAATTATTTTTTTTCTTAAATTAATGTAAGAACTTAGCTTTAGCCTTTCTTAGCTGAAGACTGAGGTAACAAATATTTGTTGGACACAGTCCTTTGGATATAAGTGAGCCCCTTTGTCTCCAGGTGCTAAAGGCCAAGCTTAGATGAAGCTAATTCTGTAAATTTATAAATCTTATTGTTCTTCTATTCTGATAAATGGTTAAAAAAAGCCCTCAGAAATTCAAGATTTATAAGAATGTATTTGACGAGTTTACTTTGAAAACCCTTTTTAAACTAAGTTCACAAGGACATTTTGATGATCTACTTAGTCCTGTCATGATTGGCAAAGAATCTAATATATTTTTAGCAGATACAAAGGATAAAGAGTATGTTATTGTTAAGATATACAGGTTACACTCATGTAACTTTAACAAGATGTATTCTTATATACAGTCAGACCCAAGATTTGTAAAACTAAGAAATCAAAGAAGATTGGTAATCTTTAATTGGGTGCAGCGTGAGTATAGAAACTTAATGATTGCTCGGGAAAAAATTCTTGTGCCAAAACCAATTGCTTTCCTAAAAAATGTGCTTGTCATGGAATTAATAGGAGGAGATAAACCTGCTCTACAATTAAAGGATAAGATTCCAAAGGATTTGAAAAGATTTGCTGATGATATCTTAACCTCTGTTAAGGATCTGTATGAATTAGGCATTGTTCACGCAGATTTATCAGAATTCAATATTCTTAATCATAATGACAAGCCTTACTTTATTGATTTTTCACAAGCAACAAGTGTTAAGGACCAGAATGCAAAGGAATATTTTGATAGAGATTTGAAAAACATTGTTAGGTTTTTTAAAAAACACGATCTTAAATTAGATTTTGATAAGATAAAAAAAGAAATAATTAAATAAAGAGAGGTTTTAATCCAAATATAAGGTGATTTAATCATGGCTGAAGAAGATGTTTCAAAAGACGAACAAGTAGGTTTTCATAAAGGTGCATTATCAACATTAGCTAAGGAAAGACAAGAACTAATGAAATTAGTTGGTATTGTTGAACAATTAATGCAAATGCATGTCAAAGCTCTTAAAGAGTTAGGCGTTGATTTACAAGAAATGGCTGACAAAGCTGCAAAAGATCAAAAAAAACCAATCGAAGATTTAGTTGATAAAGAATCAAGAAAATAAATGCAGTTTAATATTTCTGGACATGAAAATGTTTTAAGTACGCATAGGAATACAATTGAGTTTACTAAAGATACAGAGTTAAGCTTGAAAGGAGATTGTATCCTTGGTGTTAATGCTGATTTTGATCATAATGAATTAATGGAATTGGTTAAGCAATGTTCTAAAATTAAAGTAATAATTACAGTTGATGATCTGAAAGAAGAAATAACAGCAGAAATTAACAAAGATTTTGATGATAAACGTGAAATTGTAATCAGGAAAACAGACTTTGTTTCAAAAAGAACATTGGGCATTAAAGCAGATAAAGCAGCAATTGATGTGAATAGAGATTTGGTTGATAAGTTGAAAGATTCTAATGTAAGAGGAATAGTTGAAATAATTGGATTAAATTAGATAATTCAGTGTAGTCACAGGTCATTCTACACTAAAGTAAGGAGATGACCGACACTTACACAATTCAAAAATGAAGAAAACTATGAAAAATAAGGAAGTTAAGGAGTTTATCAAGATAGTAAATGAACAATTTTCTTTAACATTGAACAAGAAAGATAGGTATGAGAAACAAAACAATTTGATTTTAGTCAATAATGAACCGTTGTTTTTTTACTTTGAGAATAGATTAGTACCAACATTGAAATTACTTTTTGAACAAGACGTTCTTAAGAAAATAACAGTTGACATGGGGGCTGTTAAATTTGTTGTGAAAGGCGCAGACGTGATGCGGCCGGGTATAACTAACATTGAAGAAAACATTGAGAAAAACGAGCTAATAGTTATTATTGACGAAACACATAGTAAGAAATTGGCAGTTGGAATTGCTATATTTTCTACTGTTGAAATGACTTCATTAGATTCTGGGAAGGTTATTAAGAATCTACATTATGTTGGGGATGAGATTTGGAACAGTAATATTTAAATATAACTAATTCTACCCTAAGTAAAAATGTTAGGAAGGAATATTATTAATACGTTGTATCTGCTAGTGTGCTAGATACATCAGTTTCTCTGCCTTCCATGAAAAAAATCTTGATTCAATATCTTGGTTGGAATGTTTGTGGAAGTCAGAGCCAAAAATATCAAAAAAATGTTACACTCAATTAAATCAAGATTTGATCCCTCTTTATTACCTAGATATATTCCTATATACAGTAGAGAAGATCCTCTTTTTCAATTAATTGATGATTTACCTCATGCACTTGATGAAATTCTTTCAAATGAGCAACAAGTAATTGAAAACATACTAGAACTACGTAAAATAGGAGAGGATGCGTCTGAACTTGAAACAGAGTTACGAAAAAGAGTTTTTGTGTCAGATGATACATCTGATCAGTATGTGTTGTGTAGGTTATTTGCAGATGCTTTTTTAAGGTACAGAAAAGATGGTAGGAATTTTTTTAGAGATCTTGCAGAATCTAGTAAAGGTTTTTTCAGCTCAAAACGAGGTTTCTCAAAGGGACAGGTTGAAACTATAAGATATATTACAGTTTTAGGGATGTCAAAAGCAAACGGACATTTTGAAGAACAATCTCGATTGATGATACCTGTGGATAAGTTTGGTAATGTGCCTAAATTAAATATTTTACTTGAACAGAGGATACAAGAAACAGGGCGTGCAATTAATTATGCAGACTTAATTTATTCACACCATGATGAGACTTTTGATGATCAAGGATATTTATTAGGCCCTGATGGTAAACGACAAATTCTTTTGCAAGTTGGTGAGGCAGTTATGTTTACACCTAGGCTTACTGAATACAAAAAAGAAAAGATAATTAGGTCACTTGTAAAAAATTTAGCAAGATCAACGGTATACAGTGGGAACAAAGGCACAATTTCAAATTCAAAAATAACTGCTTTATGTAGAGAACTTGAACAGATAATTAATATAGGTGAAGGAAGAAGTTATGACATATTATACGATGCGTTTTATGCTACTGTTGAGCGAACTTTGAATATTGGAGATTTAATTAGTCCAGAGAGAGTGGGATTTTTGAATGGAAATTCTGTTTTTAAACCCTATTTATGCACACCAGGAAACTTTCCAAGTTTTATCAAAGAACTTGAAAGATTAGTTTCAGATTTCATATCTCTACCTATAGGATATGGTGCTTGGGGTTGGAAAGGAGTATCTTTTGTTCCAAAGCTCTTGATTACCACATATTTTGATGAAATAGTTACACATGATGAAAAAGATCTTAGAGAATATTTAAGAGAAAGAGGTATTAAAGGAAAATCTGGTGAATATGAAAGAAGAGATTTAAGAGATCTGCGTCGTGCAACCTTTTTGACTTGGAGCGAACACATAGGTCCAATTACAGATGATGATAATCTACCTGTAAGAGATAAGAAAGGCGAAGAGATTGCCTTAGCTTTGTTCGCTTATCACCATGGTTTGGATACAGGTGAATTAATTGAATTGATTCAAGGAAACCGTGAATTGGTAATACCAAGATCATCAGAGTTTGGACTAATATCTGACTGGACAAATAAGAAGAATTTTCAATATCGTATGGGTGATAGACGTAAACCAAATGGATATGGTGCCTTGAATACAACTGTATTGGGCTTACCTGGCTCTGCAGAAGTAGTTTACAAAACAAATGTAGATGACGCAAGATCATTTTGTTTAGAAGAACAAACACACAGGAGCTATATCAGAGAGAGAGAAGCGATAAAAGACTTCTTACTTGAGGAAAGAAAAGTAATTACACCTCAAGAGTATTATGCATTACAAATGGTACTTTCTCCGAACCAAGTTGTACTTTAACTAATTGGAAGATCTCCTCTCCTTCTGTACATAATTAAACAATTTTTTATTAGAAATCTTACCGCAACCAAGGTAATCTTCTTTGTTTTTGATTATAACGAACCCGTTTAAGTTAGATTTTACCTCGAAATCTTCACCACTCATCCATCTCTTAGTTTCTGTATACTTTAATTCAAGAACATTCTTTTTAGCAATCGGACCTATTATTTGTGAACCTTCAATACTCAACCTAACTTCTTTTTTATCATATACAACACCAAAATAGAGTCCTAATGAATTAACTCTTAACTCATCCAGGTTAACTTTCGAAACGTCTTTATTTAGGATAAACAGTTTGTTTTTAGTGTTCATAAAAACTTCATAATTGAAACTAAAATCACAATTAAACTGTTCATTAATTAGTTTTTCAATTCTTTTTTTTTCTTTTGAATTTAATATTTTAAGTTGTTGCATTTTTTTGATTAAATTTAAAAACTTACAAAAGGTTATTTATATTATGAAAAAGCTGCTGTTATTATTAATTTTGTTGTTCTCTCTTAATATAGTAATAGCAGAGTCTGTTCAGTATGGGAAAGTTAAGTTAACTGTTGTTAATCGAGCACCAAGAATTACTTCTTTGAACATATTGCCTGAAGAACCTTATTATGATTCTATGTTAGAGTGTAATGCGATTGTTGAGGACGAGTCTCCTGAGACAGTTACATTTGTGTATAAATGGTATAAAAATAATGTATTATTAGAAGAAACAAGCAAATATCTTACTGATATAATAGATAATGATAACATTAGATGTTCAGTAACACCAACTGACAAATACGATGAAATAGGTAACACAGAAACAGCTCAAACAACAATCTTAGAAAGTCCAGTAAGAGTCAAGGTCATTAAACCTGTTCTTAACATAGTAGGAATTCAAGTTAGTGCCAAAGATCTGAAACAAAGCACAAGTATGCAAGCAATAACAGGTATGGTGACAGGAACTAATAGTAGTTCTGATATCACTGTAGTGTTCTTATTAGGTATTTTTGTAATAATTCTTGTAGGTTTAAATTTAACAGGTTTTGTAATACATCTTAGAAGAAAAAAATCTGTTAAATCCCCCAAACAGGGTTTTCTTTCCGCATCATACCAGCAATAGTTTTCAAAACTTCAATCTCACCTTTGCTTAAGAATTTCATTAATTTTTTCAGTTTTCTAAAATCATCTTCAGGAATATAACTATATAGAATATCTCGTTCTTTTATTTGTCTGCCTACAGTAACATCAGTGATAGAAATTGCTAACTGTTTACCTTTTGTTGCGGACTGAACATTTTCTTTTTCAAGTTGCATGCTTTTAACAGTACCCAATGCTTTGCCGTCTTTCATTACTCTCGTGCCTGTCTGAATCTTACCTTCTAGAATATCACAGCCAATTATGGCAGGGTTATTTTGCCTGAAAGTATGATTAAACATAAATTCAAACTTACACGGTCTTACTAATTCATCTAATGCTTTTGCTTCTAACAAAGCTTTTTGTTGCTCTTGCCATTGCTCTAATTCTTCAATTATTTTATAAATGATGTCTGAAGTAATTATTTTAACTTTCTCACTTCCAACTATGCCTTGTTCTCTCTCTACATTAAACCCTAATATAACAGCTTGCAACGGATCCTTTTCAAAGTTAGACTCTGCGTCAACAATATCTTTTTTAGTAATAATGCCTATACTTGCTTTTCTGACAGGTATATTTTTTTCTTTTAATAAAAAAGTTAATGCTTCTAATGATCCAAGCGTATCTGCTTTTATTATTACTCCAGAACTTTCAGTTTCTATCATTACTTCTTGGACTTCTTTTTGAATTTCGTCGATAACTTTGTTTTTAATATCTTTTGTGTAACTTTGCAAAGGCATACCTGCAATAACTTCTTCAACATCTGGGGCGCTAATTTTTACACCTGTTGCAGCAACAACTTGTTTTTCTCTTTTAAACTTAGTTTTTTTGTCACGCATTTCTTTTAGTGGTAATGGACATAACAATGCCTTAACTCTTGTTTCAATAGGTTTTTCTAATCCTCCAATTATTAATTTATCATTTGTGTTCAGAATTCCATCGTAAATAATAACATCCAAAGTTTTTCCTAGCCCTGTGGATTCTTTAACTTCTAGAACAGTGCCTTTTGCGTTTCCTTTAACATGTAATTTTAAAGATTCTTCAAGATATTTTTGTGCTAATCCAATCAATACCATTAATAGTTCAGGAATGCCGTCTCCATTTATTGCTGAAGTAGGTATGATTGCAACTTGTTTAGTGTGATCTTCAATTCTGTCAAATCGTTCAGATTCAAAACCTAATTCTGATAGTTTAGCTACAATCTCATACAGTTTAGTTTCGATATTTTCCTGGACAAAAGGATCTTGGTTGTTCAGATTTTTTATTAGAAATTTTTCAGTTTGCCTATATCCTGGTATAAGATCGATTTTGTTAGCTGCAATCACAAACGGTGTTTTGCTGTTTTTTAGGATTTCAATACTTTCAAATGTCTGTGGTTTTAGGCCTTCATTAATATCAATGACCAATATGGCAATATCTGCAATGTTACCACCACGTTTTCTTAATGTTGTAAAAGCTGCGTGACCTGGCGTGTCCAGAAGTAACAATCCAGGCACAGTAATTTTAATTTGCTTTAGCAATTGTCCACAAATATTTTTTATAGTTTCAATTGGAATAATTGAAGCACCTATTGCTTGGGTAATGCCTCCAGATTCGCCTAATTGAACAGCACTCCCTCTAATCTTATCAAGTAACTTTGTTTTTCCATGATCCACATGACCAATTAATCCACAAATGACTTTTCTTAGCATCTTAAATTAATAATCTCTTATCTTTATTTGATAACCATTTATTAGTTTTTATTTTTAAATTACCTCTTTTATATCTAGGTATGAATTTATAAAAATTTATTAATATATCTTTTAATGATTGTTTTGAGAGTGCTCCTCTACACTTTAATAATAATTTAAGTTGGTTTTCATGTCTTTTTAATTCAAAACCAATTTTCGAGTAGAATGTCATTAAGTCCTTAAGTCTAGTAATTAAGATAGTGTATGTAGCAGTTATTTTTCCAAGAGAACTAACATATACTTTTGAAAAATAAGGTTGAACAATGATACCAAAACTTTTTAGTATTTGCACTTCGTTTTTAGTCAATTCAGGTACATTTGAATTAAGACTACTTAAGCAATGTTTATCTAAATCCTGTTTATAATATACTTTTCTCATTTTCTTATGTTTAAGACCAATTTTGACTGAATTATTTCTATTCAATTGTATTCTAGGACTAAGATAATATTTGTTTTTAACTTTTGTGACAAAGGCATAAATTGATGCTTCTTCACTTATGTTTGCTTGCCACCATATCTTATGGAATTGTTTATTATTTAAAATGTAATTAGGAATCTTTAAATCTGCACTGTTTTTATTTCCATAAATCCTATTTTTTATAAAATGCTTTGCAAATATAAGTGGGAAATATAAACATCTTGTTTGGTCTCTCGTATCAATTCTTTCTTTTAGCGTAATATTTCCTATTAACTTTTTTGAATTTACTCTTATAATGTCCAATATTTCATGGTCTTTATTTGTATATTCAACAATTCTATGTCTTATTCGTCCTTCGTTAATCATTCCAACAAATAATCTTACACCAGCATTACAATTAAAATTCAAAGGCAATTTTGGATCTTTGATTTCATCAATAAATTTGATGCCTTTTGTTATTTTAGAAATTGAAAAATTACAGAAATTTCCAATTCTTTGAAATGTTAAAGACTTGATATATTTTTGATTGATAAATTTTTTCCAGGTTCTTAACTCTATACCTATATTTTTCGAGATAGGAGTATTTAAACTTGATTTTGTTTTTACTTTTGCTATTTTGATTACATATTTGATATAATTTTTCTTAGCAATAATCTTAGAAAACGGACTATCTGAGATATTTACAATATTTTTTCCATTATTCATTTAAATCACGATTATTATGCTTATTTTGGATTTGTAAATGAGTAATAAAGAAATAACCATTTAAATACCTCACACAAGAATGTCTAGTGTGTCCAGTGGATGTTTGATAGCAGCTAGCAGAGGACAAATGTAACATTTGAAAGTGTCCAGTGACAACCAAAATTCAATAACTTTAAATATAATTACTACTTTTGAATAGTTCATAAATTGGAGGAGAGGTATATGAAGAAATTATTAACAACAATATCATTGTTTATCTTGGTTATTGCAAGTGTTTCAGCAGGATATGTTGGTCATATTTATCCAGATAGATTAGAGGCAAAGGAAGGCAACATTTTAGTAACTTTTTTTAACCATGGTAATTCAAAGGTTAAAGATCTTAAAGCAACAGCATACATACCAGATTTAGATGTTTATCATAAGTCAGGAGACTTTAATTTGAGGTCAAAAACATCTGGACGAGTATACATAATAGTTGAAATACCACACGACACTGAACCAGATTATTACCCAGTTATTGTTACTCTACGAAACAATGATGTTAGAGAAAAAACACATACTTGGTTAGAAGTATATTAATAAACTAAATCCTTTTTCTTTTTTTATATATGGTCGTTACTGAAGAATCTATTAACTTAAACATTGTAAAAGAAAAAAAAATTTCTAAAAAACTCCCAGTATTTTACAATCCAATCATGAAACTTAACAGAGATATTTCTGTTTTGCTACTTAATTCTATTCCAGACAAAAACATGCAAATAGCACTTCCATTAGCAGGGTCAGGTGTTCGTGGGATAAGGTTTCTTAAAGAACTTAGTAAAAATAAAATTAAATCAATTGCATTTAATGATTATAAAACTTTATCAGACATTAAGAAAAACCTTAAATTAAATAATTTAGAAAAAGATAAAAGGATAAAGTTGTATAACGCAGATGCTAACTTATTCTTGTTACAAAGTAAAGGTTTTGATTATATTGATATTGATCCTTTTGGTACTCCAAATCCTTTTTTAGAAAATTCTATTACGAGGTTGGCTAGAAAAGGGATTTTGGCAGTAACAGCCACAGACACAGCAGCGTTAGCAGGAAGTTCGGAAAAGGCATGCATAAGAAAATACTGGGCTAAACCTATGAGAAACGAGTTAATGCATGAAATTGGTATTAGAATATTGATCAGGAAAGTGCAGTTGATAGGTGCTCAGAATGATAAAGCACTAACACCAATATTTAGTTATTCAAAAGACCATTATTACAGGTTATTTTTCAGGTGCGAGAAAGGAAAACAAAAAGTTGATTCATTGTTAAAAAACCACAAATATTTGTTGTATAATCCAAAAACAATGAAAAGAGAAGTTTCTGAGCATAACTATAAGAAAAATTATCAATACACAGGACCTTTGTGGGCAGAACAATTATGGGACAAGAAATTAGTTAGCAAAATGTATAAGAATTGTGATAAAAGTAATAAAAAACTGAGTGATTTGGTTTCAATTATTAAAGAAGAATGTAAAATTGGTACTGTTGGATTCTATGATTTACATAAAATAGCTAAATTAAAAGGTAAAGAAGTTCCAAAAATTGAAACCATATTGAATAAAAATACAACTAGAACACATTTCCTGGGCTGGGGGGTTAGGACCCAGCTTCAAAAATTGATTTAGTCCAACCACCAAAGAATTCTTGACCATTTAGTTTCCAGTTATTAACAGGAGAGTCAATGTGTAAATTTTCAGGAGGGCGTACATCTGTCCGTCCTTTATTTTTGTCTCTTATATATTCTTCCACAAGCCTGGTTGTATGATATTCAGGATGACCTAAATTGATTAAAAATTTTTTATCACAACTTTCAAAAATATAATAGCCCGCATCCTGTGAATAAGCCAATAGGTTAATTATGCCTTTATTGCTTGTTTGTTCAAGAAGATTATCATTTATTCCAGCATGTCTACTATGTGGACAATAAAATTCATCATCCAAATCTCTCATAATAATGTGTTTTGAATCAAGTTTGGTTGTTTTATAAATACCGAATAATTTTTTTTTAAACATAGTCTTTTTTATGTCAAGCAATTTTGCCAAAGCAAGGCCGCCCCAGCAAAGTCCTAAAGTTGAAGCATAATTTTTTCTTGCATAACCAAGTATTTTTTTTAGCTCTTCCCAATATGTGATTTTTTCAAACGGAATTTCTTCAACAGGAGCAGGTGAAAGTATGAGTCCTTGTAGTTTATCTTTAACATCTTCAAAATACTTGTAGCATTTTTTTAAATGCTCTTTATTACTGCTTGAATAACAATGATTCTTTAATCTGATAAATACAAGTGTAACTTTGAGTGAGGATTTGTTTAAAGGTACTAGTAAGTTATGTTCATATTCCTCAGCTTTCGGCATTAAATTAATTATGCCAATTTTTATTTCGTTAGTCATTGTGATTTTTTTAATGCATGATTTATATCTTTAATAATGTCTTTTGAATGTTCAATCCCTATTGACAATCTAATTAATTCAGGTTTTATTCCACCAAATATCAAGTGTTCTTCAGTTAACTGACTGTGTGTTGTTGGATCTGGCCTTTGGCCAGCGTGTACAAATTTTGTTTGAATATCTAATTTTTTATTTTTTTAGTAGACATATTAATCACCTTTAATATTTTTTAAAGAAATTAAGAAAATCACTGAATGCTTCAACACATCATTAACATTTTAGAATTTATTAAACAGTAATTAAGCATTTTTACCTAGAAATCCCTTAATGATTTATAAAATATTTTGAAAAAATAATTCTAATAAGAATAATTATCCAATAGCTCTTCTAACATCTGTTATTTCAACAGAATTAACTCCTTCAATACTATTAACGTCTTCTTCTAAAGGATCAGTTGCACCTTTAGCTTCATCCATAACAAACAATATTTTCACTGCTTTTAGACCAAAAGCAACAGGTTCTTGTTCAGTTTTATAATTGTCCATTTCTGTGAAAGACTTAATTTTGTCAAGAGCTTCTGATTCAACTTTTGCTAAGTCAATTTCAGGAGAATCAGGCATTATTTTCATAGTTACTACAACGTCTGCCATTTTGTTAAAGGGATTAAATAGAGTTATTTAAATCTATCTTTTTAAAAAGTTATTGGTCTAAATATGATTCCAGTTTTTTTCTTTTGTAATCCATCAGTTTAATATGTTTATTAAATAATTTTAAGTTTGGTTTTGAAGTTATTCGGATAATATATTTAGAACATTTACCATATCTGTTCATATATGTGTTTGTTAAATAAGGACCTTGAACTTTAATACCCAACTTGTTTAGAAGTAGCTTGTCGATTTCCAGAATGCCTGAAGGAGCAGGAGTACCATTCTTTATTAAGGATGCTTGTTCTAATGTTATCTCCCTTTTTCCAACACATCCATCGTCATTGAAAGCTTTTGCAAGAAACTCAGAAATTAATTCTTTGTCATCAATTTTTTCTAGGAAACTGAATGGTTGAAAATGGATTTTTATTTTGTATCCAGGAGTATAACCTATGGAGATCATTATCTCACCTACTATGGTTGGCAAAGTTATGCGATAGATACCTTTTTTGTCTTTTTTAATTTCTCTTTTAAATTTCCCAAATAATATTTGAGAGTCACTAAGAAATTCCGAACATTCAGGTTTTGATTTATTTACATATCTAGGTTGTTTGTTGTCTTTTCCAATGCAACCGTCATGATAAAGATGACTTAAAAATCTCATACCTTCTTTTGTATTGAAACTTATGGGAAAAACAGGATAATATATTTTTTGTGAATGAGAACCACCACTTTTTATATAATATATGTTTTTTTCTAAATTCAATAATGTGAAAGTACCACATCCCGCATTTACCAAAAGATTCGATATCTTCTGAAGATTTGATAATGAAAAAGGGACTCTTGTGAATTGATCCCAAAGTTGAGTAAAACTAATATTAGAAATCCGAGACAAGTTTGTTATTGTCTCAAAGGTGTTAAGTGCACTTTTAAATATTATTTTTTTAAGTGGAGGTTTGAACTCAACATAAATGGATTCCGTATTGTTCAAATTTAAGGAGCTTTTCAAATCTCTTAAATGATATGTTCCCTTTTTTGTTGATCTTTTACTCTTTTTTCCAAATTTCATTTGAATCTTGATAAAACCCTATTCAATCTATGTAATTGTTTTTATTTATATACTTCACACAAGAATGTCCAGTGGGTTTTTTGTCCAGTGGAGTTATAAAAACATAATTTGATAGTTGATTTCAACAAGAACAAAAATCAAATAAATTAGAGAAATAGAGTTATTATCAGACAAAAGTATGGGAATATGTTGTAGTTTAATTCGGGCCGTTAAAATTGCATGTAGGACAGGTATATTTTGCCACTGTTTTTCTACAGGTTAAACATCTAACTATTTGATATTTACCGCATTTCGGGCACATGAACTTAGCAGTGCCTTTCTGGTTAGTTATTTTTGTTTTACATGATATACATTCTTCCATTGATCATCACTGAACTCAAGGATTAAATAAGAATTTAAAAAACTTGTTATTTATAGAGTGGTATAGTAATTTTGCATTAATAAAGCATCTTCTTCAATGTTCGGACTTTCTGCGATAACACAGCCTTTTATTTTGAATTCTTTCCAGATTTTTAACAAATCTTGGTAGTTCATGTCAGATTCTTCAAGTATTAAATGATTTCTTTCGCCTTTTTCACCATAATTAATACCCGAGAGGTGAATGTGCATGTTATCCAAACCATCTTTACCGAGGTATGATTCAATATCTAGTAATATTTGTCTGAATTCATCTTCAGTGTTGTATTTACTTGTTCTAGCATGTATGTGCGAGAAATCAAAGACAGGCATTACTTTTTCAAGTTCCTGGCTCATTTTTAATAGTTCAAGGTAACTACCGAACTGTGTTGCCTTACCTGTAGTTTCTGGCCGTATCCAGACATCAATCCCTTTGTTATCCAAATTTTCTTTAATTTTCTTAATCCCTTCTTTTATATTTTCATATACTTTACTTGGCTCTTGTTTTAAATAAAAACCTGGGTGAAAACATAATGACCAACCACCACACTCATGTAAGATTTCAGCAGATTTTTCAATCCTGTGCATGCTTGCATATTTTTTTGCAGGTTCAATTGCATTCAGGTTAATGTAATAAGGAGCATGGCAGGTTAAGAAAATGTTTTCTTTCTCTGCTCTTTTTTTAACTAAAGGTGCTTTTTCTTTACTTATGTTAACACTTCTTACAAACTCAAGTTCCATGCAATCCAGGCCAAGTTCTCTTACTCTTGAAATTCCGTTTGGAGTATTTGGAATTGTAGTGGATAAAGGAATGCCTGCAGTACCAAACAGTAACTTATCAGGAGATTTCATCTAAATCAACGTAAAGAACCAATTGTTTTTATATGTTGTCTTAAATAAAAAAGAATAAAATAATTAGCCGTAATAAACCGGCCTATTTTCTTTCATTTCTTTTCCGCGCGCAGCTTTAAATTGTTTAAGTAAGTCTTTATACGCTTCAGCAACGTCTTTTGTCACGCTCGGAGAAACTTTTTTCAAAGCATCTTCAAAATGTTTTTTATTGATCTTTTTAGCATCCATGTCTTTTCGTAATGCTAGCATTGCAGATTCTCTGCATACTGCTTCAATGTCCGCGCCAACGTAACCATCTGTTTCTTTAGCAAGTTCTTTGATTTTCACATCTTTTGTTATTGGCATGCCTTTTATATGGATTTTAAAGATTTCTTCACGCGCTTTTTCAGTCGGTGCGGGAACTAAAACAATCCTGTCAAACCTACCAGGACGTAATAGTGCAGTGTCTACAATGTCTGGCCTGTTAGTTGCTGCTAATATCACAATATCGTCAAGTTCTATTAACCCGTCCATTTCTGTCAGTAGCTGGTTAACAACTCTTTCTGTCACATGACTATCTGAACCAGCACCTCTTCTTGGAGCTAATGAATCAATTTCATCAAAGAAGATGATCGTTGGACTTGTTTGTCTAGCTTTCTCAAATATTTTTCTGACAGCTTTTTCAGATTCACCGACCCATTTACTTAACAGTTCAGGGCCTTTAACTAATATGAAATTAGATTTGCTTTCATTAGCAACAGCTTTCGCTAATAGTGTTTTACCAGAACCTGGAGGTCCGTATAACAAAATACCTTTTGGAGGTTTAATACCCATCCTTGTAAAGATTTGTGGATGTTTCAATGGCCATTCAACAGCTTCTACTAATTCTTGCCTTACAGTATCAAGACCGCCAATATCGCCCCATTTTACATTAGGAACTTCAATCAAAACTTCTCGTAACGCACTCGGTCTCACGACTTTCAAAGCTTCAATAAAATCTTTTTTAGCTACGATTAATTTTTCAAGAACTTCCGTAGGAATAGGCTGGTCTTCTTCAAGTTTCATGTCAGGATATATACGTCTTAGTAATGTCATTGCAGCTTCTTTTGCTAATGCAGATAAGTCTGCACCAACAAAACCATGCGTTATCTCAGCAAATTGTTTTAAACTAACACCTTTTGATAATGGCATGTTCCTTGTATGAATTTTTAAGATGTTCAATCTTCCTTCTACATCAGGAACGCCAATTTCAAGTTCTCGGTCAAATCTACCAGGCCGTCTTAACGCAGGGTCTAACTCATTTGGAATGTTTGTTGCACCAATCACAACAACTTTCCCTCTACTTTTCAGACCGTCCATTAAAGCAAGCATCTGTGCAACTACTCTTCTCTCAACTTCTCCTCTGCTTTCTTCTCTTTTTGAAGCAATTGCATCAATTTCATCAATAAAAATTATAGATGGCGCGTTTTTCTCAGCTTCTTCAAACTTTTTTCTTAGGTTTTCTTCACTTTGACCATAATATTTTGACATAATTTCTGGACCGTTTATTAAAATGAAATTAGCATGTGTTTCATTAGCAACAGCTTTTGCAAGTAAAGTTTTACCAGTACCTGGAGGACCGTGTAACAGAACACCTTTAGGTGGCTCTATACCAAGAGCTTCAAATATCTCAGGATGTTTTAATGGTAATTCAACCATCTCTCTTATTTTGGTAATTTCTTCTTGTAATCCTCCAATATCTTCATACGTAACTTCCAGAACTTTTTCTTCGTCAACTTCAGTTGCTTCAGGGTTAAACTTAACTGCAGTTTGTTCAGTTATTAAAACAGCTTGTTTAGGGTCTGTACTAACAACAACAAATTTCAAATCGCCTAATCCAAAACCCATTAAACTTTCGTCTAACATGTTAAAGAAATCATCACCAAATGTTGGGTTTGAAGACATTGCAGACCGTCTTCTTTTTGTGCCGCCTAATGATACAATATCACCTTTTGTTACAGCTCTTCCTAACAATCCTTGCTTGAAAATTACAGGATTTGCTCTAATAACAATACCTTTTCTTTGAGGTGCAATCATGACTTTCTTAGCTTCAATAACATTACCTTTTTTTATTGATACAATTTCGCCAATGCCTGCTTTTGCATTCCTTCTTATAAGACCGTCCATCCTAATAATGTTTAATCCAATATCACCAGGATATGCTCTGTCTGTGATTGCAACAGTTTTTCTTTCGCCCTTAATTTCAATTATATCGCCAGGCCTTATACCGAGCTCGTGCATAAAACTACTATCAATTCTTACAATACCTTTGTTAACATCATCCTGAATTGCTTCTGCAACTTTTAATTTTAATTCTTTGACCATGATTAAATCACCTTTAACCTGAGATAAAACTTAAATGATAAATAAAGGTATCGGTGCATAAACTTAAATATAAAATGTTTTTTCCCTATTGAAGAATGACGAAAAAGAAAAGATTAATGGATGATGCAGATCTTGATCAGTTTGTTAGAGACTGTATTCTTATATGGTATAATCGAACTGATGCACAGCCAATAACCGAAGAACAGTCAAAAAAAATTTACAGAACAATTGGTGATATGGTTAACGCACACGAATTAGTCGCAGAGGTTTTTGAAGCTACGCAAGACATAATTCCTTTAATTGTTTATGATGAAGTACGCGTTTTAAGAAAAGAAATTGATCAGTATGATTCTCTTCTTTATGTTTTACATGGTAATTTTGATTATAGAGATGCACATCTAAGACACGGAGATTCTTTGTTGGCTGTTTTAGCACAACACGTAGACTTGGCTACACCATACGAAACATGGAGACAACAACAAAACTTTTCTAAAGTTGATAATGTCACTGAACAACCTCAACAAGCACAAGCATTTGAAGTTGAACCAGGAGAAGAACATCACCACGTAGTACAACAATCTGTCCGAGATGAAATTCCGGTAAATGCATCAGCAAGAGTTGAGGATATGCGTCTTGACGGTCATGCTTTACAAATACCAGGGACAGGAGTAACAGTTGCCACTCAGCTTGACCAACATCAAATTATTGTTTCAGGAACAGCACCTAATAATTTTGTTATTCATCTACCAGGAGATCTTGGTGATAAATTACAAGACGGGTTACTTATAGTTGATACAATCGATAGGTTTTCACCTGAAATACGTCGTTTTGATTTTTTTTCAAGAGCTGAGCGAATTGCAGCTGGGCATGAAAAAGGGATAGCTACAAACTTATATCCGTCAGGACAAGGAGCTAGTGCAACAATTACTTTTCAACAACCAGCAAACTATTTGTTAGTGCCTTTAGATGGAGATGGTGCATTAACTTGTGAACGAGGGAGATTCAAAGGATATATTGGGACATATAATTTGCGAAGATTTGAAAGAAATTTTAATATTTCTAATTTTCTTTTGGCAAACTTTAATTTTATTGTCAGTAAGTTATCTGATCAGCCATTATTATTTGGACCTGTTCAAAAAGTGAATGTTAATGGTCAAGGATACGCAATAATTCAAGCATCTAAGGGAACTCAGACAGTTACCATGCCTCCCCATGATGAACAAGATTTAGAATCGCCTGTTATTGCATACAAAAATGTTTTTTTCAAAGATAAAGGGTTGCCTTATAAAATTGGCATGGAAGTAATTACTGCAGGAGGGTTAGCATCATTAGCTCTTATTTTTGGTGATAAAGCACCAGAAATAGGTAAAATGATTGGAGGATTTGCTGCAGGGTATTATGCTACATCTGCAACGGTTGGCAAACGTACTTTTAAAAACACTTTAGTTAGTATTGTTACTGGTGTTGCTTGTGCAGCAACTACACAAATTAATTACGAACCAGTACAAGAAGTTGTTCAAAATATTGTTGAACCTGTTTATGCGGGATTAGACGGATTATTTCTTGGGAGAATTCTATATGGAACAATATTTAATCCTATTAGGATTAAAAACTGGGGAGAAAGAATATTTAGAATGTTATACTTGAGCAAAACCAATAATGCATTGACACAACCAGTAGCCTATACTAAAGAGAAAGTTGGTCATGTTATAGAAGGAAGAATTGGTAGAGCTAGGGAATAACCTCTTCGTAATAATCTGTTATTTTGAATGAATCAATAATTGTTGTGTTGTTTCCACTCACTTGATGAGCATTACCTATCAACGCGTTTTCATGCACGTCTATAGTTACAAAGTGATAAATACCGCATTTTGCATATTTTTGTAAAAAATTTATGCTTTGCTCATGATGACGTATTCCCCAACTACAGTCTTTTAATGGACCTCCTCCTCCGCCTGTTACAATAGTATGAATGAAGGTATTTGGAAAGATAAAAGTTTGTTCAGCACCGTTTTCGGGTTTAGTTTTATGCCCATCGTCAGGAACAGCATACCTTTCATATGAATGTAAATGACCTGAAAACACCATTGTTACATCATATTCTCTGAATAAATCTTCATAAAGATTACTTACTTTGGTAGTTTTACTCTCACCCATAGTAGCTGTATAAAACGGCATGTGCATGTATACAATAATGTTTTCTATACCCTCCATTGATCGTGCTTGTTGAAGATGATTTTTTACCCAACCAACAGGTGTATTTCTCCAATATTCGTTTCCTTGTTCAAATGAAATAAAATATGTGTTTTTGTATCTAAAAGCATAGTTTGTTCCGTACTGAAGATCGCTTGGCGAACCAGATTCATGTGTGTTTGAAGGAGGGAACAACTTAAAATTATCTCCAAGTCCAGGGTTGCTTAGAAGAGAACTAAGAAATGACCTATATTGAAGAATTCCGTCTTGTGCTTGGTCATGGTTTCCGCTTGTTGGGAAGAAAGGTATACCGTTTAGTTTATTTGTGAAACACTGGTTAAATCTACTGTAAGCACCGCCTGACCATCCCCAGTCCATTAAATCACCAGTATGAATTACTAAATTTGGGTTAGTCTGTGCTAACAAAGAGGGTAAACTTGATCTTTCAGCACCGCCGCATGAGTTTGTTGCATACTGTGTATCTCCAACAACGCCAAATCTAAACAAAAATTCACCGTCTAATGATTCTGCGACTAATTTGTCCACAGGATTTCCTACCCACAACTCTAGTTTTTTTGAAGCTTCTGGTGTAGGTGTTGTCATTTGCGTAGATGTCAATAAAATTTCTTGCGTTGGTGTCATAACATCTGTCGTTGGTGTATATACTTGAGTAGGATTTAATAGAACTTCTAAAGTAGGTGTTGTTGTAATATCAGATGAAACCACAGTGCCTAATGTGAAATCTGTTGAAAAAGCAATTGGGCTTGGAGTGACATAAACTTGTGCTTGGTTCTGTGATACAGATGTTGAAGAAGTTACTGTGCCATAGACCCAGCCAACAGTTACAGCACCGCCTAACAGTACAAGAGATCTTACTAAACCATTTTTCTTTTTCCTACGCCTACGTCTTCTTCTTGTCATTTTTATTTAAGGTATAGCTTCATCAGGATCATACTCTTCCACATTTGAAGCAACATGAACATCAGATTGTAACCTTGCAACCCAGATTTCGCTGTTTGATTTTTTCAAAGAATAACTGTGCTGCTGGTCTATCTTACCATATAGTAACCATAGTTCTTGGTTCATTCTATATATTTGATTTGCAGAATAATGTTGGAAATTACCTTCTCCATTAAGAACCCACTTACCTGTTCTGTTCCAATTAATACCGTCACTGCTATACGTCCATTCTAAATGAACATTACCTTCAGCATGAACACGATCAACGCCTTCTCTAATGTTACGTAATTCTGGTTCATAAATCCAAAGAACACCTAAATATCCATTCTGAACTTGTGTAACTGCCATACCATAGAAATGCGTGTCTTTTCCTTCTTTATCAATCTCACTTTGGTTTGGCACAAGCACTAGCTGTGGTTCAGACCAATTAATAAAATCATCAGATACAACTCTAGCAACAGTTCTTATTCTTACACCTTCAATATTTTCTTGTCTTTTAACATATCCAACATATTTATTTAACCTGAAATCATAGAAAAAGTTAGCAACATCGCTCCAATTTGTATATGGGCCACCTATTTGATTAAAATCAATACCATTTGTAGATTCATATGCCATAAATCCGTTGTCTCGTTTATATACCATTAATTTCATGGTCTTTGTACCATCATAAACAACAGACGTCATGTTAGAATTTTCAAATAAAATCCGTTCGTTACTCCACTCATTACCATTACCACTTTCTACAACTCTAATGCTTGACCCAGAACCCGATGCTTTATCCCAATGAGTGAAATAAAGAAAATAGTTGTCACGATTTTCTCCTTTTGGTAAAATTCCACCATACACATACTCGATACCTTCAAACCTGTTTCCTTCTGTAAAAAGTATAGAATTATCTATAACTCTAACACTGTTAATCCAAGAAGCCAAATCAAACTCAAGATTACATAAATATTCAGGAGGGCATAAAGATGCTTCTATTGTATTTTCAAGTGTAGGTGTTAAGGTTACAATTGGTGTTGAAGTTAACAACACTTTTGGTGAAGGAGTAAGTATAACCGGTTGAGTAGGATCAGACACAATAGTACCATCTGCAAAAGGTTCAGAAAAAGTAGGAATTGTCTGGTTGTTGTCAGAATGTTCTTTTGGATTATAAGGTAAGATAGCAGCTATTTGGTCAAATATTGGTTCGTTAAAATCAATCTGGCTTATTACATAACCTGTGTATAAAGAAGCTCCTCCTATTAAAGCAACTGTTCCAATAGTTTTAAGGAAATTTCCTTTTCTTTTCCTTCTTCTACGTCTTCGTCTTGCCATTTTTATTTAAGGTATTATTTCTTCATAAAATTCATTTCCTTCGAAAATTCTATCTCGAACAACATAATATGCTGCACTACACTCAACAGGTGAGTCTGTAATGCCTTCACCAACACAACCATATTCAGGTGTTTTAAATGGAGATTTTACAGCACCTGTTATAGAAGTAGAGAGCATAAAATCCTTAACAGCATTTGCAACAGCTTCATAACACCTAAAACTGTCAAAAGGGAACCCTTCCACAGCTTGGCAACTCATTAAATTGTTTGTTAACCAAGCAAGTTGGTCAAGACTTGTGTCATAATTAAGTGGTTCCTGAAAATTTAATACATTTATCATATATCTAACATGCCACATATGACCTAACTCATGTGCAAAAACTTTTGTGAATATTTCTTGAGACACTGTATCTCTGTTTTTCATTATAATTTCATTATAGGAAACAACACCAGAGTCTGTTGTATTTTGAAAGCTTGTAACACCAGTGTCTGAACACGTCACAATTAACGGATCATTAAATAATACATAAGGTCCAACTCTTGTAACGAGTTCTTCTGCCCAAACAGGAATTTCTTGTCTACAGTTGTTAAAAGATACTAAACCAAATTCATATGTAGGGGCTTGTGCAACAACTACAGTCGGAGTAGGTACAAGAGGTGTGTTAGTCAAAGTAGGGTTGAGAACACCAGTTGGCGTAGCTATCGCAACTTGACCACTACCTTGGTCAGGTTGAGAAATATCTACTTCAACAAACACACCTTTGTAATCAGGATATAAACTGCTAAGGTTTTCTAAACTAGTAGATTGTACACCACCTGCTGCAGTTGAATGAATAACAGTAACACCGTTATTAGTTGGGATCGCTATTCCAACATGCGAATATTCTCTTATGCCACCTTTATCATGGTTAAGTGTCCATAGATACATTTTACCAATTTCCATATGATTACCAATATCATCCCATTTATCAGGGTCATAACCTTGGAACTCAGTAAATCCGTCTATTGGTTTAAATATCTGAGAATTTGGATCAATAATGTATGCAATGTTAAGTGTCTGGTCCCAACCATATGCTTGCCTTAAAACTTCGTCATCTGCAGGTCGGTCTGTTCTTTGTTGAAATGCGTCGTCAAGTTTGATATTAACTCTACTAATTGCTCTGGCAGCTTGTAACTGATACCCTGCACAGTTGAATCCAATAACATTATCAATTGTTGGTGCACCACCTGTCCAATAAACAAACGAGCCATTATCATCAATAAAACCAAAGTTCTTGTAAGGCACGCCAATGTACTGACTTGCGTCATTTAAAGCCATTTGTGCAATTTCGTCAACACTTTTACTCGTCTGTGTAAAAAATAACGTTGGAGTTGGAGTTAACATTAAAGCATCAGGCGTAGGAGTTAATGCTACTGGTTGAGTAGGTCCAGGGATAAGTGTACCATTCATGAAACTTTCAGGAAAAATAGGAATTGCTTGATTATCATCAGATTGTTCTTTTGGGTTGTAAGGTAAGATAGCAGCTATTTGGTCGAATATTGGCTTGTCAAAATCTATCTGACTGATTAGATAACCACTGTATAAAGCTCCACCTATTAGAACCAAGTTTACACCAGTCCTAAGACAACCGCCTCCTCTCCTTCTTCTACGTCTTCGTCTTGCCATTTTTATTTAAGGTATTAATTCATCTGGTCCGTCATAATGAACTGTTGCAAAATTTACAACTGACCGACCACTCCAAGTATATTCGTACAGCCTACCATTAAAATAAATCTGTTGCGATCCTCCAGCGTCCATGTTAATTGCAGAATGTGCACCAATGTTGTCCATTATTTCTGCAGCATTGCACAAAGTCATTGGTTGAGTTATCATAACAAATAAGGTATTATCATTCACGCCAATCACTGTTCTTCCTCTTGAACCCCATTTAGGAGAATGACAATCTTGTTTAATGTCAGGATAAAAATCACCGCCGTAGTTGCTTCTATTAAACAAAGTATTGTTACCAGAAACAGCGTATAATATACCGTCGAAGTTACTGTTAATGTGCCTAATTGTTACTCTACCATTTTCATAAACTACTAATGAAGGCTCTCTAGGGTTTCCAGCATGGACATGATTACGATGTACATACGGACCTTTAGGAACAGATGAACCAGAGTCCCATTGATCAGCATTAACAGTAAAAATTACATTATGGCTGTTAGCATATCCTTGCGCAGTATTTAACCCACCAGGTGCAGAAGATCCAACATTAATGTAAGGACTACACAAATCAAATTTAAACAAAGTATAATTGCCATTATTTTTAATTATTATAGGCTCATCCCTTGGTTTACAGTTATTTGGTCCTTGTGATTCTTCTGTTGGTCTAGGAGTATGTGTCAATGTAGGGACAGGAGTTGGTGTACTAATTAGATGTTTAATATCTATATTACCTAAATCAGGTGAATAACTTTTAACTGCATCTTTTAGATGTTGGTAAGGATAACTGTTATTTGCAAAGCGCAACATTTCTTTTTCAGCTAGATCGTAACTGTAGTTTTCGAACTCCACCCTATATATACCAACAATCATACCTGCTCTATGCGCACCATGCTGGCAATGAACATATACCGGTTGCATAGCAGGATCTTTAATAATTGTCATAATCTCTAGAATATTTTTGTTAAAATCATGATGTGTAGGAGATTCTGCATTCATTGGATATTTATCAATGTAAATCATGCCTCTTTGTTCAACTAATGATCGTTCATTAGGCATTCCTTGAGACAAATCTATAACTGTTTTAAATCCTTGAGCTTGTAAATAATCAAAAGCAGCAGCAGAGTCTGGTTGAGCACCTGCAGCTAACACACCAGGATCAATCCATCTTAAATGAGTTACTGGTGAACCTTCAACTAAAGGAGGAATTTCTGCTTTAACAACAATGTCAAGCGTAGTAGTTGGTTGAGGTGTAGGTGTATGGGTTGGCATCAATGTGGGCAGAGGAGTGTGAGTTAATGTTGCTAAAGTTTCTGGTGTTATGTATGGGTCTGTTGGTGCGTACAGTACTGTTGCAGTAGTATCTAAGATTTGCTGAGCAGACATGTTATTAACATGAGCAGATGCATGGTCCCTTGTTTTAAAATAAACAAATGACGCCGCTGTACCAAGAATAAATAATCCAAGAGGTATAACACAACTATTTCTACGATTCTTTCTTCTACGTCTCCTACGTGCCATGATGTTCTCATCGACCAGTAGTAAATAGTTATATTTAAAGATAGTGGGTTTTCAATATGATTTTACTGTATAATTGAAGAAGAATTAGGTGCTATGGAATAGGTTCATCATAATTATATTCATAAGCGGTTCTAAATGAGCTTGCAATATCTATACTGTTTCCAGAAATTAAAACTAATTTTCCACTATTTGACCCATTCATGGTTGGTATTGTTAAATTAACATTACCTTCTTCATTTGCTTGAATAACATCACCAGTAAAAACATTTGTTAATATTTCATAAGCTGGTAGTCCATTGAGCGTATAATTTCTGGATTCTTGTGTTAAATTGACTAGGTAATACATTTGGGAGTCATTAGGCCCTTGCCTGACCATGTATGCAATACCATTTTGGTTTCCATATTCTGGATTTGATCCAGTTAACCAAGGCATTAACGCATGAAGTTCATGACCAATCTCACTAATAGTATTCCATAAAGATTCGTATAAACATGGTTTATTATATTCACATTCTGGCCAATCCCATAAGGCAATACCATTAGCACCGCCAACAATTGCTTCGTCAATTCGTTGCCTAAGCATACCTCTTGATTGATTATAATTAAAATGTGCTGGTAAAACAACAAATGTAGAGTTTGAAATACCAGATTCTTTTTTACTTGATAACTGTCTTACTGAATTAAATGTTTTTCCAGTTCCTGAATAGTTATGATAAAAGTCAGCACCCCATATATCACCTAAGAGAGTATTAAATAATTGATCAGAAGAATAACCAAAATTAGGTTGATCCATTCTGTGATGTAATATTAATGTGTCGTGAACTGCATTGTTATGAATTTTTTTGTGGAGCCTTGTAACTTTTTCAGATATTAAGTTCCAATTTTTAATTAAATTAGGTTCATCTTTTCCATAGAACCATAACATTGAAGGATGATTATCTACAAAATTAATGAATTCAATTAGTTCTTCAGGTTTTTCGTCATATGTGTCAAATCGAGGAATCATCATCATGCCAAATTCTCTGGCATGTTCAAAAATTTTGGGACCATATGGCTGCATAACAATTGTGTTAATACATGCATTAGACACTCTTTGCCACACATTCATATTATGATTTATTTCAGCATCAGGCCCAAAGTCAGGATTATCAAATGCACCAGGAGGCCTAGGTAAATAATATATTCCAAATGGAAAAAAACCTGTTCCTTGTTGAGGGAGACCGTCACCAGTAATAATTATTGAACCTTGATTTTCATAATTTATTTGATTAGCACCATTTGCATACCAGGAAGGAACACATATAGTATTATGTTGAACTAAATCTTGGAGATTTTGGACTTGAAGGGTGGGCGTTAGGGTAGGTAATGGTGTTGGTGTTGAAGTAGGTAATGGAGTATGAGTTAAAGTTGGTAATGTTTCAGAAGTCACAATTGTTTGAGTAGGTACAAAAAAAGCTTGTTGTGCAGGAGTCGCAACACTATTTTGTTGAACAGATGCTGCAATATTTGGTATTACTTCTTCAAACATAAAATATGACACAGTAGTACCTAAAATAAATAATCCAAGAGGCACAACACAACTATTTCTACGTTTACTTCTTCTACGTCTCCTACGTGCCATGATGTTCTCATCGACCAGTAGTAAATAGTTATATTTAAAGATGGTGTTTTTTATGAAAATTAACTCTTAATTAGTATCAAATAATTTTAAATATAACGTGTCATTACTTTTTAGTAAGAATTTATCATGGTAAGATTGAACATTAAAAAAAAGACTAGAAAGCGCTCAAAAAAAAGAAGCTCAAGAAAGACTTTAAGAAGACGACCTAGTTCAGGTAATTCTCTTCAAAATAAATTGTTAAATTTTATACCTTCAGAGGCACCTGCTCAACGTCCAGGACTTGAATTTAAAGATATTGTGGGAGATCTTTTTCGAAGGGGACCATGGTACTTATTTACACCATTTGCTTTGGAATCCGGAGATGCAACTGTTGATATTAATCCTTCTAGTCCAAGTCACGGGCAAATCATTGGTGATGTTAGTCTTAATCCAGTGAATGATTATGCAATAAATCATGTTACTTTTGAAATTGGGAAATCTATGTTAAGAGGCATTGCAGCTTCAAAAGAAAATTCAATAGTAGATACAATAATGCATGTAAGTGTTTTAGGATTATCCGGTTATCAATTTTATAATGGTTTTAGGAGATTAGGACATTTTCTATGGACAAATCCTATTACAGGTATACCCATTAGATCCTTAATAGGAAATTATGCACCAGATTTAGCAATGGCAATTGACATGGAATACTTGGACTTAAATTCACAACCAGAACAGTACACACCAATGGGTTCATTATTTGTAGGTATTAGCAACATCACTAGAGGATTTGAAGATGGAATTCAAGCACTGGGACAATTATATTTTGATGTTCTAAGAATGATGGGAAAGGTTGCGGAGTCAGAACCTAAAAGATCTCTTAAAGATATTCTAAAAGATTTAATTCCAAATATGCCTAGAGAAGCACCTGCTCAACGTCCAGGATTAGAATTTAAAGATATTTTTGCAGACTTATTCAGAAGAGGACCATGGTACTTACTTACACCGTTTGCATTAGAGTCAGGAGATGCAACTGTTGATATTAACCCTTCCAGTCCAAGCCATGGACAAATCATTGGAGATTTAAGCCTTAATCCAATAAATGATTATGCAGTTAGCCATGTCTCATTTGAAATTGGAAAATATGTATTAAGGGGCATTGCAGCAGCTGAGAAACGTCCTAAAGTAGATTTGTTAATGCACGGACTTGTTGGTGCATTATCTGGTTGGCAAATTGCATATGGTTTAAAAAGATTTGGACATTTTCTATGGACAAACCCATTTACAGGCATACCTCTTAGATCTTTTATAGGTAGTAATGCACCAGATTTAGCGATGGCAATTGACATGGAATATTTAGATTTAAGTTTACAACCTGAACAGTATACGCCTATTAGTTCATATTTTGTAGGAATTAGTAATATCACCAGAGGAATTGAAGATGGAATTCAAGCAGTAGGGCAATTATATTATGATACTCTTAGAATAATGGGACGAGTTGCAGAACCTGATGATATGTATTAATTTAAAGAATTTTATCCAGTAATTTGATTTTGTTTGTTATGAGTTTGATTATGATCATATAACTCTTTTGTACTTAGACTAGTTGTTGCTGCAACTTGTTTAATTTGCATATGGTCATTGTTTGCCCATGAAGAAATTCTATTTACAGCTGCATGTATCTTTTCCATATCTCCTTTTGCGTACATTCTAACACAAGCCAAACGGTAGTTAGGGGGAAGTTTTCTTAATTTTTTTTTTTTAATTTGTTTTACAGGATCTCTAAACAAACCAGTTTTCGGCATCCAGTCACCGTAAGCATATTCAGGTATTACTTCAAATACCTCTTCAGGATCAAATTCATCAATTCCTTTGAACATTCTTTCAGTCCATGTTGCTTCATCAGGCGGCATCCATGGTGCTATGGAACAGTTTCGAAACCTAGCAATTGAGTTGGCTCTAGGCTGTGGAGTGTACGGATATCCATACAATGGATAGTAAATTTGTACTTCTAATTCAAGACCACCAGACTTTTCTTTTTCTATTTCACTAACGTACCCAACTACTAAGTCACCGTCTATTTCAACAGGATTTAACTGGGAAGAAACACCAGGAATGGGATCCCATCTTGGGTTTAGAGCTCTTCCCAAGAATAAATGATCAGCATATCTATCTCTGTATCCTTCCATTTGTGAAAGATGTCTTGGTAAAGCAAAAAGACCACCTAGATCATAAACTCTTTTTGAAAATTCAACTTCTAATTCCATCTGCCCTGTATTTGTATCATGGTCAATATCAGCAAAAACCAAAGTACCCAAACTTCTATCAAATATTTTAGGCAAAGCATTTAAAAATTGAACTCTAGCCATTTGTTCTGGATCAAGTTGTAATATTTTAATTGCATTCAAGATGTATTTAGTAACATAGGTCATGGGACCTTGCGAAAGAATGTTGACGTTTGATATGTATGGGCCGCTAGCAAGTGCATTAATAAGACGCTTACCAAAAGCATCTATAGTAATTTCAGTCTTTACATCTCGATCTTCCACAGGATATTGTCCAATTCTGTATCTGTTTTTTGATGCTTGAATTTCTTCGTAGGCAAAATGATGTTTGAGATGGTGAACTGAAAAATCTGTAAACAGTGTTGCAAGCATATCTGGACTTCCTGCCATTTTAAAATCTAACTCTAACTTTGCATACGATCTGTTTGGATAAAGTTCTAACCTTGTGTCACTACCTATGTATTCTTCTTGTTTAGGAACACGTTGAACTATACTTGCAAGCCCTTTTCTAATTTTCCTATGTTTTGTTTTGTCTAAACTAAAAACTGGTTGCTCAGATTGCTGTGGCGGAGGAGTGTCCCATACCATGATTTGAGGTTCTGTTTGACCTAAATCTGTAGTTATTTCTCCTCCTTGGGTAGTTGTTATTCTAGAATCGTTGGATTTTGGACTAGTCATATCGCATGAGATTATTAAGTTAATATTTAAATATTTGCTTTTTCTAACTACTTTCAAGTGATAAAATTAGTATTATTTATATATAACTTGTAATTACTCATCGATAATAAAAATGCCTAGACGTAGAAGACGAAAGAAAGGAATAGTGTCACCTCTGTTAATAGTTCCTGTTGTACTTTCTGCGACTAGTTGTTATTTAGTTTATTCAGTTCTTAAGTCTGATGATGGTGCTCTGGCACAAAACAATGTTGTAATGATAACCACAACCTCAGAATACACTGCTACTCCTGCATACACATTAACTGCTGTTCCACCTGAATTAACACCAGAGGCAACAGTTGTTTTACAAGATTCTCATGGAGAAGGTTTCCCTGCAATACCTGCTGAGTTATTTAGTGGGATTCCTTCTAACCCAGGGGGAGGAGCTTTAGACGGTAGTTTGTTGCCAACATCTACACAAATGCCAAGAATGGGCTCTGAAGATCAACAGCCAAGAGAAGAACCGAATAATCCACAACCTGATCTTGGGAACTGTGCTATTACTTACCCGTTTCAAGGAACACTAGGAGTTGATTTTTCAAGAACCTCGGGACCCCATACTTATGGAGCAGCAATAAATGGGGTTTCTCAGAATGCAGAAGATTATGGAACTGCTGCAAATGTTGATCCAGTAATAGCTGTAATCTCAGGCAAAGTACTTTACTCATCACATGCACAATTATTGATTGATGGTCCTTGTTACTGGGCTTATTATTATCATGTTGACCAAGACCTGAGATACGGTCAACAAGTTGAAATTGGTCAAGCTATTGGTAGAGAAGCTTGTAATGTTGATAGTACTTCAGCAGGTTGTAGTGGTCCTCACGTTCACCTTAATATTTACGTTAAAGCTCAAGGACGAAGTGTGCCATTATCAGCTCTTAATGTCACATCTTGGCCAAAAGGTAATTCATATAATCCCTTCCAGGAGATTAGCGTAGCTTCTGCTATAGATTTTTTAGTTGCAAAAGAAACTTTGCAGGGCTATGAAGCAACACCACATGCTTTTGTATCTAAACAATTAGCAAGCGGTATTTATGTGCCTTCTTCAAAGAAAAAAAATGTTTTAGATGAAATAGTATGGGACCAGCCAATTTTGTAAATGGAATAGCACTTGTAACAACAGCTGCTAGGTTGTTGGTACCTGCTGCAGGAGAAGTAATAGCATCTGATACTGTAGAAAGCCCGCAACAATCTGTTTCTATTTGCCAGGCAATTAATGATCCAGGCAGTATTGGTGGTGATCTAGGCAATTTAGTTAATGCACTGGCATCTGCAGCTAGCCAAGCGCCAAGACATGGTATTGGAATGAATGGTGGTGTGGAAAAAATAACAGCAGACGTGTTTGGCTGCGGTGAAATGGAGTTAACTGGCAAGTTTTTATCAACACTACCTGCGGCAGTTGCATTGTACTATGAACAATCTGACATTTCTTCAATGATTTCCAATGCAAGAAGTTACCCAGGTGGTGACCCTAGCAATGAAATAAGATCTGCTGTAGTTGTTGCGTTGTCAATGACTGAAAAAGGTAGAAAGATATTATCTGATCATGGAATTAATGGAAACATTAACGATGGAGCACAATTATTAATGGCAGTAAACAGGTTTGATGGTAAAGGACACGACATTATACCTTTACAAGACGCGTATTATTTAAGAACAGCTCTTCAAAATGGTAGAATTGTTGATGCTACTGCTTATAACGAGAAAGCAATGTGGTATTATCAACAGGTAATGTCCAGTCCAATTTTAAGAGCTACCATGACAAGGATATCGATTAGAGAATGGACTCACAGACATGGAGCACAAAGTTACTGGGTGCAAATGGGTGGACGAATTAATTATTATCCAGACCATCCATCAAAAATATTTAACAGTGGAAAATGGTCAAGTTCTGCCTATGGAAAATACCAGTGGTTGACAAAGACATGGAATGATTTTTCTAAAAAGTTTCTTAATGCTCCAGGAATGGATCCTGTTTCACAAGAGTTAGGCGCTCCTGTTTTAATGAGAGAAAAAAGAAGTTGTTTTGATTTAGTTAGAGCAGGAGATAGAAATAGTCTAACAAGTGCTTTATCAGAATTAGGCTGTGAATGGGCAGGTGTACCGAATAGCTTAGCCAGAAGTGGGTGTATTTCTGGACAAAATCCAGCTGAGTCTGGTCAAGCATTTATAGACGCTGTATTTAGTACACATCTTCAAGAAGCAGAAAATATGCAAGACCAAGCATTTAAAACATTGTCAAGTGCAGGCCATCTTGGACCTTATTTGATAGTGCCTGCATTTAATTTTCCTGCTGGGTCAGTTGTTAAACTGCATACAAGTTCAGGTATAGTTGAAGTTCAAGGTCCAATTGCTATTCCAACATCTAATTTAGGCGACTGGGCGCAAAACAATAACTGGTCAGATACACGCGCGGGAGAATATACACCAGGTAATGGTTCTATTCCAATGAGTTATGTTAAGTGGATTAATGAACCAGACATGAGGCCAGTTGTTAATGTTCCTCAAGACATTGTTGCTGCACCAGAAGATTATGTGTTAAGTGGTGGTGCATCTTCTGCACCAGGCAGTGTTCCTGCAATGCAACTTGACGACACAGCTGAGACACTTGGTGTAATAGATCAAACTAGAGTGTCATCATATGGTAAGTTTGATGTGGAGTACGATGATCTTATGACTGCGTTTATAAAATCAGATACAGAAGTTACGCTTAACATTAGATCAATGAATATGGAAACAATAATTCACCAAGATAATATGTTTAAAATTGCACTAGGTAAAAACCTTGAAGTTGAAGGAGACAGTTTGTCCTTAATAGGTTGGGGTAATCAGTTTAACCTTGAAGTTAATCAAAATTCTGCTGTTTTACAGTTACCTCAAAGTGAGGGTTATTTTGGTATAGGACTTATTTATGAAACAAATGGTATTTCTTATATCTTAAATACCAAAACAATTTTTGAAAGTCCTGCGTTAAGAGGAGAGTTTACATTTTTCGAATTAGATTTACCTACAATAACTGATGATAACATGCAAAACCTTGACATTGCAGCTGTTGAACTTTCATGGAAAATGTATCAAGAAACTTTTGGTATTGTTTATAATCCAGAAGAAATTGTAGAAAGAAAAGCTGAATGGGAAAGATATTCAAGAGATACTAATCATCCAGCTAATTTCTTTTATGTAGAAGCTGTTGGTATGCTTGCAAACACACCTATTTTTGGATATAATGATTCAGGTGAAATAATTGCTCTTGAACATGTTACACAGAACATGTTATTGCCTGTTCAAACATATGAATCTAATATTGATTATTATCAAGAAGTTATACCTTGAGCTAACACAGAAAGATTGTCATACATTCTCTCTTTTACTTTGTGTTCATTAACACCATACAGTTCACAAAGCGGTTTTATTTTACCATACGGAATAAGTTTAACTAATCCGCATAAATCACTTGGTTTAAAGTCTAAGAAAGGTGCTAATTTTTCCAGAGTAGTTTTTAATCCTGTTCTACGAATGAGTTTTTGGACAATTGGGTGGTCATGATGACCATTGCTCATTCCTCTCATTACATCATAGACTTCTTTTGTTCTCTCTGCCAAGGGATTTTCACTTGGACTATGTTCAGGAAGTTCAGCTGAAAATTCGTCAAGTGTTTTGTAAATAGTTAATCTAATATAGTTAGTCATTATTTTTTTTCTTGCTTTTTCAATATGTTCTTCATCTATATTTAACAGCACAGATTCTTGTTCTTCTTGTGATAATTCTGTTAATGTTTCACTTACTTCAAATTCTGCAGCAGCTTCTCTCACTAAACCAACAGGAACATTTTTTAACAAAGTATATATTACTTCAGGATTGCCTCTAAATTTCGAATATTTAATCATGTCTGATCCTGAAAATTGATAAAGTGGTAAAGACGTGTGAGCTGCATGATATTCTTTATACATGTCATCTAAACCATTTGTTTGGAGAGGACCTATTAATTGTTCAGCTAGAGCTGATCTAATCTCTGGCGGAACTGCAGTGAACATAAGATCATATTTATCTGAGTTTGTATCTAATGTTGTTCCTACTCTTCCTAATATCTCACAAAATCTTGTTAGTTCATGTTGAAGTATTTTTTTAAACTCAATGTCTGGAGGCATTTCACCAATTTTGTTTAAACTAGCATCCAAATACCATTGCCTAGCAAGTTTTGTTAGTTCTTCATAACTTAACTCAGGCATTAGTTTTGCTATTCTGGAATGTGTTCTTGCATATGTACTCGCTGTTCCTTCACTTACCATGTTTGGATCTTGGTTGAATAATAACCATGAAAATTGTATTTTAGTATCAGCAAACGGACCTTTTCTCGGATGCCTGGCTTCTTCTAAAAACAAATCATCTATACATGACGGAGGAGTATTTACCCACATAGAACTTGAATACTCTTTACCAAGATATTCTTGTGCAATAGCGTCGAATAGTGCAAGCATTGGCAAATCTGCTTTTATTCTTTCTAAAGCAACTTCTCCTATGTAACCAGTTTCTTCAATTAAATCAGCGTGTCTGTTAATCATACTAAGTGATTTTGCATATTCAACCAATGCAGGTTTTAAATGTTCAGCCTGACCTTTAATTGATGCAATATCAATATGTTCCCAGATAGGTTTGTCAGATGCACCTGTTTCAAGAGTGTAAGAATTAACGTATTGACATATAATATTTTCTGTTACATCCAAAAGTCCTGTTATAAAACTATACATAGGATTTGAAGTTAAATGAATTTTTCTTAGTCTTCTTAGTAACTGATCCATATCATTAGCTTCGTCTATTATAAAATCCAGATGTCCGAAAAAGTTACTTGGTGTAAGATTGCTTAAATTATCTTTTATGGTTCTATCTAAATTATGAATATACATTTCACTGTCCAAAACACCGTTAAAAGATAAATTACTAAGAATAAGTTGTTCATATGTTTCATAGTTCAATAATCCTAGTCTAATTGCAAGAGAAATAGCATTAAAATTTATAGGAAAAATAGTTTTTTTAGATACACTGGCTGTGGATATAGGATCTAGTTTGCTTAGTGGAAAATGTGCTCTTGGAATGGATATGGTTTTTTCCTCATATTTAGGTATTAATTCTTCTTCAGTTAGCAAACCGCGCCATATTGTGTCTACTAAAACTAAATCAGGTTCTGGAACAAAAGGTATTTCTTCTTGAGGTTCAGGAAATAATGGTTTATGTCCATTTACCTGTTCTTGAGGTTTATAATCTCGAATATGTCTTGTACGAACTTGTGTTATTTCACGTACTCTAGTAGGTTTTTTCCCCATTTTGCTACTAAAAAGTAATAAATATTATATAAATCTTTCCTTTTTGTTATTATTTGATAGTGGTTAAAAAAGTTAAATTTAAATATAAATTTGTTTTACAGAGGGTAAAATGGCTAGTAGAGCGAAGAGACGTAGAAAACTTGTTAAGTTTGCTTTTGGAGCTATGGTACCTCTTACTGCTTTGTCATTAGGTTTTCTAGGTTACACAGTTCTTAATCCAGAAGGTGCTAAAAAACTTATAGTAAATGCATTTGATGGACTTCCTGAAATATCAATTTCGGACTTATTAGGAGATATAGATGTGAATTTGCCTAGTCTTCAAGACTTAATTCTTGGAGAAAGAAATCCTGAGGAAGGAGTGTTTAATCTAACTCTTTTTGGAAATACAGATTACAGATACTCAATAAAAACTGATTTTTTAGCAGTGCTAAGTTCTGGTGATTTAGGTGTTTCAACAGGTAATTTAAATATTTCTAGCCAAACTATCTTACTTTTACCAGAAGCTATACTAAGAGCACAATATCCACTTGTTGGTCAAGGGCCTAAATTTAGCTTATACAATGATTTTGAACTGCTTCACGATACTAATGTGTGCATGCCAAAAGAAGATAAATTTGATTGTGCAGTTTATCCTGCAGGTACAGTGTTCTCAGGAGAAGAACATTTAGGCCAGATTCCATTGGTAGTTACACCAAGGAAAGTATTACAAGGTCCACAATTATTAGATGCAGACGGTAATCCAAAATTTGATAATCACGTGATTTTTTCTTTTATTGATTATGCAGGAATGGTAACTAATTCAGGATCATTCCAACTGTATGCAACACCTGAAGAAGTTTATGAATTAATGCAAGGTACAGAATTAACACTTCAGCAAGCAGAACAACAAGTAATTGATCAAAAACAACAAGCATTAGATTCGCTTTTATTAGAATTTTTTGATGAGAATGGTGCTGTAAAACAAGATGCGTTTTATGAAGATCCATTAACCCAAGAAAAATTCTATGGTCAACAAGGATTTTGGGAAGCTATAATGGATGCAAATTTAGCTCCAACTAAAGAATCTGTACAAAAACAGGTCACGCAAGGTTATGTTAGTACAACCATGGTTTGGGAGACAGCTCCTGGTTCAATATCAGTTCAGTTAATGGATCTTGAACATGGAAATGTTAAATTTAAAAACATAATAAGAGACTGGTTTGATACTATTACAACAGATCCTAATACAGGTCAATCTTTAGAGTTCGAAAACAAAGCAATAGCACTTGATAGAGTTAGTGATATTCCTCATGGTTTTGTAGAATGGTTTAATCAATACGTAGGCGGTCCTTTATTATATGCTGGTCCAATCGAGGTTAATAATCTTCAACAACCTGCACGGTATCCATTAGCGGATGTACCAATTCAAAAAGAAGCATGGAGTAGTTTTGGAAGATCTATGCAATATTTTTTAGATAGACTAACTATTGATTTAGGGATGCGTGTTGCACCTCCGGTTGCAGTCTCAGGAAGTGGCCAAATTGCGTCATTAGGAACAAAGTTGTTATATTGTGTGCCTCAAGAAGATAATATTGATAGCTTTACTGATTCTTTGAATAGGACATGGATAGATATATTACAAAATCATCAAGCACGTGGAGAAGGAGATACAGCAGTTTTATATGATCAAATATTAGCTAAACACATTAATATTGAAGATAATACACTAATTGCAAATCGAGGTTATGAAGATCCTGAACACGGGATGATACCAGGTATTCCCGGACTTGTAGCAGAATTAAGAGCTAATAATTTTAATGTTTCATTTTCAGGATATGATAATACTATAGTACGTTCAGAAGATCAATGTTTAGATATGATGAATCGTGCTACTGTAGTTGATACAGCTTATAACTTTGATGAAGTTATACCCTAGTAAAAAAGAGTAATTATTGTAACTACTTTAAAGAGATAACTTTAAATATAAATATTAGTTACAGCACAATAAAAATCAGGATTATTGGAGGAATTAATCAAAATGCCTAAAGATAAAAAGAAGAAATCGTGGGAAAAAAAAGCTAACGCAGAAGATTTTTCAGATGATGAAATATTTCAAGATGAATTAGGAGAAGAAGGAGATAGTACTCCGATAATTATAGAACAGTCAGCAGAGGAACTAGGAGATGTTGTAGATGGAGAAACTACTGAATATGGTCAGATGAAAGAGGTAGCATATGGTGCAAAAGCTACTGTTATTGATGGTGACAAAGGAAATGGCAACAAAAGAAATAATAACTTTCCTGTTCGTGGTCAACCAGTATCACCAGTACGGAGAGCCAATCCAACACGGGTACAGACTAATAGAGGAGATGTTGCGCCTATTGATGCAGTTTCCGGTGCAGGCCATGCATTGCTTGAAGAATTTGTTAAAATTCCTATGTATATGGTGATCAGAGCAGGCGCAGACGTAGCTCTTGACAATGTGTATGACACTGTTGCTGTACAATTAGGTTTACCACCTGGCCAACCTCCAATTCCAGGAATTAGATTTTTTCAGAGTGCAATTTCCTATGGTCTAGCAAATCTTGTCGGTGGTCCTATGGTAGAATCAGCATTTATGGATGGTAATTATTTAAAAAATGTAGGTAGATGTATTGTAAAAAACGCACAAGAAAAAGGAGCAGGTTTGTGGACTTATGAATTTATAATGGGTCCAATACTTGCAGGCACTCTTGATGCGGGTGTAGACACAATTCTTTCTGCAAAAGACTGGTTTTTAGATACTAAATTAATATCTTTTTTTAGAGACTCAGATTATGAACCACAGAAGATTGCCAATATGTCAAGAGAAGCCTATTTGTCAATGAGGAGAATGTTTAATACGTATCTACCAATTGCAGGGTTTTGTGAAGGAATGCAAGTATTAGGCGGTGCTATTGGTAATAAACTTGGAATAGTTCTTGAGAGAGCAGGAACAGGTTTACAAACTGGAACTCAACAAATTATGGTTGCCCAGAGTGCTTACGGAACCAGTAAACAAGATAGTAAACTCAATAGATAAACAAGATTTCAATCATCAATAAGAGAAAAATTATTTTTTCTTTCCTTTTTATTTCGCACTAACTTTAGGTAACTGTATATGAGCAGGTAACTGCATATCTCTTGCTAATATCAATGCCTGGACATTACATTTATGCAGAACAAAGTTATAGACTTCTTCAACAACATCAGGCGGCATTTTCTTTTCTTTTGTCCATTGATCAAGAATTTCTTTAACTTTATCAACAGTGCCCATGTATACGACTGAACCAACTATTTCAATCATAGCAATGTCTGGTTCATAATCAACAGTGAACTGGAACGTGAACTCAACACCTGCTTGTTTACTTGTACCCATGTTAAGTTTAGCTTCCTGAATCTTTGTAATAATCACATTATTTTTTACATTTATTTTGCCAACAGCTTTATTTTTTTTCTCTGTTAACATTTTATTGAAATTAAATCCTATTAATGTCATGATGAATCACCTTATTCAAGTTCTTTTTTTGTGTATATTTAAAGATATCGTTACTTTTGTTTTAATGCTTTATTAGCAAAACATTTATATATATCTTAAATATATATGGGATATAGGTGATATATATGGTACAAGCTATGGTAAGAATATCAAATCAAGCAAATCAAATATTGAATATTGTAAAAGCTAAGTATGATCTTCATGATAAATCTGAAGCTATAGAAAAAGTAGTTATTGATTACGGTAAAGATTTACTTGAACCTCAACTTAGGCCTGAATTTGTTGAGAAAATGAAGGAAAGGCAAAAAGAACCTACTATTGAAATCAAAGACTTCAAAAAACATTTTGAGTTAAACTAAAATGTATAATTTAAGAATTAGAAGTTCTGTTGAAAAATCTTTTCATAAATTAGCTAAGAAAAATCCAAAACAACTTGAAATCATCGAGAAAAAAGTTAATGAAATAAAGGCAAATCCACATCATTATAAGAATCTAAGAGTACATTACAACACCTTAAAAGAGTCCACATCGATAAAAGTTTTGTTTTAACATTTTCTATTGATGAAATTACAAATACGGTTATTCTCGAGGATTACGATCATCACGATAAGATATATAAAAAAAATTAAAAAAGTTATTTCTTCCAAGCCTTCGCATCCTCTAAAAATTGTTTTAATCCTTTATCTGTTAAAGGATGGTTGAACAGTTTTAGCATTGTACTTGGGGGAATAGTTGCAACATCTGCTCCTATTAATGCGCTTTCTAGCACATGCGCAGGATGTCTTAATGAAGCAGCTAGTATCTTTGTACCAAACCCGTAATTGTCATAAACTTCTCTGATTTCAGCTACAAGTTCCATGCCAGAATGACCAATATCGTCCAATCTACCTACGAACGGACTAACATAAGTTGCGCCAGCTTTAGCAGCAATTAAAGCCTGCATTGCAGAGAATACAAGTGTAACATTTGTTTTAATACCTTTTTTAGCTAAGATTTTAACAGCCTTCATACCTTCAGGGTTCATTGGTATCTTGATTACAATGTTCTTGCCCCAGGTAACAAATTCTTCAGCTTCTTTAACCATGCCCTTAGCATCTTCACTAATAGCTTCTACACTAATAGGTCCTTTTATGAATGAACTTATTTCCCTAATAGTTTGTTCATGGTCCCTACCAGCTTTTTTGATTAAGCTAGGATTGGTTGTAACACCTTGAACGAGGCCCATCTCGTTTAGTTCTCGGATTTTATCAACTTCTGCAGTATCAATGAAAAATTCCATTTTTATAATCACCTACTTTCTCAAAATATTGTTTTATTTATTAATATTAATGGTTTTTTTGGAAAAATTTATATAATACTACTGTTTGGTAGTGATTTAATGGTAAATAACGGATTATTGCTAGGAAACCAGGTTACACACAGTGATACGACTTATTTTTTAGTGGATGTAATATACAGTTCAGAATATTCAACGGTTTTCAAAGCAGCGCGTCGAAAAGGGAGTAGGTATAGCACAAGACCTAATATTCTTAAGGTTAATAACCAACTTGATGACCTTGGAGAGACACAAGCTTATGAAATAGCATTACGCGAAGAAGCAGAAACCTTAGAACGTCTTACTAGTCCTTTTGTTGTTGGTTTTGAAGATTATTTTGAATTTGAAGGACAAGGAGTTTTAGTAATGGAAAATATTTCTTATGGATCACTAAAAAATTTTGTTGATAAACATTTTACTCGTACAACAGAATATGTTAATTATGCACTCCGGGCAGCGTATCATTTGGCACAAGCACTTTCATACGTGCATTCTCGAGGAGAACTTCATAGAGATCTTAAACCAGGAAACATTTTGTTTGGTGATGATGAACTAAAATTAACAGATTTTTTACCAAAATCTTTAATTGATTTTTATGATGATGATGGTGCATTACACGGAACTGCAAAGTTTATAGCACCTGAAATATATGCAAACAAACAAACAAGTCTTATATCTTCTTCAAGATTTAAACCAAGAACACAAAAATCTGATATATATGCATTAGGTGTTACACTATATTATCTTTTTACAAATAAACTTCCTTTTGAAGGAGAGAAAGACATAGATGTACTAATAAATCGTTTAGACACTGAACCAATAGATCCACGAGAGCATAATATTTTATTACCAGAACCATTAAGCAACATGATTCTTAGATGTATTGAAAAAGACGAAGACCATAGACAAACACTGTCTGAAATATTAAGCACCTTACAATCAATTTAAAACAAAAACTTAAATACTATTAACCATCCCAAGACTTAATGAAAAAAATATTATTTGTTGTATTAATTTTATTAACTATTCCTTTTATTACAGCAAAATCAGGCAGTATGAAATTATTAGCGGTTTCTAATTTAGAAGAAAATCCAAGAGGTAGCTTAGCTGATTTGTATTTAGAGATTAAAGAAGGTTCTGGTAGAGTTTTTATTGATAGTTTTCCATTGTCAAAACTAGATACACAAATTTCTACAAGGTTTGCTAAAGAAATAGCGTGTAATTTTATTGAAGTAGATTGTAGTGGTTATGATTTTTTTTATACAATCAGAGCTAATAGTAACATTGTCGGAGGTCCTAGTGCTGGAGCTGCAATAACTGTTTTAACAGTTTCTGTTCTTGAAGATTTGCCTTTGAATAAGAAAGCATCTATAACAGGTACAATAAACACAGGAGGTATTATTGGTCCAGTAGGTAGTGTGTTACCAAAAATAGATTCTGCTTCTAAATCAGGTATCAAGAAAATCCTTATTCCAAAATATTCACAAATCAATAATACCAATCTAACAGAATATGAGAATGAATATAATGTAGATATAGTTGAGATTTCACAGTTAAAGGACGCAATAAAAGTATTCACAGGTAAAGATTATTCTAACAACGGTGAGGTTAATTTAAGCAGTTCATATGTTGAAACAATGCGAGAAATATCTATTGATTTATGCGAACGAGCTGAACAAATGACTGAACAAAACTATGAACCAGAAGATAATAGTACAGCACAAGTATTGTTACAAAAAGGTAAATTAGCTTTGGATAATAACCAACATTACAGTGCAGCAAGTTATTGTTTTGGTTCAGGATTAAATTCAAGAAATAAACAATTCCAAGATGAAAATTTAACATATCCACAAATACTAAGCAAAATAAGATCTTCTATTAACACAGTTGAATCTTTTGAAAATATAACAGAAAAATACCCTTTGAAAACATTAACAGATTTAGAAACATACATGGCAGTGATTGATAGAACAACAGAAGCAAAAGACAGGTTACATTCTGCACTTTCTGAACTTAACAAAAATAATACAGAGGAAAGTTTGTATGAGTTGGCGTATGCTTTGGAAAGGTTAAATAGTGCAAAGTCATGGGCAGTGTTCTTTGGTACGCCAGGTAGAGAATTTAACCTTAACAAAAAAGTTTTAGAAGAATCCTGTTTGAAAAAAATATCAGAGGTTGAAGAAAGAATACAATATGTTAACCTTTATATGCCCAGAAGTACTGAAGACGCAAAAGAATCTGTAAAAAAATCTTACATAGATTACAATGAAGGTAACCCTGAACTTTGTTTGTATAAGTCAAGTATAGCTAAAGCAAAGATTGATTTAATTCTAAACAGTATGTCAATTAACCCGGATTATGTTGATGATGTTATTGAAGATAGACTTAACATTGTGAAATCTTTGATAGCTAAGCAAAATCAGAGAGGGATTTTTCCAATAGTCGCTTACAGTTACTATGAATACGCTGATACATTAAAAGAAACTGACAAATACTCTGCCTTATTGTATCTGGAATATGCATTAGAATTAAGTAGTTTAGACATTTATTTTGAGAAAAAAGCTATTAAACTGCCAGAAATAAGCTCTGAATATTTCTTTATATTTGTTTCTGGATTATTAATTGGTACAGTGATAGGTATTATGTTGGTTAGAAAGCCTAAGAAGAAGAGATAGTTTTTTAAATACTTAATCTCTCCATGAAGATTATAGCCGATTGTAAAGGGTTAGCTTTAATAAAGGACCTTTACAAACACTGCAAAGGCGATAAAGATGCAGTAAAAGACGATTTCTTTTACTGACTAATAAAATGGTGATTAAATCATGGCAGAACAAGAATTATTAGTACCAAATGATACGTATTTGAAAGCAGGAATTCATATAGGAACAAAGTTCAAGACAAAGTTTATGTCTGAGTTTATCTATAAAACAAGACCAGACGGGTTGTCTGTTTTAAATGTCCAGAAAATTGATGAGCGGATTAAAGTAATGGCTAGTTTCTTAGCACAGTACGATCCAAAAGACATATTAGTTGTGTCAAGAAGAGAAAACGGTTGGTTACCTGTCAAAATGTTTGGAAAGTTTACAGGTATAAAAGTATTTGCTGGTAGATATCCGCCAGGAATATTAACAAATCCAAAGTTAAGGAGTTACATTGAGCCGAAACTTATTGTTGTGACAGACGCGTGGCCTGATAGAAACGCTGTCCAGGATGCTTTGAAAAGAGGTATACCAGTTATTGCACTATGTGACACAAACAACCAGGCAAATAACATTGACCTTGTAGTTCCTTGTAATAATAAAGGTAAGAAAAGCTTAGGATTATTGTTTTATATCTTGACAAAAGAATATTTGAAACTAAAAGGCGAGCTTAAGAAAGATAGTGATTTTAAAGCAACAATTGAAGAGTTTACTCCTGAATAAATAGGCCTTTTTCTTTTATTTCAAATTTTATTTTTTTACCAAGCTCATAATAAGAAGTATCTTCAGGTTCTTGTTTATATTTTTTTAAGGTTGCATACCTGTTATTTTCTGTTTTTTTAAGTTCAATAATAACTTTACACATTTTTTCAGTAAGTGAACCGCCAACCATTCTAAACTCATTATTTTCTAACTGTGAATATACTTGGTTAGTTATTAAAACAACTTTGTTTAAATCTCTAGCAATTCTTACAACATTAGCCATTTGTTCTGCCATTATAGCATTAGTTTCTTTAGGCTTTTCATTCCGTATTTTTCTATAATGATGTCCTATCGTATCAATAATTATAAGTTTAATTGAATCATTGTCGCATAGTTTCTTTAGTTTCAAGATTGTTTCATTCTGTTCTGTGAATGATTTTGGTTGTAACAAGAAAACATTGTCCATAATATCTTCCACATCACCAAAATATAATTGTTTTAACCGTTCTGTGTTAAATCCAGACTCGGTATCAACATAGATTATTTTGCCATTAGACTTTGCACACGCGATTGTTGCCAGTAAACAGCACGTTGTTTTGCCAGAGGCAGCGTTGCCATAAATGCATGTTACTTTGCCTGATTCGTAGTTGTTAATGAGTTCTTTTACAGGATCATTGAAACAAGGAATTGAGAAAACCATTGTTTCATATAATTAATTGAGGTATTTAAAAGTAGTTATTAAGCCGATTTTTCAGATTGAATTCTTCATCTTCTATTGAGCACTTATGATGAAAGGACAAGATATAAAAGGAGTATAGATATTTTGATGACTTACGCCTGTCCAATCATTTTCCTGTCTCGCTTCCTCCATTAGTTCAGCAATTTCACTAACTAATGCTCTATCTTCTGAAGTACATAACCTTGCAGGTGTTCTTGCCCATTGAGCATACTCAGGTTTTTGAAAAACATCTGCTACTACTACTTTTGATCTCATTTTTCTCGTGATTCATAGTAATGTTTTGAGTTCTTATATTTAAATTTAATTAATTTTATTACTGTATGATGATAACATCATTTCACATACTTTTAAATAAAGATTCTGATTAACTCAGCTTATGCATATATCAATAGTAATAGCAGCTTACAATGAGCAGGAAAATGTGGTTGAGTTACATAGAAGATTGACTAGTGTCCTAAAACCATTAAAAAAGAGCTATGAGATTATATTTGTTGATGATGGTTCTTCAGATAACACGTTTAATGAACTTAAAAAAATCAAAGACAAATCTGTTAAGGTCATAAAATTCAGGAAAAACTTTGGCCAGACAGCTGCGTGGAAAGCTGGATTTGACCATGCACAAGGTGATTTAATATTAACAATGGACGCTGACTTACAAAATGATCCTAAAGACATTCCTAAACTAATATCAAAACTTAACCAAGGTTATGATGTAGTGTCTGGTTGGCGTTATAATAGAAAAGATAGTTTTTCAAAAAAATTATTTTCATTATTTTCAAGGTTTTTAAGAAACAAAATCATTAATGACAAAATCCATGATTCTGGATGTTCTTTGAAAGTTTATAAGAAAAAATGTGTTAAAGACCTTGAACTACACGGTGAAATGCATCGTTACATTGCTGAATTATTATCTTTACAAGGATATAAAATAGGTGAAGTTAAAGTGAACCATTTACCAAGAACAAAAGGTAAAACAAAATATAATTTATTGAGATTGCCAAAAGGATTTTTAGATTTATTAGTTGTTGCGTTCTGGCAAAAATATTCAAACAGACCAATACATTTGTTTGGTGTTTTTGGTATATTCACAAGTTTTGTTGGGTTTTTGATAGGAGCGTATCTTGTTTATCTTAAGTTTGCTTATAAGATAGCAATTGCTAACAGGCCATTATTATTATTAAGTGCATTACTTGTCATACTTGGAATACAGTCTATAATCTTTGGTTTAATAGCAGACATTCTTGTTAAAATCTATTACTCAGGTGACAAAAAAACTTACCAAGTTGAAAAAATTCTAAAATGAGAATATTAATGCTTAATTATGAATTTCCGCCAATAGGTGGTGGAGCAGCTAATGCTAATCTGCAGTTATTAAAAGAATTTGGTAAATCAAAAAAACTAAGTTTGGACTTAATAACCTCTTCAATTAATAACAAGTTTGAGCGGGAAAAGTTTTCTGATAACATAACAATCTATAAATTAGATGTTAACAAAAAAAGAATACATTACTGGACATTAAAAGAAATTTTCAAATATACGTGGAAAGCAACTAAGTTAGCTAAGAAATTAATCAAACAAAACAAGTATGATTTAGTACATGCGTTCTTTGCATTACCTTCTGGATTAATTGCTATGAACACAGGACTGCCTTACATTGTTTCTGTAAGGGGTTCAGATGTGCCTGGATTTAATCCTCGGTTAAAACCTTTTTATAGAACACAACAATTAATGTTCAAACAAGTATGTTCAAAAGCTAAAAAAGTAATAGCAAATAGTGAAGGGTTAAAACAACTTACAAACAAATCATGGAAAAAAAATGTTGAGGTTATCCCAAACGGTATTAACACAGACGAGTTTAAACCAATTAAAAACAAAAGTAAAAAAATTACTTTGATAACTGTCGCTAGACTAATACCAAGAAAAGGTCTAAATTATTTAATAAAAGCACTGCAGAACATTAATGCTGATTTAATCATAGTTGGTGAAGGACCTGAAAAAGATAATTTAAAACAATTAGCAAGAAAATACAAAGTTCATGACAAAGTTAAGTTCTTAGGTTATGTTAAACATAATAAACTACCTGAGCTATATGGTAAAAGCGATATTTTTGTCCTACCGAGCTTGTTTGAAGGGATGTCTAACACTGTTTTAGAAGCAATGGCTTGTGGCTTACCAATAATAACAACAGACACAGGCGGTACAAATGAATTAATCAAAGATAATGGTATTATAATTGAAAAAAAATCTTCTTTAGAAATATTAAACGCAGCTAATAAATTAATCAGTGATAAGAAAAAATTAGCTAAATATGGAACTACTTCTAGAAAAATAGCTTTAACATATTCTTGGAGTAATGTTGCTAGTGAATATTTAAAAACTTATAAACAAATAATAAAATAGTTTTATTCCTTATTCTTCCGAATGGAGTAATAGTACCATTAATACTGACTCAATAAATACATTAAAAGTTCGTGATGAATGAAGGATAAATAATACTGTATATAATGGAAGAGAAGCTATATTAAAAATAAGAGTAATAAAAGCAGTGACTGAGACAAAAGACAGGACATACAAAATTGACAAAAAGATGTACCAAAATGACTTCTTGATTTTAATTACAGAATAAGCAAATACAAAAGCATGAATTAAATATGGCAGAAAAATAATTACAAATATAGGAGCCCTGAAAAGATAAAATATTACTGCGGGAGTCTTTATTAGAATAAAAATGCTGATAAGAGAAAGAGCAAAGTAGGAAGTGTATTTTAATAATGGATATTTACTTCCAATTGAGATATATTTGATGTAATGGAAACAATAACTAAATATGAAAAGAATCTGAACAATATAATAAAATAAGCCAACAGTTCTTCCAGATCTCGAATATTGTGATAGAACAATAAAAAACATGCTTATTGGGCAGAGTATGAGAATCAATTCATTTAAAATTTGAAGCTTTGAAATCTTCATTTAATAAAATTACGCGTTGTAAGGTTTAAATATTTTTCCAAATTAGAGTAATGTTTAACAAACTTAATAAATGTAAAAAAGTTATAAATGACAAGATGTGCGGCATATTTGGGTTTAATTGGTCAGATAAAACTTTATTGAAAAAAATGAATTCTGTGTTAACTCACAGAGGACCAGACGATGCTGCGTTCTATGAAGATAAAAACATTTCACTGGGCATGAGAAGGTTGTCAATTATTGATTTGAAAAAAGGCATATACCCTGTTAAGAACGAAACAGAAGACATTATTGCAATTTTCAATGGAGAGTTGTATAATTATAAAGAAATTAGGTCTGATTTAGTTAAGAAAGGTCATAGATTCATAACAGACTGTGACGCAGAAATAATACCTCATGCATACGAAGAATATGGTGAAAAATTTATTTCTAAACTAAACGGCCAGTTTGCTATTTGTATGTATGACATTAAAAACAAAAAATTGTTTCTAATTAGAGATCGTTTAGGAATTAAACCAATTTATTATTATCATAATAAAAACAAGTTTGGGTTTGCATCAGAAATAAAATGTTTGCTTGAACTGCCAGGTTTTAAAAAACAAATTAATGAGATTGCATTGAACAGTTATTTTACACACAGATATTTTCCTGGTGAAGACACGTTGTTTAAAGGTATTAAACGATTATTACCTGGACATTATTTAGTTTTAGGTAAAAAATTAGAAGTGAAAAAATACTGGGACATACACTTCTCAGCTAATAATAATTCTGTACAGAATAATGCACTTTTTGTTAAAAATCTTTTAGAAAATTCTGTTAAAATGCGGTTAATGAGCGATGTTCCTTTAGGAGCTTACTTATCAGGTGGATTAGATTCAACAGCTATTGTTTCTTTTATGTCTAAACATTCTGATAATGTTAACACGTTTAATGTTTCTTTTACAAATACAGAGTTTGATGAATCAGAATATGCTAGATTTGTGGCTGAGCATTATAGTACAAACCATACACAAATAGATGTTGAAATAGATGCAATTAAAACATTGCCAGAAGTTGCATGGCATTTAGACGAACCAATTGCAGATGCAGCAACCATACCAACATATTTAATGTCAAAAGAAACTAAGAAAAAAGTTACAGTTGTATTATCTGGCGAAGGAAGTGATGAAATCTTTGGCGGTTATGAACGGTTTAAACATCTTAACATTGCGTACAAGTTCAGGCATTTACCTTTCAAGAACTTTGCCAAAACTTTAAACTTCAAAAACATTGCAATGCAACGAGGTGCTAAACTGTTTTCAAACCTTAACAACCAAAAACAAGCATATCTGTCATATTATTCAGTGTTTGACACTGATGAAAAAAAACAATTGTACAAAAAATTCTTAGATAAAGAATACGACTTTGATTTCAATGGTTCATTTTATAACAATTTGTTGAAATTAGACATTAAAGAAAGGTTGCCTAATAACATGTTATTAAAAAACGATAAAATGACAATGGGTGCTTCATTAGAAGCAAGAGTTCCTTTCCTTGATCATAGATTAGTAGAACTATCCACAAAAATACCGTTTAACCAAAAAGTTTCATTGTTGCAAGATAAGATAGTTTACAGGAAAGCTGTTAAGAACGTAATTCCTAGAAAAATTCAAAAAAGAAAAAAAACAGGATTTACTATTCCAACTGAGAAATGGGCTAGAGAAGGGTTGAAGGATTATTTGTTTGATTTAGTTAAGGAAAATAAAGAACCATATCTTAACAACAAATACATTCAAAAAATAACTTCTAGATTAGACAAATCTTTTTATTATAAAAGACAGTTCTGGGCAGTGTTAATGTACGAACAATGGTATAACAGGTTTATGAAATGAGTAAAGAAGAAATTACTAAAGAAGTAACTGATTTCTACGGTGAATTATGGACAAAATATTTGCCTGAGATTGAGCAGCAGTTAAAGTTTCTGAGACAATATATTGGGTTGCAAAACATTAAAGGAAAAACTATTCTTGATGCTGGTTGCGGGACAGGAGTTGCTGCAGTATGTTTTAAATTATTAGGTGCAAAAGAAGTTTATGCAATAGATTACAGTGAAGGTGCCTTGAAGACCGCTAGAAAGTTAGCTAAAAAACACAAAGTAAAAGTTAATTTTAGCAGAGATAATCTTCTTGATTTAAAGCTAAAGAAGAAATTTGATATTATACACTCATTTGGAGTGTTGCACCATACTGCAGACTGTAGGAAAGCGTTTGACAGTTTGATTCCATTATTAAAACCTAAAGCAAAGTTTTATGTTGCACTGTATCTGAAAACACCATTAACATTTTTGCAACAATCTGCTAGATTTGTTTTAAGAAAATTGCCGAGAAAAACCTGGATCCCAATTTCAAAATTAATACAAAAAGTTCTGGTTAAAGGTAGCAAAAGAACTAAACGAGGATTCCAGGATGAAGGTGACATGATGGACTGGTTTTTTGTTCCTTACAGAACACACCACACACCTAAGCAAATAACTAACTGGTTTAAAGAATATAACATGGACTCTAAATTAATAATTGCAAAGACAGGTAGGTTTGCGTCAACTTCTAACTTTATGATGCTTGGTTGGAAGTAGAATTAAGCATTTATTTTTTCATTAAGTTTTTCTTTTAAGATTTTAATATGTGCGTCAAATTTTTGTTCATACTTTTTCCATTCGTCATATGTTAACAATTCGCCTCTATAATTAATCATATTTCTTTTTAGCCTAACTGTCTCTAGAAATTCCCAGCTCAGATCTAGTTCAGAATGTCTAAAACAAAGGTATGCATTTTTGCATTGATGTCTTTCTGCTTCTATTTTGTTAAATAATAAATATGCTTCGATTAATGTTCTTAAGGATTCATAATAATCACGAAAAACAAAGGTCCAATCTGTACTATTCTTAGATGTTGTTTTAGATTTGTCTTTAATAAACATTAAACCAGCTTCAGCTACTTTTTTTAATGATTTTATTAATTCAATGTCAATTTCGTTCTTAACTTTAAAAAAACCTGATGATTCGCATTTTTCATAAACTTCATGCAGCTTGTAGATTTTCATACACTAACCTCAACTATTTGTTGTATGTTACCTTTTATTAAATATCCGTTTATAATGTTTTTTATTAGGCCGGTTTTTGTTTTTTTAATTTCTTCTTTATCTTGAAAAACATGCAATTCTATGTCTTTACTTAACTGTTTTTCATATTTAATTTTATTTACGCGTGTTTTTCCCATAATGAAAATGTCAATATCAGAATCTTTATACCAATCACCTTTAGCAGCGCTACCAAACACGATCGCAACTTTAATTTTTTGGTTAGTTAGCAGCTCCTTGATTAAACCACTATCATATAATATGTTTAGCATGTATTGTTTTTTTTTGGTTTTATATACAGAATTATCTTTTCCAACAACAAAATACGGAAACTTTCCTTTTGGTTTTTTTCTTTTTAATAATCCTTCATTTAAATATCTGCTAAGCCACTTGTTTAAAGCCCCTCTGCTCATTTGAGATTTTTTTAAAAACTCTTCAAAATGCCAATGCTTCAATGGACTGTTCTCTAATATTATTCTTAACAAATTATCTTCTTTACTAGGACTTCCCATAATTTAGTATATCTGAGATATACTATTTAAATGTTTTGGTTATAATGCTTGGTTGGAAGAAGTAACCATCCAAGTAATCCTAATGCTCCAGAAAATAATAATTGTATTATGTGTAAACTAAATGATAACAAGATTGCGCTTTCTATTGTGTAACCAAAATAACCAAGTATCAGTGCCCAGACACCTTCTACTGTGCCAAATCCCGCAACACTATTAATTGGAAGTATGCTTGACAATATTGAGAAAGTTATGGTAATAAGCAGTATATTTAGTGGAATTGCATAATTCAAAGCAATAACAATGTAATACGTAAATATAACGCCAGAGATATAAGTTAACACGGATAAAACAAATGTTTGAATCAAAACTTTTCTGGATCTGTATGCTTTGAATGAAACAAGGAATTTGTTAAGTTTAAGTTTTAACATTGGAAATAATACTAAAAATCTATCAAAAATTCTGACAAGAAAATCATGTAAAAAGATCATGCTGAATATCATTAGTACTAATAATACTAAAACAACAATCATCAATGGAATAATGTTTTGAAAACCAAGGTTAGGCAAATCTTTTGAATAGATTATGGCTAGAATTAAGATAAAGATCATGACACAGAATTCAAACACTCTTGCAATTAACAAACTTGACAGTCCTTTTGAATAAGATTGTTTTTTGATTTTTTTTAGCATAACAACATAACTCAGATCACCAACTCTGAACGGAATAATGTTTGTTAGCAAACTATGTACAAAAACTATTGGAAGTAACTTATTAAACGCAATCCGTTTTTTTAACAACACTTCAAACCTTAATGCGCGTAATACCATCATAATAATATAAAAAATAACACTGAGCCCAAGAAACTTAAAGTTTGCATTCTTAATAGTGGTTGTTACATCGTTTACTTTAACTTGTGTCAGTATAAGGTATAACAAAATAATTGTAAGAATTATTGAAATTAAGAACTTGGTTATTTTTTTCATTCTAAATTAATATAAGTTATTTGGTAAGGTTGGTGAGTGTATTCGTATGTATAAGTAAATCCGGGTTTGTTTTGTAACATTTCATTAAGTTTTGTATCGTCAAAAGTACCACCTTTTCTAAGCAAGAAATATATTGGTTGGTTAGGAGGTACAAACGCTGCCTGAACTAATCTGTAATTTTGTTTTATATAGTCAAATAACTCAGGGTTCTGGAAATAATTTTGCATGCCCCATTGATACACAAATACCCAACTAGCATCCAAAGATTCGCCTTTTTTGAACAAACTTAGATTACTCGGTGGTTTATAACCTATTTTATCTGCGTGCCATAACACACCTACTGATTGATGTGATGAATGAAATACTCTGTCATTAGGTTCTGAATGTTCTTTAATATAATCACCTGCAATGTTCAATCCAGGGAACTGAGTGTTGAACATTCTATCTCTTGATTCTTTACTGTGGTTCATTAAACTTTTACCTTTTGACAAAGGTAATAATAATAATAAACAGATAACTACGATGTACACGGACAACTTTAGATTTTTTTCTTTAATAAAATTAGACAAATTCTTTGCAACAACGTCCATGAAATACGCTATTAAAAATAATATTAATGGAGTTATTGGAAACTGATGATAGTTGTGACCACTGAGTTTGAAACCCATGACAAATATGAAAACGAACAAACCAATTAAATAGCCTAGCATAAACTTGTAACTTAGTTTAGACTGATTTTTTAAGTATAATAAAACAAACAAAATAGAACCAATTATTGCAAGCATTGTTCCAAATAAAGTATAGTTGTCAGCAACATAACTCTTAATAGTTTGCCAGAATGCTTTATCACTTACAATTCCTACTTGCACCAAACTAGTTAATGAATATTTTGTTGCTGTTGCTTGCTCGCCTAATAATCTTGGTCTCACAACATATTCAGAATAAAACAACCATGCAGGAAATATTGATGCAATTAACAAACAAATTAACAAAGGAGTGATGAACTTTTTTTTATCTTTAAGAATTCTTTTGTAAGGAAATGAAAATAAAATTGGAAATATCATAACTGCAAACGTATATTTTGTTATTATTGCAAATACACTGAAAAAAGCTCCTAAATAAAGATTATTTAGTTTTTCAGTCTTTAGCCACTTAACATAAAAGTAAAACCCAAGCAACATTAGAAATAAGCCAGGATTAACAACCTGGATATTATGACTGAAGAAAACATACAATGGGTTAATAGCTGCTAAAAACGCGCATAACAATGCAATGCTTTCTCTATTGAATAATTCTCTAATTAACAAATAGAAGACAATAACACTTAACATTGATAATAGAATATTAACAGCTCTTGCAACAACTAAAGATTCACCAAATAGTTTGAATAAAAATCCAATAATGATTGAAATTGTTGGAAAAGTGTCATTATGCGCTCCAGAAGGATCTTCATTAACATTATTCATTGTAGCACGCATTGGCACAAAAAATCCTTCTTTGAAAAAACCTTCTTGAGCAAAATTCCGTGCTTCAGTTATATAATGCGTTGATTTCCAGTTATGGTAACCAACAATAGGGTAATCAATATGATAATATCTTATAGAAAATCCAAAAATTAAGAAAATCAGTAATAAAATATAATGATATTTGTCTTTGAGGTAGTCAAATACATTAATATCTTCTGTCTTAGCCCCCATTACAATCTATAATTAGTAGGAGTTATTTAAATGTTCTGAGAATTTAAACCCTAAAAGAGCCTCCCGAAAGAAGCTCTCCCAGGGAAAAAGAGGTGAACGTGAGAGAGGATTTGATTTTGTCTTCATTTTAGAATGGTTACAAAATATATAAAGATTTCGATTTTGACTAAATTCTAAAGTAGTAACATGTTAGAAATCAAAGATTTCTGATCATGCTTGAAAATCTCTTTAGAGATTTTAAACAAATACTTTTTTAAGTATAAGATTTGCTCTTTTAATTATGAATTGTGTTAAATGCAAGAATCAAGCAACTGTTAAAGTGCAGAATCTTGATGCTTGTAACGAATGTTTTGTTAAAATAATTGAAAAAAGAGTTAGAAAAGAGTTAAGATTAAACAAATTAATAAAGAAAAACGATAGAATCTTTTTGATTGATGATGATTCTGCTGAGTTTCATGTTTCCAATTATTTATTGCCAAGAATAATAAAAGATTTGCCTGTTACAATCACTACAAAGAAAACGTCATTTGAGTTAGGCAAAGAAGTAAAAGAAATATGCGATAAAGTTATTATTCCGTGGAATGCTGATAAAGAAGATGAATATTTCTTAAATTGTGTTTTTAATAATAAAGAAATGCCTTATCTTGGACATTATAAGATTAAAAGTAAAACCTATGTTAAACTGTTACGTCCTGTTTTACACTCTGAAGTTCAGACGTTTGCAAAGATTAAGAAATTCAAGTACAAAAAACAAAATACAAGAAGTTCTATTTCTGAAATGATTGATGAATTAGAAACAGAATATCCAGAGATTAAGTTTAGTTTGTTGAAGAGTTCCAGAGAAATAACTAAGAAAAATATTTAAGCTGTTTCTGAATAACCTGTTTAATGGAATACAAATATATATTCTTTTTTTTAATCTTTTTAACCTCATGCACAATCACAGCTAATATCATTAAAGAACCTTTTTCAAAACTAGATGTTTATTTTTGTCCAAGGGATGTGTGTCAGGAAAAAATTATTGAGTTAATTGATGTGTCAACAGACATTAAATGCGCGTTCTATGAACTTAACTTACCTGAGCTAATTGAAAAACTAAAAGAAAAAAATGCTGAGGTTATTGTTGAAGATTCTACATATGAGGATGAGTTTAGTACAGGTTATTCTGCTGCGTTAATGCACAATAAATTTTGTGTTTTTGATAATAGAATAGTATTAACAGGAAGTATGAATCCAACTGAACGTGGTAATTATTACAATAATAACAACATAGTAATTGTTGAATCAAGAACATTAGCAAAGAATTATTTAGATGAATTTAATGAATTAAAACAAAATGTTTATGGTAAAGGAGACAAGGTCAATAGTCCTGTAGTCTATTTAGGAAATACAAAAGTAGAATCATACTTTTGCCCAGAAGACAATTGTAAGTTAAGAGTTATTAACACATTAAAACAAGCTAA
>CAZEKF010000002.1:0-53733 GCA_964512765.1 uncultured Methanosarcinales archaeon
CCTAATAGCCCTGTTGCACCAGTTACAAACACGTTTTTGTTTTTCCACGCCATTTTAAGAAAAATAATTAAATTTTATTTATAAAACTACTTGTCCCATATCTTCCAAGGCCGGTCACCTGCGTCCCACATTTTGTTCAGTCTAAGATAATCTCTGTAAGTGTCCATGCTGTGCCAAAATCCTTGATGTTTATAGATAGCTAATTCCTTTTTATCAGCTAATTCAGGCAAATTTTTGAAAACTAACATTTCATTATCTTTTTCATCAATATGTTCAAAGAGTTTTTTATCAAATACCATGTAACCGCCATTAATAAGATCTTTTAAAACAGGTTTTTCTCTGAATTCATTAACTATTCCGTCAGTTGCATTAATAACACCAAACCTTGACACAGGGTGTAATCCAGTTATTGTTGCAATTTTTCCTTTTTTATTATGAAACTCGATTAATTTGTTGATGTCGACATCAGCAACACCGTCACCATACGTTAACATGAATGTATCTTCATCAATAAATCTTTCAACAAGTTTCAATCTTTTTGCAGTTTTTGAGTCAAACCCTGTTTCTGCTAATGTTATTTTCCAATCTTCAAGATCATGTTTAAAGTGGGTAATCCATTCCATTCTGTTCTTTAAGTTAATAGTGAAATCATTTGTCATCCATTCATAATCCAAGAAAAAGCGTTTTATCATGTCGCCTTTGTATCCTAAACATAAAATAAACTCTTTGTGTCCATAGTGAGAATAATGCTTCATGATGTGCCACAAAATCGGCATCCCACCAATTGAAACTAAAGGTTTTGGCTTAAACTCAGTTTCTTCTCTTAACCTTGTACCTCTACCACCACATAAAATAACGACTTTCATGATCATTTCACCTTTATTAGTTTTAATAATTCTTTTCCAAGTTCTTTATTAGTAAACCTTTTTTTGTATAAATTATAACCGTTCTTAGCAATTTTGTTTCTGAATTTTTGATCTTTTTTAAGCTTAAGGATTGCATCAGCTAATTCTTTTTCACTTTCAGGTTTAATCAGGAGACAATTATCTTTATTTATAAAAATTTCTCTGGCAGCTTCCGAATCCATTGTTATTAATGGTTTTTCCATAGCAATTGTTTCAAATGATTTGTGAGGAATGACCATTTTAGCTTTTTTTGTATTACCAAATATTCCTAGACAAACATCGCTTGAATTCACAAAATCAACCAGGTTAGTTTTCAAAGAAATTGTAGTGTAAAACTTCATATTTTTTAACTTGTATTTTTTAGATAATAGTTCTGTGTCTGAATATTTTTGACCGTATTTGCCTTTTTTAGCAAAACCTAACATATGAAATTGAATGTTTTTCTCTTTTCGAAGTAAGTTAGCAGTTCTTACAATGGTTTTTGTACCATGGAGTGGACTGAATGCTCCCCAGAACACAACATTAAATTTGTTGTTTTTAATAATGTCAATTTTCTTTTTCTTCCATAATTTATCACTCGCACCGACATAAACAACCTTAATATTTTTAGAACCAAAAGTTTTTTTGAAATATTTAACGTGCGCTTTTGTGTCCAAAAACTTAACATTCACAAGTTTACATGATAATTTATCTAGCAGAAACAATATTTTTGCCTTGACTGAATTTTTCTTAACTCTTTTTCTGTCTTCAACTTCTGTGTTATATCGTGATATGAACACGTCATAGATTATTTTTTTCCTGTGAAGGGGTTTCAGCAACCATCCAACAAGCAAAGGAACAATGCCAGATGCAAGAACAACGTCATAGTTTTTTTTAGATAATAATTTAACAGCTCTGCTAATAAATATTTTTTTCCCAATCACTGTATCAACAGCCATTTTATTTGCTTTTAATCCTTGGTGCAATATTTCGGCACGTCTGCACATCCAGAATTCAAAGTTTCCTAAAAACAAAAGTTTCATAATATTTCACTAGCTTTGTAAAAATCTTGGCAAACAAAATCCGGTTCAACATCATACAAATTATCCTTTCCACCTTTACCAGTCTGAACTAAAATAGTTTTTAATCCAGCATTTTTCCCTGCTTGTATGTCAGAGGTTTTATCACCTATGAAATAGGATTTCTCAACATCAATATTATGTTTTTTAACAGGATCATTAATCATTTTCGGTTTAGGTTTTCGACAATCGCACTTGTCATCGGGCGAATGCTTACAATAATATTCATCGTCAATAATAATACCAAATTTGTTTAATTCATTATTCATATGTTTTTTTAGTTTAAGATAATCTTCTTTAGAATAATATCCACGACCTATACCAGATTGGTTTGTAATAATAATTATCAAATAACCTTTGTCTTTAATTTTTTTTAATGCTTTAACAGACCCAGAAATGAATTCAAAATCTTCTATTTTATAAACATAATTTTTGTCAATGTTAATAACTCCATCTCTGTCAAGAAAAACAGCTTTATTTTGCATTTTTTTCCCAAGCCTTATCAAGTAATTCACATAGTATATGGATTATAGAAATGTGTGCTTCTTGGATTCGCGGTGTGTTATCTGATGGCACAACAATTGATATATCACACATGTTTGCCATTTCACCACCACTTTTACCAGTAAGGCCGATTGTTTTACACCCGATTTTTTTTGCTTCTTTTATAGCATTAATAACATTAGGAGAGTTACCGCTAGTAGATATTGCAACCATAACATCACCTTTAACAGCGTTTGCTTCAACCTGTCTCTGAAACACTTGGTCATATCCATAATCATTTGCTATAGCAGTCACAACACTTGAATCTGTTGTCAATGCAATTCCTGGTAAACCTCTTCTTTCAATCTTAAACCTGCCAACCAGTTCACCAATTAAGTGTTGTGCATCGCTTGCACTCCCACCGTTACCAAACGCAATAATTTTTTTACCATTTTTATAAGCATTAATGAACAAATGTGCTGCTTTTTCAATTTTATCAAGTTGTTTTTCAATAACTTTTTGCTTAACTTCAATGCTTTCTTTTAGATAATGACTTATTTCGTTTTTATAAGCAGCTTTTAACTCATCAGGTGAAATAACAGATGTGCCAGGTTTTTGCACAACTAAACCAGCAGCATGGTTTGCCATTTTTGCAGTTTCAACTAATTTTAATCCTGAAGCTAATCCTAATGTAGTTGTTGCAATAACAGTATCTCCTGCACCAGTGACATCAAATAAATTAGTTATTTTAACAGGCGGAACGTGGGTATGCCTACCTTTTTTGTCAAAGACAGAAATTCCTTCACCACCTCTTGTAATAAACACATTCGAGTTTAACATCTTAACAATTTTTTGGCCCATTTTTATTATGTCTTGTTTAACACCACTCATATCAATTGCTTCTTTTAGGTTAGGTGTTATTAATGAACAATCTTTAAATCTCATAACATTTCCAGGTTTTGCGTCAACACACACAGGAATTTTATTGTCTTTTGCAAGTTTTATAATGCTTCTTGACAATTTTTCAGTTAAAACACCTTTTGCATAATCACTCATGATGATAGCATCAACATTTTTAATGATTTTTTTTATTTCAGTAAACAACGCTCTTTGAAGTTTTTCTGAAATTTCAACAGTTTTTTCATAATCCAATCTTAATAACTGATAATTATTCCCTGAAATAACTCTTTGTTTGATGGTAGTTGGCCTATTTTCATCAGTAACAAACACAGTAGAAATGTTTTTTGTTTTTGCAAGATTAGTTAATACTTTTGCGTCTTTATCTTCTCCAACAACACTTGCTAGATATACTTTTCCGCCTAATGACGTTATGTTATTTGCGGTGTTAGCTCCACCACCCAAAATATTTTCTTCTTGAGTTATTCTGACAACAGGCACAGGCGCTTCGGGAGATATTCGTGAAGTACTACCATAAACATATTTGTCTAACATAACATCTCCGATTACAAGAATAGTTTTATCTTTGAATTTGTCAACGATAGTCATTATTTTTCACCTTATTGAGTATTTGAGTAGTTGAAACATCTTTTTTATCTCTTTGAATGAATAAAACCTTTCCACCATGTTTTTCAACAACATCTTTTTCAGGAATGTTTTCTTGATATTCAGATCCTTTCACATGAATATCAGGTCTTATTATTTCTAATAATTCGCACGGAGTTTTTTCTTCAAAAACTGTTACATAATCAACGTATGTAACAGATTTTAACATCTCAGCTCTTTGGTTTTCGGGAAGGATTGGTCTGTTTTCGCTTTTATATTGTTTGATTGAAGAATCACTGTTCAACCCAACTATTAAAACATCTCCGTGTTCTTTTGCAAATTTTAAACTTTTTAGATGGCCAACATGTAATATATCAAACGCGCCGTTTGTAGTAACAATTGTTTTACCTTGTTGTCTAATTTTATTTACTAGCCCCGGTAACTCGTTTCTTGTAACAATTTCACCCATTTTGATAACAAGGAAAATTAGCTATATTTAAAACTATTTGGTAATTAGCGCCTTGTAGATGTTTTTAACATTTGAAACTGTTTTTTTATTAGAGAATTTATATGTTATTTTTTTCTTAACTTCTTCAGGATTAAGTTTAACTTTTTTCTTCAAAACACTCTCTAGGACTTTTTTCAGTTCATTAACATTTCCTGCTTCAAACAAAAACCCAGTTTTACCATCTTCAACAATATCAGGAATACCACCAATGTTTGACGCTATAACTGTTTTTCCAGCAGCACACGCTTCCAGAGCTACTCTTCCAAACGCTTCACCAATTAAAGAAGGAACAATAACAATATCGTGCTTCTGTATTACTTCTGGAATTTTCGAGTAAGGAATTTTGTTATTAATCTTTATATTCAATCCTTTACTTTTTTCAATCAGTTCCTGTTTTAAAACACCTTCTCCGTAGAAATTTGCTTCATATGGTTCTTCAACTCTTTTCAAAGCTTCAATAACTATTTGTGGACCTTTTGATTTTATATAAGTACCAACGTACAACATTTGTTTTATTTTGTTTTTTGGTTGTTTTAATTTCAAGAATTTTTCTAATTCAAGTATGTTATAGATAACTTTTGTTTTTTTTCTTTCAATTCCAGACATAACTAATCGCTGTTGCATGTAAGTGCTTATCGGCATGTAGTAGTCAAATAATGGCAATAATTTCTGAAATATTTCAAATCGTTTTCTAAGATGCACTACAGTGAGTGGATTATATTTGATTAACGGATTTTTACCAGTTTTTCCAAACGTTTTTGAATTCAAATAACAATCCAAGAAAGTTCTTCTTGTACATTCTCTAGTACAAATTTCTTTGTCTTTATACATCAGAGTGCCTTTTGGGCAAAAAGGTACTGGGCCATTGACGTGCATAACAAATGGTTTTTTAATTAGGTTCTTAATTTTCACAGCAACAATACTGTTAGTGTTCATACAGTGTATTATGTCATATTTTTCTTCTTTTTGTAATGTTTTTAATTCTTTTGACAAAGATTTTTCAAAATGAAATACCCTCTTGACATTTCCACTAATGGATTTTGGTGAGCCAGTTTTCAACCTCCTATGAATGATCACACCATCAACAGTTTCTTCCTTCTTCAACCCTGGAAAATATGATGTAAGAATATGGACCTTAACATTTGATTTAACAAGGTCTTTTGCTAACAGGAAAGCGCTTATTTCACCACCACCCATTGCTTTTGGTGGGAAATATTCTGAGATCATCAAGATTTTCATATTTCAAAAAGTAATGAGAAGTTAATTATTATACTTTTGCTTTGAACCAGTCAATGGTTCGTTTTAATCCTTCTTCAAAATCAATTTTCGGCTCCCAATTAAGCACTGTTTTTGCTTTTGTAATGTCTGGTTGCCGTCTTGTTGGGTCGTCTTTAGGCAGTTCAACAAAGATTAGCTCTGAGTTGGAATTAGTTAATTTTTTAATTAATTCAGCAGCTTCTAAAATAGTAAATTCACCAGGATTTCCTAAATTGATTGGACCTGTTACATCATCATTACTTTCCATTAATTTAATCAAGCCGGAAACTAAATCTTCAACATAACAAAAACTCCTTGTCTGTGAACCTTTGCCATAAATGGTTATTGGTTTATTGTGTAATGCTTGAACAATAAAATTACTTATTACTCTGCCATCAGATGGGTGCATATTTGGTCCGTATGTGTTGAATATTCTAGCAACTTTTATTCTTAGTTTATGTTGTCTGTTATAATCAAAAAACAAGGTTTCAGCGCATCTCTTTCCTTCGTCGTAACATGATCTCACTCCAATTGGGTTAACATTACCCCAATACTCTTCTTTTTGTGGGTGAACTTTTGGATCACCGTATACTTCACTTGTTGATGCTTGTAATATTTTTGCTTTAACTCTTTTTGCTAAACCAAGCATGTTAATTGAACCGTGAACACTTGTTTTAGTAGTCTGGACAGGGTCATGCTGGTAATATCCAGGTGAAGCTGGACATGCAAGATTATAGATTTGGTCAACTTCGACGTATAGGGGAAAACAAATGTCATGTCTAATAACTTCAAACATAGGGTTTTTCATCAAATGTAAAATATTGTTTTTTTGACCTGTATAAAAATTGTCAACACAAATAACTTCATGATCTTTCTTCAATAAAGCTTCGCATAAATGACTTCCTATAAAACCTGCTCCGCCAGTTACAAGTGTTTTCATAATAATACAAGTGAAAAAAAGTTTTGTTTTAAAGATTTTGGTTTTAAAGATATGTTGTATGCAAAAAAAGATATTTTTTTACCACTTCTCCAACAGGAAAAAATCATAAAGTTTATATACTTGTTATCGTCTTTTAAATACAAAACAAGTTTACAATTTTAAAAAAGAGGTTGGAGGGATATGAAAATAAGATTAAATTCTATAGTTTTTTTGACAATATTATTTGTTGTTGCTTTATTTATGGCAAATGCAACATTAAACGCGTTTACAACATCTAGTCCTACAAACGATACATGGACAGCAGATTTAACACCGAACTTTGCGTTCAACGCGACAAGCTATATTAATACTACGTTTACGTGCGAGTTGTATATTCAGAACTCGTCAGCGTGGTTTAAATATGGTACTAACAGTACTGTTGCAAACGCCACACTTACAGTTATAACTGCAAACGCATCTCTTGAAGAAGGTGCACGTAACTGGTATGTAAACTGTACAGATGTCAACGCCTCTAACGTAAGTACAACATATGTTTTAAATGTAGATGCAACCAACCCAGCTGTTTCTAACCTTACAATGCCAGCCAACAACTCCAACGTCACAGGCGTAGAATTTAATTTCACAGCAACCGATAACTATGACACAACTTTAAACTATACATTGTTCTTAAACGATGTTGCAAACGCAACTGGTCAAACCTCTGCCAATAATACAGCAACAAACTTTACTGTAACTGGTTTAATAAATGAAGCAATATATAACTGGACCTTGCAGGTTATGGATGATGCAAGCAACGCAGCCAACTACTCTGGTTTATTTTACTTTAAAGTTGATAGTTCAAACCCAGCAGTTTCAACATTGAACGCTCCTGCCAACAATACATGGACGTCAACAGCCGCAGTCACGTTTAATTTTACAGCTACAGATAACGTGGATCCAGTTTTGAATTTCACATTATACGTTAACGACGCAACCAATGTAACTGGCGCAACGTCAGCAAATAACACAGCTGCCAATGTCACTGTAAGTTTCGCAGAAGGCAGATATAACTGGACAGTTGAAGTTAGTGATGATGCAACAAATGCAGCCAACTATTCTGGCTTATATTATTTTGTGTATGATAACACAAACCCAGCAGTAACAGCATTGAATGAGCCAGCTAACAACTCAAACGCAACAGGAATTGAGTTTAACTTCACAGCAACAGACAATATTGATACAACCTTGAACTATACATTGTTCTTAAACGATGTAGCCAATGCAACTGGTCAAACTTCAGCTAACAATACAGCTACAAACTTTTCAGTTACTGGATTAACTGAAGGATCTATTTATAACTGGACATTACAAGTTATGGACGATGCAAGTAATGCAGCCAACTTCTCAGGATTATATTATTTTAAAGTTGATGATTCCAGTCCAACAATAAACAACTTAACATTGCCAGCTAATAATACCTGGACATCAACCGCAGCAGTTACGTTTAACTTTACAACAACCGATAACAATGACTTAAATTTGAACTATACGTTATTCATAAATGGTGTTGGTAATACAACAGCTGCTACCACAGGTAACAATTCAGCAACAAACGTTACAATTAGCTTTGCAGAAGGTAGATATAACTGGACAGTTAATGTTACAGATGATTCAAGTAACACAGGAACATACGGATTATATTATTTTGTATATGATAACACAAACCCTGCAGTATCAGCACTAACTACTCCAGCTAACAATTCCAACGTAACAGGTGTAGAATTTAACTTCACAGCCACAGATAATATTGACACTACTTTAAACTATACATTATATATCAACCAAGTAATTAATACAACTGGTCAGACTACTGCAAATAACACAGCAGTTAACTTTACAGTTAGTGGTCTAACAAACGAGGGAATATACAATTGGACAGTTGAAGTAACGGACGATGCGAGTAACGCAGCTAACTTCTCAGGCATGTATTATTTCAAAGTTGATGACACTGCACCAACAATACATAACTACACGTTACCAGCTAATAATACCTGGACATCAACCGCAGCAGTTACGTTTAATTTCACGACAACCGATAACAATGACCGTAACTTGAACTACACATTATTCGTTAATGGTGTTTCAAATACAACTGCATCTACAACAGGTAATAATTCAGCAACTAACGTTACAATAAGCTTTGCTGATGGAAGATATAACTGGTCAATTAATGCTACAGATGATGCAGGCAATGCAGTAACCAGCTTAGGATTATATTACTTTGTTGTGGACAGCACAAATCCTGCAGTATCAGCATTAAATGGTCCAACTAACAACTCAATTGTAACAGGATTGGAGTTTAACTTTACAGCAACGGATAATATTGATACAACGTTAAACTACACATTGTATCTTAACCAAGTTATTAATGCAACTGGTCAGACAAGTGCAAATAATACGGCAGTCAACTTTACCGTGTATGGATTGGAAAATGAAGCAATATATAATTGGACAATAGAAGTTATGGATGATGCAAGTAATGCAGCTAACTTCTCAGGATTATATTATTTCAGGTATGATAACACATCTCCAGTTGTACAAAACCTGACAATGCCAGTTAACATGTCCAACGTGACAAACGGCAATGTTGTGTTTAATTTTACAGCAACAGACAACATTGATAATGTTTTGAATTACACAATGTACTTGGATACCTATACTAACATGACTGGCCAAACAACAGGTAATAATAGTGCAACAAACTTTACAGTGCTAAGATTAACAAACGGCACATTCTATAACTGGACAATTGAAGTCACAGATGATGCAGGTAATGCAGCTAACTACTCAGGACTGTATTACTTTACTGTCTTAGATAGCACTTATCCAAATACATATCCTACACTGACGCAAGCAGGAGTAAATGATTCTGATGATGATGGTAACATTGAATTATCATGGACAGCAGACTCACAGGCAACGTATTATAGAGTGTATAGAAACTCGTCAAATGTTACAGACGTTACAAATTTGGTTGAACTTGCCAATGTTACAGTGACAAGCTTTGAAGATAATACAACGGAGAATGGTACAACTTACTGGTATGGTATAACCTCAGTAGATGGTGCTGGTCTTGAAAATACAACAGCTGTGTCAGTAACATATAATGCAACAGCTAATGATTCATTTACGCCGAAGTCACCTACAAACGTTAACCTAACAACAAATGGAAACGGTTCTATTACAATTAACTGGACATCAACAGTGCAAGATGTAGGTGGTAACGCAGAAGCTAATAACTTAACATACAGAGTGTTCAGAACAAGCAACTTTAGTGCATTAAACACGAGTGTTTCAACTGAAAATATTGCTAACACAAGTAACTTGTATCATGAAGATACTACTGCGACAACCGGTACTTTGTACAGTTATGTTGTTACAGTTATTGACGACGCAAACAATTTCAATAGTTCAATCACAGCAACTAACCACGACAATGCTACGGCAGTAGCGTGTACAACCACGTACAATTACACAGCTTGGACTTCGTGCGCAAACGGCGAACAAAACAGAACAGGTTTAAGAACGTGTTACGGTGGAGGTAGTACAACAGCTACATCATCAAGGACATGCAGTTCAGGCAGTTCAAGTAGTAGCAGCGGAGGTGGAGGAAGTTCATCTTCTAGTGACGAAACATCATCAGAAACAACTAGCAATCCAAAAGCTATCCAAATCTGGAACGCAGTGAATAAAGATACAGCAACAACAATGAAAGTATCTAACGATGAAATTGATGTGACAGAAGTAACTCTTACTGTTATAAACAATGTTTATAATGCTAAGGTTACAATTGAGAAACTTCCAGAGAAACCATCATCAGTTGGTAAAGCTTCAGACAAAGTTTACAGATATTTAACCATAGACACTACAAACATAGATGACGCAGATTTGAAAGGAGACGCATTCATTAAATTCAAAGTTGAAAAGTCATGGTTAAACGATAACAGTATTGACGAAAATAACGTAGTTCTATTGAGATTCACAAGTAAGTGGAAAGAACTTGAAACAACCAGGTTAAGCTCAGACAGTACATACGTGTACTATAGAGCAAAGACGCCAGGATTCAGTTATTTTGCAATAGCTGAAAAAGAACTACCAGAAGTAACAGAAGAGCCAGAAGAGGTTGTGGAAGAAGAACCTGAACCAACTCCTGTAGTGGAAGAAGTTGAAGAAACTAAAGATAGTAACCTAACTACTGTGTTTGTTGTATTGGCTTTGGTTTTAATAGGACTTTTTATGTTTTTCAAAGGAAAAAAGGGAGAACATCCAGTAAGAGATTATGTTGTTCACATGAGGTCTAAAGGTCACAAAGATGAACACATAAAAAAAAAGTTAAAAGATGCTGGTCATAAACAAAAACATATTGAGAAACATATGAAAAAATAATTTTTTTTTCTTATTTTTAATAATCTTAATAAACACCTAATTTATTTATGAACTTATGATACTTGGGAAAATATTTGGTAAAATAACAACTAACAAGTTCCAGTTCCTTGTTGAAAAAGAAACAAGAAAGTTTGAGTTTGTCCAAGTCTTGCATAAAGTGTATGACTATGTTCTTTGCCAGGTTGTTGAGATAGAGCGTACAGACAAAGATATTGCAAAGTGTATTGTTATTGGTTATAAAGATGATAAGAATAGAATTAAACCTATTAGAATACCTTTTGATCAGAACTCTGAAGTGTTAAAAGCAGAAGATTCATTTATTAAATCTGTAATTAAGTTAGAAGACACAGAAAAAGGCGCGTTTATTGGTAGACTAGAAGGAAAAAATATTGACGTTCATCTTGATTTAAAGAAATTATTAACTAAACACGTTGCAATTTTAGCTAAATCTGGTGCAGGTAAGAGTTATACTGTTGGAGTATTAATAGAAGAGATTATTGACAAGAAAGTTCCAATTTTAATTATAGATCCACACGGCGAATATTCTAGCTTGAAATTTGCAAATGATGAAGAGAAGGAGACTCTGGCAGAATATAGCTTAGAACCAAAAGGGTTCAAGACAGTTCAAGAATTCGGTGATACAAAGCTTAATCCTGGATTAAGGCCGTTAAGGTTAAACAATAACTTATCACCAACAGAAATTACGCATTTGATCCCTGGTAAATTATCAAACACACAAATGGGACTTCTTTATAGTGCGTTAAAACATCTTGACAAGATTAATTTCACGAATGTATTACTAGAATTGGAAAAGGAAGAAAACAACTCAAAATGGACCATAATAAACAATCTTGAACATTTGAATAATTTAAACATATTTACAGATTCGTACATTGCATACAATGAATTTATTCAGCCAGGCAAATGTTCAATAATTAATCTGAAAGGAATTTCACCAGATGTTCAGGAGATTATTGTTTACAAAATAATGAAAGATTTGTTCGAGTTAAGAAAAAAGGAAAAAATACCGCCTTTCTTTGCTATTATCGAAGAAGCGCATAATTATTGTCCTGAAAGAAGTTTTGGTGAATCTAGGAGTTCTAAAATTCTTAGAACAGTGGCTTCAGAAGGCAGAAAGTTTGGTTTAGGTTTGTGTGTTATTAGCCAGAGACCTGCCAGAGTTGACAAATCCGTGTTGAGCCAGTGTACAACCCAGATTATTCTTAAAGTAACAAACCCGAATGATCTAAAAGCAATTTCAAATAGCGTGGAAGGTATAACTGCAGAGTCTCAAGATGAGGTTAAGAATTTATCAATAGGCACTGCACTTGTAACAGGTATAGTAGACATGCCATTATTTGTTAATATTCGACCAAGGATAACAAAACATGGTGGACACGCAACCAATATATTAGATCAGGCACAAGAAGAAGATTTTTTTGAAAAAGTTGATGAGTTTGACGAGTCAGATTTGTTACCAATTATAAAACCAAAATTATCTAAAAAAGATCTTAAATTAATGTCTGACAAAGAAATTGAAAATATCAGTGAAATTCTTGTTCCAGGATATTTATTTTTATGTTCTGATAAAGATAAAGAGTTTAATTTGTTGGTGGAATCTGTTAATTGCGAAGTAATAACCGATGTTGATGATTTTAAAACAAAAAAATTGCCTGAATTAGAAAAATTAACTCCGGACGAGATTAAAGTTTTGCACACAGCATTTCAGCTAAAGAAATTTAGTGAAGAAGACATGATTAAAAAAGGCCTTCCTTTGGACGTGAGAAAAGGAATAATGTCTTTGATAAAAAAAGATTATATTGAGGTAGATAATACCAAATATAAGATTTCAGATAAATATGTGTTGTCACAATTATCTAAACACGCAAGCTACAATAAAATTGAGTTCATCAAGGTTAAATATAATCAGAAACAAGATCCAAGAATAACTGTGGATAAAATTAAAGAAAAACTGTCTAAATTTTCAAGTATTAAAGATCAAAGAGAATGTTTTATATTAAAATACGAAATTCTTTACAAACATGGTTAACCAGTCTAACATTGTTATAGGCAATAATTTAATTTCTTATGAGAACTGGGAATCTTACGTTGATACATTAAAAAGTCAAGTTAAGAGAGACATTACTGATGAAAAACAGGCTATTGATAACATAAAAGATGTTTTTATTGATTCAATTAAAAAAAGATTTTCTAATGATAAATTTGGAGTATTATTTTCAGGAGGGGTTGATTCTGTAGCCATTGCTTATGTTTGCTCTTTATTAAAACAAGATTTTGTGTGTTATACTGTTGGTTTAGAAGGATCTCAGGATATTGTTGAATCTGTTAAGGTTGCGAAAGCTTTGAATCTTAATCATGTCAAAAAAACATTGACGGTTGAAGAACTTGAGCAAGTGTTCAAAGAATTAGTAAAGATTTTTCCAAAACATGCATTAAATATTGTGAATTTAGGTGTTGGTGCAGTTGAACTTGCTGCAATTAAACTAGCACAGAAAGATAAGATTAATATCTTTTTCACAGGATTGGGCAGTGAAGAAATATTTGCAGGTTACAAAAGGCACGAAGATTCAAAAAATATTAACGAAGAGTGTTGGTTTGGCTTAAAATCTATGTGGGAACGAGATTTTCAAAGAGATTATTCAATTGCCACATCAACAAATTCGACTTTTTTAACACCTTTCTTAGACAAAGAATTAATAATAAATTCAATGGAAATCGATTCATCATTAAAAATATGTAAAGGTTGTAAAAAATATATTTTTAGAAAAGTTGTTGAAGACTTAGAGCTTCCAACAGAATTTGCTTTTAGACCAAAGAAAGCTGCACAATATGGAAGTAATTTTGACAAAGCAATCATAAAACTAGCAAAATCTAAAGGGTTTAAGTACAAAAAAGAATATTTGAATTATTTATGTAACAATAAATAGAATTATAACAACAAACAATAACACAAACAAGAAGATATTAACAAAATCAACAGACTTTTCTTTTTTCACAGAAGTCCTCTTTGAATTCTTTTTTCTTTTGATATAAAGGCCACTTCGGCTATATTGCATCATTGTTATAAATCAAGAGCTCTTATCAACACTTTATATACCTTTGGTTGAAGAATAATCAACTAAATGGTTAAACTTTTTTTTTATCAATTTTTGGCGGGTTTTTCTTGAGCATAGAACTAACTTTTTTATATTCTAACAACCCGTGTTTTGCACCTTTTTCCATTATGGCAAAGCCTGAGTTAATGGCACCCATTCGTAAACAGTCTTGGATAGTCTTACCTTTAATCATCCCTGCTACGACAGTTGACGCAAAAACGTCCCCCGCGCCGGTAGTTTCCACAGGTTTGTTTCCTAATGTGTAAACATGTAACAATTTGTTATTATCAATTGTGTACGCACCGCGTTTACCGTCTGTAATAATAACGTGTTCTGGACCAAAATCACTAATAAGTTTTATAAGATCTTTAAATTCTCCTTTTCCAGCAAGTAATGTTGCTTCTTCTTTGTTTAGAATTAACAAGGTAACATTGGATAACAGTTTTTTCAGAAAAGAAAAACCTTTTTCAGCAAGGTAATTGCTTGGGTTAAACGCTATCTTGATGTTGTTTTTAACAGCGTAGTCAGATAATTTTTCAAGGGTTTCATATGATTTACCAATCATACTAGAAAAATAGAACCATTTAGTTTTCAATTTTTTAAGATTAATTTCTTTGAGTTCAAGATAATTGTTTGCGCCTTTGTAAGCAAGGATTGTTCTGTCACCTTCTAGACTGTCAAGGATTATTGAATATCCTGCATGATATTTCTTTGATTGAACTCCAATAAACTCAATTTTGTCTTTCTTTAATCTCTTTAAAATTAAACCAGAGTTACTTCCAGAACCTAGTTTGCCTAAATACGCAACTTTTAGACCGAGTTTTGACAATACAACTGCTGTGTTTGTCCCACCCCCACCTGTCAAAAAATCCAATTCTTTAATCAAAAGTTTTGATCCAGAAGGATACGCAATTAATTCTTCTTCATGAGTAGCTGTTTTAATTTTTATTAACTCAGATTCAACGTTTGCAAAAACATCAATTGTAGAACTTCCTACAGTTATTACGTCGTACATTCTGATATTCTTTTCAAGAGTTAAAGTATATAAATTTATCCAATGCTGTCCAGAACATCATGTGCATCCAATGATTTAATGTATGGTTCAATTAATTCAAATTTATCTTTTAACTTAAACTGTAACTGTAATTTTAACATTTCTTTATCTTTGTTTGAGACACGCGCGAACTTATCAGCTTCAATTAATCCGTAAGGATATCCTAAAAAAATAGGATCTTTACTGTTTTGTTTTAACAATGCTAAGAGTTCTTCAATGTTTTCATTGAATGTTTCAAACTTGAAAACATACCTTGATTTTGAATGTAATTTTAGAAAAGATAAGTTATCATTGATTTTATGGCACCAGGTTTTTTTATCAGTTATTTTAGCTAAATGTGTAGTTACAGTGTTTCCGTTTTTAGTCAATAACTCTGTTGTTTTTGATAGTCCACAAACTTTTTTTCCAAGTAGATCAATAAGCTCTTCTTCGTAAGGATATTTCGGTTCTAATGAACCGTCTATTACAACATAATCTGAATCAAATTCTTTAGCAACAATTAATTCAGAAAATCGTCTAATAATATTCCCTATTAAAGAAATACTAACTCGCCTGCTCCCTGTTGTTAAGGTTTTGTCAAATGAATCAAATTCATATTCTTTAATCTCAAACTTGTTTTTTGTAAAAAGATATTCTGTTTTGAAGAAAAGCTTATTCTCTTTGTTAACAGCTGTTATTAATGTATAAAATTCATATAATTGATTTTTTATTCGTTTATTATTTTGATAGATAGTATAGTAGATCCTGTTGAAGAACAATGATAATGAGGGACTTCTTAATATTTCTAAATTACCGCCATCAATAAACGCAATTTTTTTATCTAATTTCTTATCAGGAATATCAAAAAAATTCTGTTTTTGAATTTTAACAGCAGCTTTTTTTTCTTCATTAAATAATATAAAATCCTTATCAGTAATAGTAATATTACTAAGGATTTTATTAATTATTTCGTCCATAAAATATAGATAATTTAGACATTTTTAAACTTGACCAAACATTTTTATAGAGAATATAAATTCCTTGTTAAGAATGGATGAACTTATAATTTGCGAAAAACCAAGCGCTGCTAGAAGAATTGCTGCAGCGTTAGCAGAGTCAAAAGTTGAAACTAAAAAAGTCGGTCAAGTAAGTTATCAAATAATAAAACGAGGCAAAAAAACAATAACTATTGTTTCTGCAGTTGGTCATCTTTTTACAGTTGGTGAAAAAAAAAGATCATTCACATATCCGAGTTTTGATATTGATTGGAAACCTTCTTACACAAACAAAAATTCAGCATTTACAAAAAAATATGCAGAAGTTATTCAAAAACAGGCAGAAAAAGCAGATTCTTTCACAGTTGCATGTGACTTTGACATTGAAGGAGAAGTTATTGGATTGAATGTTGTAAGATTTTTATGCAATCAAAAAGACGCAGAAAGAATGAAATTCTCTACTTTAACAAAACCAGACTTAATACACGCATATGAAAACAAAACTTCCTCAATTGAATGGGGCATGGCAAAAGCTGGTGAGACACGGCATTTCCTTGACTGGATGTACGGTATTAATTTATCACGTGCTTTAACGTTAGCTATTAGAAAGAGCAAAGTTTACAAAACAATGTCTTCAGGAAGAGTACAAGGACCTGCACTAAGAATCTTGGCAGAACGTGAAAAAGAAATCCAAGTGTTTATTCCTAAAAAATATTGGCAATTACAGTTGCTTGGGAAAAGAAACCAAAACAAGATTGAAGCATGGCATAAAGAAGATAAGTTCTGGGAAGAAGAAAAAGCAAACGTTGTTTTAGAGAAAACAAAAAATAAAGACGGTGCAATATCAGATATTAAAAAAACAGAAACAACACAGTATGCACCGTTTCCGTTTGATTTAACAACTTTACAAACAGAATCTTATAGAAATTTTGGATTCACACCTAAAAGAACATTAGACATTGCACAGGAACTGTATTCAAAAGGTTATATTTCTTATCCAAGAACAAGCTCGCAACAGTTACCTTATAAAATTGGGTTTAAGAAGATAATAACTACATTGATGAAACAAGCTAAATATATACAACTAGGCAAACTTGTTGTTTCAAAAGCATTAAAACCTAACAACGGCAAAAAAACAGATCCTGCACACCCAGCCATATATCCAACAGGAATAATTCCAAAAAGTTTGGACGGACAAAACTTTAAACTTTATGATTTAATTGTAAAAAGATTTTTTGCAACGTTTGGAGAAAAGGCATTAAGAGAAACTATTACTGTTAACATTGATGTTAACAAGGAAAGTTTTGTTGCAAAAGGCACAAGAACTAAAGTAAAAGGATGGCATGTGCTATATGAACCTTATGTGAAACTAAAAGAAGAAGAATTGCCAGAGTTGAACAAAGGAGATAAAATAACAGTTGATGAAATCAATAAATTAGAAAAAGAAACGCAGCCGCCAAAAAGATTTACACAAGCATCTATTATCAAAGAACTTGAAAAACGTGGACTCGGCACTAAATCTACACGTGCACAAATAATTGAAAATCTCATAGATAGAAACTATGTTGAAGGTAAAACTCTTGAAGTTTCTGAAATAGGCATGAAAACAATTTCTACATTAGAAAAGTATTCTCCGGATATTATTAGTGACGATTTAACAAAACGTTTTGAACAGGAAATGAAGAAAATAAGGACAGATAAAAAAGGTCAAGCAAAAACAATTCAAGAAGCTAGACAAAAACTAGTAAAGATTCTGGACAATTTTAAAAGACATGAACTTGAAATAGGAAAACAATTAGCTGAAGCTTACTCAGATTTTGATACTCTTGGCCAATGTCCTGTGTGTAAAAAAGGCAATCTTAAGATAAAACATTCAAGAAAAAACAATAGTAGATTTATTGCATGTGATAAATATCCAGACTGTACAACCACGTTTAGTTTACCTAGAACTGGTAATGTTAAAACAACAGATAAAGAATGCAGTGAATGTAAATATCCTTTAATTAAAATAGGTGCTGGCAGAAAAATCCAGGAAGTTTGCATTAACCCAAACTGTAAATCAAAAGAAAATGGAGATAATAGTAGTGAAAATGAAAAATGTCCTAAATGTGGTGAAGGACAGCTTGTGTTAAGAACAAGTATTTATGGCAAATTTTATGCCTGTAACAAGTATCCAAAGTGTAAGTATATTAAAGGAAATGGAAAATCTAAGCCTAAGAAATCTTCTTAACAATTCTACTTTTATCTAAATTACTATGTATTAGAAACGTATGATTACAATAAACACACTTTTTCTTTTTCTTTGTAATATCTCCTATTGTAGGTTGATATTTCATATCATGTTTACATTTCGGACATTTAACTAAGAACATTTTTATCAAATATTAAACTCTTTTTTTAAATCACTTATTGCTTTAGTTTTTTCTTTTGTAGGTGTTTTTTTCTTAATTTCAGGTTTTATAACCTTTCTTTTCATGCTATTGGGTTTTAAAAATCTAACATATACAATTAAAACATTGAAAAAGAAACCTGCAAGGAAGTTTACAATTGCTAATGCTTCAATATCTAATCCTTTAAACAACCCAATATTGGCAAATTTACCTATTGCATAAAACACGCTTGTAATTCCTAACGGAATGAACATGTATAACGGAACATTATCTGCAAGTTTAAGTGATAAGAACGATGCAAACACACTGATGATTGCAGGACTGAAACCAAATACAACATTTACAATCTGAGACTCTGTACCACCTGTTGCAAACAGAATAATTAATCCAAGAGCAAGAAGGTAAATAAAAAATGCTAATGATTCAAACATAGTTTTTTCTTCAATTATTTCAGCTTCTTCAATAACCTCTTGAACTAGTTCTTTAGTGTCAGTTTTTTCAAGATCTTTCTGCGCTTCTTTAACTTCTTTTTCACTCGCTTTTCCCATAAACTGCGAGAATGCGTTTTTTAACTGTCCGACAAGATCATTTTCAACAGGATCTTTATGTTTAGTTTCTTTTCCACCAGCTTTTTCTTTTTCAAGCTCTAGAAAAACTTCGTCAACAATATTTTTTTTATGACCTGCATCTGTTAAAACTTTTTCAATCTCTTCCAAAGGTATACCTTTTTTTCGTTCAGCTTCAACATATTCAAGAAGTTGTTTTTTTAAATAATTATGAAAACTGTCCATGTTATTTATGAAAGAGATATTGTGGTATTTAAGTTTTGTGCTGGAGTTATTGTGATGTTTAACCACTCGCTATATTGATCACTTTCAAATTTTAAGCATAACGTGTCATTATCATAGCTTGTTATCATTGCCTCTGCTGTTACAATGCCACTGGTTAAACTACCTTTAACAGACTGGTTAACCATGTTAACATTTTTACAACTGGAAGTTACTATTGGATCTGTTACGTTTCCTTTATTGACATTGTAGCTAACTTGAAATATAACTTTTTCACCTACCTGGCCAGAAAGAGACTTTTGTTTAGACTCTATATCATAACTTGGTTTGCAACTTGTTATCAGAATCATCAAAAGCAGTATAACAAGATAAGTTTCTTTTTCCATAATAAAAAAAGTAAAAGAATCTAATTATAAAAATTTTTTTAATGGGTTATAACTCACCAAACTCTTCAGGATCTTCGGACTCAGGTTCTAAAACAGCATTTTGAACCTGTTCAGTTATTTCTTCTTCCAAAAACTTAGTACCTTGATGATACCAGTCGGGAAGTTCATTAGTTAGAGTATCTTCAAAATCATCAACTTTTGTTTGTTCAGCTTTACCAACAACTTTGTTAAACACGTCTCTAATATTCTTTGAACCTTCCACGTCAAAATATTCATAAAACTTTTCCATTAAATTTATCATGTAACTTCTTCCTTGCGGTTCTTTTCTAATAAAACCCAATTCCATTAGTTCTGAAATGTGGTCGTATGCTTTGTTATGTCTAATATTCACAACTTCACTTTGTAACACAGGCGCTTTCCACGCAATAATTGCTAATGTTTCAAGAACAGTTTTTGGTAACTCTGTCTCAGAAACAATCTTTCTCACTAATGGTAGATAACCTTCTCTAACAGTTAATTTCCATCCATCTTTTTCTTCAACAACCATTAAAGGAGAATTGCGTTCATCATACTCTTGTTTAAGCTTTACAATGTTATTTTTTAGAACTTGTTTTCCTGAGGCTCCTGTTAAGTTTAACAAAGTGTTCATATCAATAAATCTACCAGAAGCAAATAATAAAGATTCTATTTGGTTTTTATAATCTTGGCTCATTTTTTAACAATTGCTTTATATTTATCTCCTTGTTTTTCAACTTTACCTTCATCAGCTAACACACCAAGCACTTTTTCAATGTCAGATTGTCTAACACCTAAAAACGGATGTATTTCTTTAACAGTCATCGGTCTTGAACTTAACAATACAACAAGGAAGTTTCTTAACAATACAGCTGTGTTTCTGACATAAAACTTACTATTTTCACGTTCTTGTAACAATCCCGTGTTCAAACCATGTAACCTTGTTTGTAAATCATTTAAAAAACCCGTGAATTCGTTATTTTTCAAAATAGTTGTTTCCGGAGCAAGGATTTCAATGCTAGACGGCATATAGTCAAAACAAAAAGAAAGCAGTAAATCTGAATTTTTAATTAGAAGTTCAATCTCAACAAACGAACTAAAAAAATTTTCTTTTTCTTCAGCGGGTTCAACTGTTTGTTTAACAATTTCATAGTTTTTGTCAGCTTTAATCTTTTTCAAATAATCTGCCATAGTATTTTCAACATATTCTTTTGGTTTGCCAACTATTTCTATTATTGCTCTAATATGTAAATACCCTTCAGAAAACTTTTCTTTAATCTGTTTACCGTCCATATTCCTGCTAAATTAGTTGTTGTTTAAATTGTTTTCTAAAAACTAAAATCAAAAAACTTTTTATATAACATAAAATTAGCACAGTTTAATGACATTAGTCTATTTATTAATTCGGGCAGAGCATGGGAAAATAGGTATTGTGAAAGCACAGTTATCAAAATTTGAAGAAATTACAGAGCTTCATGAAGTGTTTGGACGTTATGATATTTTAGCTAGGGTTGAAACAGAAGATAATGCTCAGTTTAGAAAGTTTGTGCAAAACAAATTAAGAGTTCAAGAAGGCATAAAAAGTACAGAACCTGTGTTTGTTGCAGATGACTAATTATATTTTGAATCAACAATTTCTTTAATTTTAGAAGCTTTTTTCTCACCAATTAGTTCAACTTCTTTTAATTTATCAATTGATGCATTAAGAATTTTTTTAACAGAACCAAATTTTTTTAACAATGGTTTGCTTAATACAGGGCCTACGCCAGGCAATGCAGAGATAAGATATTCTTGTTGTTCTTTTAATGTTAAAGGTTTCATACTATGTAGTGTAAATTCTTTTTTTTCATCACTTTGTTCTCGTTTTGCAATGACTGCCATTAACAAAGCAGTATCTTCTGCATTCTTAGTGTTTAACATTGGAACTTGATAATCAACAGCTATTGCGCCTAGCATACCTCTTATTGCGTTAGGATGGATTTTTCGTTCAGAGTACAGGTCTTCAGTTCCTTCAATAATAACTAACTGTTTTTGATATTTTTTCATGTTTTTCAGTTGAGTAAACATTCTTTTATCAATCAATGAATCAATAAAATCCGGTACTGTTTTATACTCAACACACAAATCTTCACTTAACAAATAATCCCCAACATCAAGTTTCTTTAATTTAATCTTAATGCCTAGTTCAATCAATTTTTTGATAACACCAGAAGATTTTTCTCGATAATCTGCATAAACAATCACGTCATGCTCTGGAAGTATGAACTCTGTAATTTTTTTATTAACTTTTTTTTCAACATTGAATTTAGTTTTTAATTTTTTTAGAACAGTTTGCATCCTGTTTTCTTTATGATGCGCAGACCACCTGTACCCTTCATCTCTTGTATTCTTTGCTACTAATACAACAACTTCACCTTTGCTCTGCCTACCTGTTCTGCCCCTTCTTTGAATAGTTCTAATTGCGCTTGGAACAGGTTCATAGAAAATAACAAGATCAACTTCTGGAATGTCCAAGCCCTCTTCACCAACACTTGACATTACTAACACATTAAACTCGTTATTCGTGTACTTTTCAATTAATTTTATTTGTTGTTTTTGTGTTAACCCTGTTCCTCTTTTTTTCTGTTGACCAACAAACATTTCTGCTTTAATATTTGGCAATTTGTTTATTTCAGTAATTAAATTAGAAATTGAATCTCGATACTGGCTGAACACTATTATTTTTTTTTCAGAATTGCTTAATAATAATTTATTCAGTTCTTGAATCTTAGGATGGTCAATTTTTGACTCTTTTAAATTTCTTGCAAGGATTAAAGCAGATTTGAAATTTAAATCTTGTACAAGATTTTTCACAGCTTTCACTCTTGTTGTTTTTGCTTTGACAATCAAGTCATCCATGTAGTCTAATAAAGGATTTATGCCTTGGCTTTCTAATAATTCAAGAGCGTGCTGAACTTTCATTGCTTCAGCTACCAAAGACAATGCTCTCATACTATCAAAATCTTTTGCTTCTTTGATATTTGCTAATAATTCTCTTTGTAATGCTAAGAGTTCTCGTTTATTTTCAATTATGGTTTTTATTTCAATTACGTCTTTTATTTTTGTTAACTTACTTTTGAAACAATCTTTCAGGTGTTTTTGGATTTGTTTAAAATATTCAGGTAGTTCAACATACACCCATTTAATCTTTACATCTTGGATATATTGTTGAACATCTGGATCTTCATCAACCCTTATTTCAACATCTTCAATGTTAAGATTTTTGACAACTTCAGTGATTTTTTCAATATCAGACCCAGGAGAAGCAGTTAATGCTAATATTCTTAGGTTTAATGCTTTTTTAGAATATTGCTGAGCTATCCATACATATGCATAGTCACCTACTGCTCTGTGCGCTTCATCAAAGCCAATTAATGAAACATCTTCTAAATTTATCCTGTTTGAAATAACATCATTTTCAAGGCCCTGTGGTGTTGAAAAAATAATTTTTGATGATTGCCATAGTTCTTCTCGTTTGCTCGGTTTCACAAAACCTGTAAAGATTGCCATTTCATTTTCTTTAATTTCAAAATGTTTTATAAAAAGGTTGTAATATTGTGTGATTAATGGTCGAGTAGGTCCTAAAAATAAAATTTTAGAGTCAGGAAATTCTTTTAATCGTTGAGCAGCTAGCATAAGAAAAATGTAAGTTTTACCTAATCCAGTTGGTAATACTACTAATGTATTTTTCTCAGAAGCTGTTGCAAGAATTGTTTGTTGGTATAACCTAGGTTGGAAGTCTTTGATCATCTTAACAGAAAAAAGAAATGTGTTTAAATACTTGTCCAAACATTTTTATACCACTTAGGTTTTCAAACTTCTAATGGCAATCATGGATACATTATTAGGTTGGATATTGTTGTTTCATCCAGCACTGTCAATTTTAATTGTTTCTTTACTTGTTTCATTAATTATCACGTACGCAATTAAACTGTTCACTGATCAAACATTAATGAAAGATATGCGTGAAGAGTTAAAAGAATTGCAAAAACAAATCAAAGAGTTAAGAAACAACCCAAAAAAAATGGCAAAAGCCAATGAACGGTTCATGGAAACTAATATGAAATATATGAGCCACTCAATGAGGCCAACATTGTTCACGTTTTTACCGATTATCCTAGTGTTTGGATGGTTGAACGCGCACATAGGTTATTATCCAATTAACCCAGACCAACCGTTTAGATTAACAGCAGCGTTTGAAGACTATGCGCGTGGCGAAGTTAATCTTGTTTTACCTGATAGCGTGGAATTGTTAGAAGGAGATTTGAAAAAAGAGATTTTACATAGGGAAATTGAATGGGTATTATCAGGTAAAGAAGGAAAATATGATTTAGTTATGGAATATAATGATAAAACATATGCAAAGTCCGTGATAATTTCAGAAGAAAGAACATATGCACCTGTTGAACAGAGTTTTAAGAAAAAAAGATTGTTTTTTTCTTCTGATGATGAAAATGGTGTTAATTCATTAAAACTAAGCAATGAAAAAATATTGCCGTTTATAGATGTTCCAGTTATTAAAGATCTGCCTTGGATAAGTGGTTGGGGATGGTTTGGAGCATATTTCTTGTTTTCAATAGTTTTTAGTATGGGTTTGAGAAGAATTCTGAAGATTTATTGACGTATTATTCGATATATTTATAAATCAAGTTTTTTTTCACGGTCATTATGCCACAACCAAGATTCAGATCAAGGTCTTATCGAAGAGTGAGAAAGAAACTTCCAGGCGGAAGTAATGTTATTCACTATGAAAAAAGACTGCCAAGAGTAGCTAAATGCGCTAATTGTAACTCTGAACTAAAAGGCATACCGCGTGGTAGACCTAGTAAAATGAAGAAACTGGGCGTTTCAAATAAAAGGGTCGAAAGACCTTATGGCGGTAATTTATGTTCTAAATGCACTCGAGCATTAGTTAAAGAGAAAGCAAGAGCATAATCTCCTGTTGTGTTTGGCAACAGCACAAAAATATAATAAAAGGTGATTGTAAAAATGTACGAAGTTGGTAGATTGTGTGTGAAATTAGCAGGCAGGGATGCTAATAAAAGATGTGTTATTATTGAAATTCTTGACGATGTTTATGTTATGATAGATGGTCAAACTAGAAGAAGGAAATGTAATATTAATCATTTAGAACCATTAGACAAAGTTCTTAAAATTAAAAAAAGTGCATCCCATAAAGATATTGTTTCTGTTCTTAAAAAAGAAAAAATCAGTGTTGTTGATACAAAACCAAAGAAAGCTGTAGAAAAGCCTAAGAAACTAGATAAATCAAAAAGAACAGATAAAAAAGAGAAACCTAAGACAGTAACTAAAAAAGAAGTTAAGAAAGAAAAACCAAGTAAGAAAACAACAACCAAAAAGAAAGAAACTAAGAAAAAATAAATTTAATTAGCAATAGGTTTCATAACCTTCCAAGCTAATTCAAACATCTCGCTTAGAGCTGATGCAAAGAATGGTGTGTTAACCCAGATTCCTATGTCATATGTTGGATGAACATCTGCGTCATCATTAACCATGAACATTACTTCTTTACCATCTACAACAACAAACCTTGCTTTGGTTTTTGTATTTTTAATTTCAGCGTACTTACCGATTTCTTTCACAATTTTATTTCCAGGATCAGTGATAGGAGCAGCAATTCTTACTTTGACACCGCGACCATTTAATTCTTCAAACAATGGAGCAAGAGCTTCCATTTTTCTGATAGCACCTTGTTCAGTTGTCATTATTTCAACAGACTTTTCTGCACCTTTTATGGTCATTTCCAAATGGTTGTACAGGTTATGTCTTCCTCTTAAACTACCACTTAGCTCACTAGGTTCTATTAATTCAACGCCTTGAGTATGTAATGTTGTAAGTTCCTGAAGAACATCAGTAGATTTTAAATTCTCAAGCCTGTCAACAGCTTCTTCTGCGTCTTTACGCATGTTCTTTTTAACTCTTTCAACAACTTCAGTAGGTGGCACAGCAATATATTTAATTGGTTTGCCTAATTTCATAACCACAAAACCTTTTTTCTCCAAACTTTCCAAGACATCGTAACTTCTAGATCTTGGAACATTTGCTATGTCAGATAGCTCACCAGCAGTTGAAACTCCTCTTGATAATAATGCTGTCCAAATCTTTACTTCATACAAATTAAGACTAAAATATCTTCTTAGTTTACTAAGAAATTCATCTTTAACAATCATCTTTGCACCCCACCTTAAAATAATAACTTACTTTTATTAATCACAACTCATATTAATATGTTGTGGTTTTTTTACCTTTCTGTAGTGTACCTTATTTGTCCCTATGAATAAAGAAAAAGTTTTTATACCTTAGGGTAGATAACTTATTGCATAATGTTGCTTAGCCAGGACAAATCAATAAAATTATTAAAAAAATACAGGATAAAAACACCTAAAACAGTTCTCTTTAAACAACAAAATGTTAATTTTCTAAAACTTAAATTTCCTGTTGCATTAAAAGTTGATTCGCCTGAAGCAATACATAAATCTGACATGGGCTTAGTGCATGTGAACATCAAAGATATCCATGAACTGAACCGTAAATTAAAAACAGTTTGTACTGTTTTGAGAATGCATAATATTACAAAGTATGGCATGGTTGTTCAGGAAATGGTTAAAGGCCTAGAAATTATAATAGGAATGAAACGAGATCCGACCTTTGGTTCAGTAATCTTGTTTGGTTTAGGTGGTGTATTTGTTGAAGTTATGAAAGATGTTAGTATGCGGATTGCACCGTTAACAAAAAAAGATTGTTTGGAAATGCTTGATGAAATTAAAGGAAATAAATTACTGCAAGGTTATAGACACATTAAACCTGTTAACAAAGACAAGATAGTAGACTTACTTTTGAAAATGTCAAAAATATCTCAGAACGAAAAACACATTCAAGAAATAGATTTTAATCCAGTTATTGTTAATGATAGGCAAGCTATTGTAGTTGATGCCAGGATCATTATAGGAGATAAAAATGTTTGAACAGTTTTTTAATCCAAAATCTGTAGCAGTTATTGGTGCATCGCGTAAAAAAAATTCTGCAGGCCAAGGCGTTGTTAAAAGTTTACTTAAAGGTGGTGTGTTCAAAAGTAAGACAAACAAACCATTCAAAGGAAAAATTTATCCTATTAATCCGAAAGCTAGATCTATTCTCGGACTGAAATGTTATCCGTCTATTTTACTTGTTAAAGAAAAAATTGATTTAGCAGTTATTGTTGTTCCTGCAAAAATCGTGCCTTTTGTTATGCAGGAATGTGCTAAGAAAAAGGTTAAAGCAGTAATTATTATTTCTGCAGGTTTTTCAGAAATTGGAGAAAAAGGTATTGAGTTACAGAATAAAATATTGAAAATTGCTAAGAAAGCTGGAGTTAGGATAATTGGTCCTAATTGTTTAGGTTTAATGCGGCCTTCTACTAGTTTAAACGCATCGTTTGGACCGTGTATGCCAAAACAAGGAAAAGTTGCATTTTTCTCACAATCAGGTGCATTAATCGATAGTGTTATTGACTGGTCACTTGAGCAAAATTATGGATTCAGCACTGTTGTTAGTTTAGGTAACAAAGCAGACATTACTGTTTCAGATTTATTATTGTGGGTTGAACAAGATTCTCAAACAAAAGCAATTGCATTATACTTAGAAGGTTTGAAAGATGGCAAGAAATTTATGAAAATTGCTAAAAAAGTTTCTAAAACAAAACCAATAGTTGCATTGAAAGCAGGTAGATCAGAAACAGGTATGAAAGCAGTTAGCAGTCACACAGGAAGTTTAGCTGGTAGTTACGCGATTTACAAAGCAGCGTTTAAACAATCTGGCGTTCATATTGCTGATAATGTTGATGAATTGTTTGAAATGTCTGACGCATTGGCAAACCAGCCGCCATGTAAGAATAATATTGGAATTATTACAAACGGTGGCGGAGCAGGAGTATTATGCGCGGATTATTGTGATGAAGAAGGACTTAATTTAGCCAAGTTTAGTGAAGAAACATTAAAAAAACTGGATAAATCAGGGAAAATGCATCCAGCATATTCAAGAAGAAATCCTTTAGATTTAGTAGGGGATGCGTTACATGACAGATATGACGTTGCAATTGACACAATACTTCAACAAAAAGACGTGCATGGTTTAATAGTAATTCAAACATTACAAACAATGACTCAACCAATATTAGATGCGAAAGCAGTTCTGAAAGCAAGAAGAAAATATCCAAATAAACCGATCATAACAAGTTACATGGGAGGGAAATTTACAAGAAAATCTGTTGAGTTGTTAGAAGCTAACCACGTACCAGATTTTAACGTGCCGTATAAAGCAGCAAATGCAATGAAAGCATTGGTTGATAGATATAATTGGCTAAAAAATTAGTAATTGGTTTTATACCTTAACAAAGCACCCAGTCCACCTAGTCCGTCAAGTTTCTTACCTCCATCATGCTCAGAACTAATAATGTGAACCTTACCTTGCATTGATTCAACAGTCCGCATTAATTTATCAATTTCTTCAAATGAATCTTCTTGTCTTTTTTTATGTATAAAATCATCAGTTATTAATAACTCAGAAACTGCTCCAGAGTCAACTGCTTTTTTAATTTGTTTCAAACCATATTCTGCTTTTCCTTGTTTGGATATTTCTTGTAGTAATAACTCAACTTTTTTTATCTCTTCAGCAAACCGTTCTTGTTGTAATACTGTCTGTACTTCTGGACGTTTTATAACTTCGTTTATACCATTGACACCTACAGATGAACATGTTGCGTAAACAATCTTTGTATTGCCTTTCATTAATTTTTGTACATATTCACGCCAGAATCCGGGTGAAGCAATCACAATGTTAGAAAAATTATATCTTTTATCATATAAATCAACTGTTTTTTTAATCATAGGAAACAGTTCATGAACGTCAGTTTTCACATCTGCTTTTTTTTGTACAGTTGCTTTTACCTGTGTTAACATTTCATAACCATATTTTTTTAATAATGCAAAATAGGCTTCTTCTCTATCATGGACAACCACAAGAATCTTATGACTTATCTCTTTAGAAGAGTCTTCAAGTTTATCAATTTGGTATTTTAGGAAATTTTGTTTTTGTAATGAAAATTCACTGTTTTCTTCAAGGTTAATTGTATGATGGCTCCCAATGGATATATCTTCAGGTCCTTCCTGAATCACACCTGAAACTCTTAACACATTTGAATATTTTGAAAATTCAAGTTTTTCTACTGTAATTGATAAAAAAACAGGTTTTTTAATAACTTTAGTGTTTCTATCATCTTCCTTACCTAATTTAATCTTTCTGTAAGTCTTTGCCTTTAAAACATCAGATTTCTCAATAACATAAGTTAAATACCATAAATCATCTAAATTTTCGATTTTTAGTTTTACAAAATTCTTTTTATAGTTCTTAGTTAATATTTTCATATCTATAAGGAAAATGGAAAAGTATATATATATAATTGCCTGTTTTTGGAATTAATGAAACGTAAAGCACAGTTAACTAATCCTAATCCGCAATCCATGATTGCTCTTTTGATTTTTATAATAGGATTAGTGCTGGTAATGTATATTTTATTTTTACCTCCCGAAGACCGGGCAGACCTGCTAGAACAAAATCGGACAGGGTCAGCAGATGGTGAAAAAGATGACGTCACAATAATAATGACTAAAGAGCCAGGTAGAATTAGTAACATTGCAGAAGAAGAAATTGTGCAGGACATACCTTCATTTAGCCTTTTCACCAGGACAGATGCAGGTGTAATTGAAGAATATGATTCCATAGATATCCAAAAATCATTGTTTGAAGAAGTAAAAAGAAACTTAACATTCAAAATAAATGATCCAGAGAATACAGATAATATAATTTTATCTTTTAATGCTCCAAAACGTGACGGAGAGTTAACAATAAAACTAAACGGGGTAGTTATTTTAAGTCGAGAAATTCCTACATCAAGCCCGAGTCCAATAACACTTCAGAAAAGTTTGTTAAAAGAAGATAACTCTCTTGTGTTTAGTGTATCAGGTCCAGGCATTGAATTCTGGAAATCTAACAAATACTCTCTAGAAAATATTAAAGTTTCAGCTGACTTTACAGATAAAAGTAGCCAGGAAAATAAACAGAGTGTTTTTGTTACAGAACAAGAAAAAGATAACCTTGAATCTTTTGAACTGAGATTTATCGCAAACTGTCGCGAACTAGATGTTGGACCAATGGAGATTTATCTTAACAAAAGGTTAATTTATTCAAGCGTACCAGACTGCGGTTCTAAGATAGAAGTGCCGCCTGTTGACGCGTTAAGAGTAAGAGAAGGAGAAAATGATTTATTGTTCAGAACAGAGAAAGGAAATTATTTATTGTATCGAATAGAAACAAAATTAACTTTAAAAGAACCTTTGTTCCCAACATATTTCTTTTCAATTGATGATGAACAGTTTGAAAATATTGATAATGATGATGCGGATATCAATTTAACTGTACTTTTCCCGAACAGCGAAGAAAAGAAAAGAGGTAAAATTTTAGTAAACGATTATTTTATGGAAATTGAAACTTATGACACATTGTATGAAAGAAAAATCAATGATTTTGTTAGGGAAGGTAACAACGCAGTTGAGATACAAGCCAAATCTGAGAAATTAGACATTCTTGAACTGCAAGTATTGCTGGTTGAGTAAGATTTATATAGGTTGTTTGTTCTAAATGATTTAACATGGGAAAAGTAATAGATAAGATAATTAGTAATGATACAAGTAACATGAGCGGGCCCATGTGCCTTTTTGTAATCATAGCAGGATTATTACTGTATATGCTTGATTTTGGAACACTATGGAACGGATATCCTTTAGAGACTCTTTCAGGGAGCTTGAAACTTTTAATAACTGTTATGATGATAATTTTTGTAGTTTTATTTATAACTAATCATTTTAGACCTTTTGCATCTGCGGCACTTTTTTTGTATTCCTTATGGGCATTTATTTTTCTTGCTGGTTTAGCAACATCTAACCTAGTAGCTTTGGTACATTTATTGTTTTCTATGATTATGTTTTTTATATTTAAAAATAAAACTTCGGATTTTGATAATCTTACAAGAGCAATTTTTTTAATTACTTTCATGGATTTTTTTGGGTTTGCAATTCTTAAACAGGGTGCATTAACTTTTGGCGTTCAAAAAGCAGCAGTATTTTCTAGATTGATGATACCTTTGTGGTTATATTATGTATTGGGTTTTTGTCAAAAACATAACGGAACAGCTTTGGTAGATTGGATCCTTATTATCATAGTCATATTTAATTTGTTTATGATTGTTGATATGGGACAGCTAACTGTATTTCAAAGAACAGACAATTTGGATAAAAGTTGGGCTAACCAAGCTTCGAGAGGGATGAAACAAGCATGGGCATTTTTAAGCAAAGATCTCTGGACGAATCTTGCTCAAAGTTACCATAATTTTAACCAGCAAGTGTTTAACCAATCGTACCTATATGATGGTCAACAAGAAGATACAGAAGAACCGCAGGGGATATACATTGAAAAAATTGATAGGGGCGACTATGTGTTCAAGGAATATGCTCCAATATATTTTTGGGCGTTAATTGAAGCAAGAAATTTAGATTTAGATAATCCGATTTACCCACTAATTACTTGTACTGTTGAATTAGATGACGGAACCTTACTTCCAGGAATTGTAAATGAAGAAGATTATGAGTATGAGTTTGAAGTTCATTCTGGTGTTGATAGAACAATTTCTTGTAGATATGACCCTGGTTTAATACCTGAAGGAGGTTATAAAGTTACGTTTGATGTAACGTTTAATTTTGGTGTTGACGCACGAAGAAAGATCTATTTGATGGATCGTACAAGGTACACTGAAGAACTTGTTGCGTTAAAGAGACAGGGAAAAACACCTACACCTGAACAAATTTTGTTATCTGTAGATATAACGGACACGCTTCCTGAGACAATCTACACTTCAGGCCCAGTATCCTTAGGAATAGGTACGCATAACCCACCATGGGACATTGGAGACACGCATAATATTAAGTATTTATTTGGTGTAACCTTTGAAAACTTATGGACTCAAGGTGGGGAAATCCAAAGCATAGATGAAATACAGTTAATCGTGCCTGACACTTTTGAAATTATGTTGGGTAGTTGTGATGTTAAAATAGATTATGATAATCCTATTGAAGAAGACAACTCAAAAACTTATGTTAGTACTGACACAATCATAGACATAGAAGATTTTCGTACTGTTAACTGTTTAATGAAAGTTGAAAAAGACAGCCTAGATCCATTAAAAGTTACTACAAGATTTTTAAAATCGCACGTTGATTATACATATTCAATGACAGAATCAATTGATTTTGAAGTGGAAGGATTGAGTGACTTTGAAAAAGCAGCAATTGAAAAAGACCAAGTTTGTTGTAAAATTGTTACTGCTCCAGGTGGCAGTAGTTCAACTGAAGAATATCGAGGAATGTCAAGCTATGAATGTCAACAAGAAGCAGACGGACAGTACGTGTTCACGTCAGAAGTAGATCCATCTAATTGTTATACAGACGAAGATCTGTTTGACAAATGTTGTGCAATTTCTAGCACAAGAGCAACCAACTACATTTGGGTTGTTGACGAGTTAATGTGTGATGAATATGATAGTCATACAGAAAGTGCTCAAATTATTGATGACACTTCAAAGTGTCCGGTTAGATAAAAAAATGAAAAACAAAATAATTTTTTCAATTATACTCTTGATTTGTATAACTTCTTGTACCTTTACTGGAAAAAATGATGAAGATTTAGATATTGAAAAAAATATTTACAAAGGAACACGTGGCGTTTCAATGGATTTTTTTGAAAATAATTTTCCTGATGAAATATTTGAAAATGAAGAACTAAATTTAGCAATAAAGATTGAAAATAAAGGTGCATACGATGTTAAAAACGCAAAATTACTTGTAAGTGTTGAAAAAGAATTTATGAACTTTTTTAATGGAGATCACGTTTATGAAACATTATTTCAAGGAAGGCCTTTTTTGCAAGGAAAAACATACTACAGTGATTTTAATGATTTTCACATTGAAGAACTTAGGTTAAAAGTTAAAGAATTAGATGATTTAAGTGAATATCATGATTCGTTTATACTTTCAACTTTTTGTTATGATTATAAAGGCATTGCAATTGCGGACGTATGTATTGATACAGACCCTCATGACGTAAAGGTTACAGAAAAAGTATGTTCGGAAATAGATTCGATTAGTTTATCAGAAGGTCAAGGCGGACCGGTCATCATTGACAGAATTGATACAAGGATGTTAGTACAAGGCGATACAATAAAACCACAGTTTAAAATTTATATAACAAACAAAGGTAAAGGTACAGTAATTTCTTCTGGAAAATCTGATGAAGTTTGTAACAAAGAATCAATAGGGTTTGATACTTATAACACATTAAAAATAACAGAACTAGAATTTTCAAACCATAATTTAAACAATTTTGAATGTCTTCCTTCAGACCTTGTGTTGTTAAATAATGAAGATTTCATAACGTGTACGTATAAAGGAACAGACATTACAAAAAACTCACCAACCTATTTAACACCACTTAAAGTTGCATTTGAATATGGTTACACTGAATCAATATCAAAAGAAATTAAAATACGAAAAATATTAACTTATTAAAAAAATGAGAAAATACGTAATATTATGCTTGATAATTCTTCTTACTGCCTGCACTTCAAGTTCATCCTCTTCCTCTGGTCCGAGTAATAAAAACTGGCAGACAGGTACAGACGGTCTTAAAATGAATTTTCTTGCAGATAATCCACCAAATGAAGTACTAAGCAGTCAAGAGTTTAATGTTATTGTTGAATATGCAAACAAAGGAACATATAGCATGGGCGCTAACGATGCAAAATTTTATTTAACAGGGTATGACCCAGCAATTTTGTTTGGCGGAGATCCTTCTAAGGAAGCAGACAGTGAAATAGGAGCAATGGGAGGTAAGAATCAGTATAATACAGAAGGTTCTCAAGCAGCATACGTGAAATGGAAAACAGATGTCGACCTTCGTGGTGTTCCAGATGTTGATTCATTTAACCAAGATTTAACTTTAACAGCATGCTATAAATATGTTACAAAAGCAAATCCTTTAGTATGTTTAGATCCTTTAGAATATGAGCTTGTCTCTGCAGGAGAATGTAACTTTGACGTTCAAGATCTAGGAACAAGTCAAGGCGCGCCGATTGCTGTTTCAAACATTAATTTAAAAACAACAGGGAAAAAAGCGTATTTTGAAATTCATTTTCAGAACAAAGGTAAAGGTATTCCATTCTTGCCTTCAAAAAGTCTTAACAACTGTTTTAACAGTTTAAGTTTATCAGATATTAATATGATTAAGTTAAAAACAATATCTGTTTCAGGAAAACCCTTTACAAGTAATTGTCAACCTTCAAATGAAATAAGGTTAATCAATGGGAAAGGTTTTGCAGTGTGTGAAATGGAAATAGCTGCAGAATCGTATTATAAAGGAGTTATGGAAATAGAAATTGAATATAATTATAGAGATACATTATCAAAATCAATTACAGTTATAAATGTTGACAGATAGAAAAATTTATAACCCTTGATTGATGATGTAATTAAATAATAGGTGATTAATATGAAAAAAGCACAGTTTATAATTATTTTGTTAATAGTAGCGTTTTTAACTATAGGTCAGGAAAGTTGTGAGTCCGGTGAATCTAATAGTGGCACTAATAAAATTGATCCTTACATTGGAGGAACAAGAGGTTTATCAATCCTGTTCGCAGATGGTGCGCCGCCAGATGAAGTTTTTGATAACAAACAATGGACATTTGATGTAGAAGTTAAGGTTGAAAATATCGGTGAAGCAGATGTGAAAAAAGAAGCAGTAAAAGTTACTCTTTCAGGACTTAACCCAACAGATTTTGGGAAATCTGAGTCAGACTTTATTAAAAACAGTATTAATGAAGACCTTATCCCAACGTATAAAGATTTTGAAGGTAACGTTATTGAATCTCCTGAAGTGTTTGTTACATTTTCAGGACTTACGTACCAACATGAACTATCAGGCAACCAAGAATTTCCTGTTAGAGCAGACGTTTGTTATACTTATGAAACAGAAGCTTCTGCTAACGGATGTATAAGACAAGATGTGTTATCAGTTGACCCAGATGCAGTTTGTCAAGTGAATGAAGAAAAAACAGTTTTTAACTCAGGCGGACCCATACAAATAACAAAGTTTACTGAACAACCAAGCGGTTCGGATAAAATAAGATATTTATTCACAATATCGCACCAAGGTTCAGGTAGAGTTTATTTACCAGGGTCCAAATGTCCAAGATCAGAAAGATCTGCTGAAAATAAAGTGCATTTTAAAATTGAATCAAACGTTGCAGATTTGATTTGTAGTGGTTTAATTGACGGATCTGGAAAAGAAGGCGATATAATTTTGAACAACGGAGAAAGAGTAATACAGTGTGTACAACAAACATCAAGTAATTTAGATTATATTGATACAATAACCTTAACTTTGTCGTATGAGTACAAAGAATTTATTGAAAAACCTTTATTGGTTAAAAAAAGCATTTAAATTATTTGATTTAATTTTTCTTTTATTCTTACTTTTATTTCATATACTTCTTTTTCTTTGTTATGATACTTAATTCTTAAATCTTTTAATTCCTTAAAGTACTTCATTAAATCTATGTTCAAAGAATCAATCCGTGCTTTGTATTCAATTTCTTTGTCAAGAAATTGTTTTGTTATTTGTTTAAGCTTTGTTTCAAGTTCTTTTTTCATAGCCCTTGTTTTCTCTTCAAGCTTTTTTTCGTTTCCCAGAGTGTTTTTGTCAAGATAATCAATCTTTTGTACTAATTTATTGTTTAGATTTTTAATTTTTTGATTTTGTTCTTCAATGTTTTTAGAAAGGTTAAGTAAATTATGGTATTTGTTTACTAAAAATGCATTTTTTTGTTTTTGTACCTCTAGTTCTTTTTTAAGATTAATCTTATCAGATTCATGCTGTTTTAAAATAGATTTATGGCTAGCATGTTGTAATTTCAAATTATCATTAATAACACCTAACTTTTTTTCAAAATTCTTTTTTAATAAGAACTGTATTTTTGCGTTTCTAACACGCAATTTGTTATGTTCTATTTTCAATTTTTTATATTCAGAATGAAGTCTTTTTAATGCTTGGTTTTTCTTTTTTTCAACTGTAAATTGAGTGTTATAGTTTGCAGTAAGTTTTTGATAATCACAATCAATTTTCTTCTTATATTTTCTAAACTCTTCATCTTTATGATGTAACACGCTAATAAGTTCGTTAATCCTTTTCTGAGTATTTCCTTCTGTTAGATCTTGACTTTTTACTAAAAGATTTTTTAATCTTTTATTGTCTTGTTCTAACTGTAAAATTAATTCCATGTTACCAAGAAGACGTTTCATAACAGAGTCATTACTTTCTCTAGAAACCTTGTTGATCTTATCAAAATCCGGTAGTTTTAGCATGAATAACCTCTTTCAACTGTTTTTTATAAGGGAGATGCCAGCTAGTAAAGCTTGTAATTGAATAAACTCGTCACTTCCTTCAATCATTCTAAATTCTATCTCTCCACATAACTTAATCATTTCCAGTTTTTTAAGGTTTTCTATATCTAAGCTCCAAATTAACGAAGAAACCTGTTTTATTAGATCAAGTCCAGATAATCCATTTTCAAACATTAATGTAAGAAGCTTTTTTCTTGCTTCTAAAAAATTATTGTTCATTGCTGTTTCAAGAACTTCTGTAACTTCTTTAGGTAATGCTTGAGATGCTATCTCATAGACAATCTTATCAGTTATTTCTGTTGAGACCGCAGCTGAACTTTGTAACAAATTTTCAACTTTTCTACAATCGCCATTGCTAACTTCATACAATGCTTGTTTTCCTTGTTCTGTTATGTTTAACTTTTCATTTATAGAAATGGCTCCGATTATATCAAAAATATCTTTTTTTGGTAATGGTTTGAATTTGAAAACCACGCATCTACTTTGTATAGGATCAATGATTTTGCTTGAATAATTGCAACTTAAAATAAAACGACATGTTCTAGTATAATTTTCCATTGTACGTCTTAACGCTTGCTGTGCTTCTCTTGTAAGCGCGTCACATTCATCTAAGAAAATTATTTTAAACGGAACATTCCCAATAGCTTTTGTACGGGCAAAATCTTTAACTTTGACACGGACAACGTCTATGCCTCTTTCATCACTTGCGTTTAGTTCTAAGAAATTATCTCTCCAGATTTCACCAAACAATTCACGAGCAACGACCAAAGAAAGGGTTGATTTTCCAACACCTGCTGGTCCCGCAAACAATAAATGCGGCATGTTTTTTTGTTTAACAAACGCTTCGACTCTCTTAACAATTTTATCCTGCCCTTTAACTTCTTTAAACGTTTTCGGCCTATACTTTTCTGTCCATATCATTACTTCTGCCATAACCTTCACAAAAACAGAATTAATTTAAAAAATTAATTAAATAATATCTTCCTCAGCAATCACCATAAAATCGCCCATGGCAATCACAGAACTAAACGGAATTAACATTCTATTTTGTTTATCTTTTTCAAGTTCTAATTTTTCAGTATAAACACTGGGATTATTAACAACAATGTGAATTAACTCGCCAGATTTAGTTTCAAAGACTAAGTCACCGACTTCACCAAATCTTTTTCCTGTTTTACTAACTATAGTTTTACCTAACAATTGTTTTGAGAATTTCTTACTTTCATCTTCAAGAGACTTTTTTTCAGTCATTACAACCTACCCCAACATTTCGATGATAATTTAAAAACAAATTGGTTATATAAAGATTTCTATTTAATGGTCAGGACCTTCCCACGGCATTACTAAATTTTCATCTTTAACAGCGTAATGCCAGTACATTCCAATTACTCCAATTATGAGTCCAAAAAAAAGAGTGAGGATAGGTGACAGAAAAAATACCATTGCACTGCACGCAGCAACTACTCCCACTGTTAAAGTCCAGAAATGTACATGCGGATAAAACAAATAAAGTCCTGTATTTCCTGGAAGAGGAATTAACGCGTAAATTGCAAAAAGAATGTTCATTAAGATTAATTGCTTTACATAAGGATTAGCTTTGAATAATGAAAGAAATACAGCTAATAAAATATTAAAAAACGGTCCCATGAACCCTGCTTTTGCCCATTCCCAATCGTTTGTGTAATATCTAAATTCGCCTAACCTTGATGCAGTTAAATGTCTTATGTTAATTGCACCAGGTAAAAAAAACACTAACAAACCACGTGAAGCAAAAGTTATAACGAGAGCAACCATTAAACCAAGAATGCCATATTCATACACAGGATCGTAACCATAGTATACTGCAACAAATCTTTGCCCGATTTGGCTAAATATTAATCCTATCAAAGCATAAAGAGTGCCAAGTAAGAAATTTGTTATACCAGTTACAAAGTCAAAGGAAGTATCTCCCCATTTCCCAAACGACCAGATGAATGCTATCATCAATACAGTTACTAGACAATGTTTAATTTCTTCTTTTGAAAATGTAAACCCGTATCTTTTTAAATTATAAAAAAACGTCCTGTATTCTTTTGCATATGATCCCATATTCTTTTATTTAAGGAAAATACTATTTAAAAGTTTCTTTATCTAAATAAGATATAATGCCTTTCACATGCCCTGCACCGACAATTGCAAGTATTTTCTGTTCTGGGTAAGATAATGATAATTTGAGAAGTTTATCTGTCATAAACATATCACGTTCGTCTATTAATATTTTGTACAATGAAGGATAATTTTGTTTTGTATGTTCAATTACATATTCAATGACGTCATTAGAGGGTAACTTTGAAAAATCAAATTTACCAAGTTCATTTTTACTAAAAACACCTTTTATAACATCAAATATCATTCTAATAATTTCTTTTTTCTTAAAATGCTTTGAAAACCGTTTAAGCGTAATTTGAATATTTCTGTCAATTAATGCAATCAAACAATTATTTTTCTCGCCAAGATCTAAAGCAGTTAACATGTCTGAACCTGGTTCAATATTAACTAGCTTGCCGATTTTGTTTTGTGTGAACTCTCCAAACAAATAAAATAAAAAACCAGATATTCCTAGAGATCTGATTAAAACAAGATTTTTTGGACGTTTAACTTTATGTTTAAGACTGTAAACACGATTATTGTCAAGTTCCAAAGCAACAATGTCTGGTTGAAACTCATTAAATCCTTTTTTAATTTGTTGAATACTTTCTTCGGCAACATGCGAAGTCCCGATTAAACAAATATTATTGAATTGTTTCATAAAATATCTATTTCTTAGATTTAGACTTTCTTTTTATTTCTTCTGTTAATATATCAAGCAATTTTTCTTTAATACCTACACCTTGGACTTTATTAGCAAGTGCCCTGTTTTTGTACACTTTCAACAACCAATCTTTGTAAGCATCTTTTTTCAAAAGTTCTAAAAATCTTTCTTCACTAAAATTCTGTATTGAAACAATGAATTCAGGTAAATTCTTAGCTTTTCTTTCTCCGAAGTCAAAGTAGTTTCTTAGAATACTTGACTCTATTTTGGACCGTTTTTGTTTTTTTAACTGAACATTGCTAAGTCTTTTGACTGCAAAAATTAAAAATAAAACTAGAAGGATTGAAACAAACAGATACGCCAAAGGTTGTTTTATTGAACTAAAACTAGCGTCAAACAACAAAGATTTTTTGAATGTTTCACTGCCTAACACAACAGGGTTAAACTTTGCTTTTTCAATAATATATCTTGGCATGGTTTCTAATGGAAAAATTATTCCTGAAGTTAACAAGAAAAGTGTAGCAATGCTAACTGAAGCAAGCATAGCCATTTCTTCAGTGTTAAACATATACCCAATTAACATTCCGAACAAAATGAAAAATGACATGATAAATAACAAAGATAATGAGATTATTCCAAACGAGTCAAGGAAGTTGATATCAAAATAAAATTGTGACACGCTTAATATTATTGTTACTTGTAACAAAACAAGGATTAAACTTGTTAAATACGTTGCTAGAACGTATAACCAAGTTTTAGTTGGTGTTGTAAAGATTCTGAAATATGCTTTTGAATTTTTTTCCATTATTATTAAAGTGGAGGGTAATAACAGTCCAATGAACATTATCAAAATCACGATCAAGCTTGGAAACAAAAATCCAAGGTTTGACTTTGACTCTGCAATAGGTTTTATTTCAGTTGTTATTGGGGATACAATATTTTCAATATTAGTTATCTGGATAGAATTAATTTTTGAAATCATTTGGTTAACATTAGTTTCTAAGGCGTCAGAGTTTTCTTTTAATTTATTAGCTTTATCTTTTAGACTTGACAATTTATTTATGACGTCAGTGTTAACACTCTGCGCTCTGGTAAGTTTGTCTGTAAGTTGACTGAGTGCATAATCAATCTCATCCACCACACCTGACAATTCTTTAGAAGTTGAATTATGCGCATCTTTTATTGTGTCTTTAATATCATCGAACGTGTCTTCAATCCTGTCAAGGTCGTCAGATTGATTGCTGTCCAATCCATTCCTGTCAAAATCGTTTACAAAGTCAAGACCGTCTTCTGCCAGGTCTAAAGTATCATCTTTTAAATCATCAAGTTGTGCTTTAATATCATCAATTGTAAACGAAACAGCACCTGCGCTGCTCGAATCAAGGTTTAAGTCACTTAAACTATTTAACGAAGATACTGAATTGTCTAATATCAAAGTATTTTGTTGTTTTACTTCAGTTAACAATGACTGAGATTCTTCTAAATTTGTTTTTGTAATTAATAAAGTTGATACAATGTCATTTGTTAGTTCCTTACTTATATCCGCAGATACTTCACCAAACGAGCTTGATAAACTTGACATTACAAGATAAACTAAATTAATTTTTGACTGGTCAACATGGAACGTGATAATACTAGATTTCTCATTTTGTATTTCTAATTCTGGTGGAAAAATAATACACGCATGTGTTTGTTGTTCTTTTACACTTGCCACGCACAATTCTTCTGTATCATATTTTGTAACAGAAAAACTTTCATTGTTGAGTTTTGTAATAAAAGATTCGCTTAATTCAGAATATTCTTCTGAAAAAACTCCCATGTTTAAGTTAAAAGAACTTGTACTGAACGAAATACCAACCAAAACAATGATTAATAGTGGTCCTAAAATTAAAACTAAAGTTGAAACTCGGGATCGTAATAATAGCTTAATGTTTTTTTTAATTATAGTTTCAGTCTTCATTTTTTCTTAGTAATATTAGTAAATACGTCTCTTAGTGATAATTTTGTAATTTTTACATCTAACAGATTCTCGTCAAGTTTTGATAGTACTTGTAACAATATTGAAAGTACTTTATCAGGTTTTAGTGTGTGAATAACCAATCTATTACCTCTGTTTTCAAGTTCAAGTATCAACGGATCTTTTAGATTTTTCATAATTTTTTGATAATTACCAGGATAAGTTTCAACATGAATTTCTTGTCCTTTTGCAGTTTTATGTTTAAGTTCTTCAATTGTGCCAATGTCTTCTAACCGCCTTTCTGTCAAAATTCCAATCCGTGTACAAATAGTTTCAACTTCGTTCAAGTCGTGCGATGCAACAACAATTGTAGTACCTCGTTTGTTAATTTTTTTAATTAAGTTCCAGATATTTTTTGCAAGAATAGGGTCTAAATCAGAAGTAGGTTCGTCTAGAATTAAAACTTCAGGATTATGGATTAATGAACAGGCAATGTCTAACCTACGTTGCATACCTCCTGAAAGATTTTTTGCTAAAATATCACGTGCATGGTCAAGTTCGACAAGGTCAAGTATTGTGTTTATGTTTATGAGTCTTGCTTCTGTTGAAAGATTGTATAATGCACCAAAATAATCAAGGTTTTCAAAAACAGTTAATTTATTGTAAAAAGAAGGATGTTGTGCAGCAAACCCGAACCGTTTTTTAATTTCGTCAAGATTGTTTAGAACAGGTATGAAAGATTCATTAAGATTAAAATATACTTTTCCTGAGTCAGGTCTTAAAAAACCAATTAATGTGTTAAGAAAAGTAGTTTTACCGCTTCCTGAAGAACCAATAACACCGAAGATCTCGCCAGATTTAACTTCAATGTCAATATTATCCAAAACTTTGTTTTGGTTGAATGATTTCTTTACATTATCAACTTTTATAATTATCCTATCCATATTTTTCCCCTTTTTCAACCAAACTTAATCATATATAGAATTTAAAGGTTTCTATTATGCTTATTTTCTTTTTTTGGTTATGAAACTAATTAAGGAGTATGTTAACAAAGCAAACATGCTTCCAATGAAAAACCACATTGCAAAGTTATGATCCGAATTGATAACTGTGTTGGCTGCTTCTGGCATTGCTTTTGCAACAAGTTCAGCACTTTCTTCTTGAACGAGATCTACAGCAGTTCTTGTTGCTCCAAACGTTGCTACTTTTGCCATAGGTTTATAGAAATACTTTAGTGCAAACGTTCCTAGTGCAGATATTAAAACAACAGGCAGAAATTCTTTAAGTTTTTGTCTTAACACATTAGACTTCTTAGGTGCAATAATTACATATTTGTTTGATAGCGAGTAATGATTTATTTTTTTACCTTTCTTAGAATAAGTGTAATGATCATCATTAACCAACTTTGCTTTAACTAATAGTCCCATGTTATAATGCGCAGTCGATAACGGAATTTTTAATTGTTTTGAAAGTTCTGTTTCAGTAACGTATTCTTTAGTTGACATTAAATCCAAGATTTTTCTAGCAGTGTCATTACTTAACACTTGAGCTAATTTCTTAGATTTGTCTTCGTCCAAGCTAACAAGTAAAAATGATTCGTCTGTCATACAATAAAGGAGAAGAAAACATATATTTAAATAATTGGATAGGTTCAACCCGGATTAAAGTGAAAAAACTTTTCATCAAGCTTAGGGATTTATTAATTCAGTTAAAAGTTTACATGAGCCGAACAAGTAGTTACATTAGTTTGGTTAATACAGGTATGATCCTGTTCTTATTTTTATCAAATTTAGAAAAGTACAATGTTGATATTGAAATTAAAGACATGATTATCCCAATATTTATTATAGGACTAATGGGCATGTTTTTGTTTGGTTATTTAGAAGATAAACTTGGTTTTTACCAACAAGAACAAAAAACTACACAGTCACGAAGTCCATATTTGAAAGAGATCATTGACAGATTGGACAAAGTTGAGAAGAAACTTGATAAAAAGAAATAACCTTTAAAAATAAATTTATTCTACTATGCTTTTGTAGGGCAGTGCTTAACTATCAGAATTAACTGAGGAAAGTCCACCCACTGCGTATGTGGCCACTTACGAAAGTAAGCTTGAGAAATTGAGGGCAACCACTCAGAAACGAGACCACCTTATGAATGGAATGATGGATGCGAAGAACAAGGCAACTTGTTTGAGTTAACCTCCAGACGTCTCATAAGGAAAGGATGAAACGGTGAGACCTGGCTTGTGCAACCCAGAAAGGGGCTAAGTTGAATGTTAAGACAAACTGCTAATGCTTATGTGTTAAGTTTGACAAAAGGTGGCTTATAACTGCTCTACACTTTTACTTCTGGTATGGATTCAGACAAACTTTTCAATCCTTGTTTTAAAGAAACAGGATCAGTAAATCTATTATGTAAATAAGGTATCACAGTCCATTGTAAGTTTAATGTAGAATTCACGAACATTACTTTCAAAGTATTGTTGGTAATGAATTTAGTCCAGTTTTCTGTTAGAAAATTTAAATTATTTTTTGAATTAAGGCAAATAATGATTAAATGATCTTGTTTTAAATCAATGTTAAGATCAAGGTTTTCTTTAACAAAATATGTAACTGTTCCTTTGTCTTTATACTCACAAATGACTTTGTTCTGCCTTGTTTTTTTCCTAACTAAATTACCTTTGAACGAGTTCAAATAATTAATATAAGAATCAAGCCACTCTATTAATTTCATTTTGTCTCTTTTATTTTATAGATAAAGTGAGGTAATGAATATCCGATTATGTAAACAAGCAATATTGCTAAAGGGTTAATACTTATGAATAATCCAAGTAGTTTAACAACTTCTTTGACATAATTTAATAATATGAAGAGGAATCCAGTTAAAACTAAAGGTATAAACAACCCAGCAAAAACATAATGTCTATGATCTATATCTAAATGCCTTAACACATGATCGATAAATGAACCCAAACACAAACCTAATACAAAAATTATTGAAAAGAATAACCAACTAGGTGCTTTGACTAAAACAGGCATAATTCCTATGAAAACTAACCCGCTGCCAAACATCATTAAAATTATAAAAGTCCAAAACGTAACATTATCAGTTTTTTTATGTTTCTTAAGAATATGAGAGGTTTTAGCAAGATAATGTTTGCTCCACCCTTTTTTTTTAAACTTATTTGTAAGTTTTCTATGATTTGTATTAATCATTTTAACCCTAATCGTTTTAACATATAATCAAACGTAGAATCTTTTTCTTCAACAGATTCAACATATTTCTCACCAAGTAACTCAGCAGCCAACTGTTTGTATCCTAATGATGACGGAGAGTTAGGATGGCTGTGTGTCACCGGACTTTTCATTTTAACAGCTTCTCTTATAGTTTCATCTTCAGGAATTATGCCGACCACAGGAGTTTCTAATAAAGTTTCAACATCTTTTTTTGTTAGTTCAAGTTCATCTTCATACACTCGTGTTAAAATCACACCAGAAACTTTTTTCTTATGCTCTTTTGCAGTTTTAATTGTTCGCAGTGCATCGCACACTGCAGGCAGTTCAGGTGTGGAAACTACAAGTATTTCATCACCCATTTTTATTGCGCTAATTGATTCGTCATTTATACCAGCAGAACTATCCATTATAATAAAATCTGCCATTCCCGACAAATTTTTAATTAGTTTTGTTAGTTTTTTATAATCAATCTTTCCTTTGTTTTTAACAGATGGGCTGGCAGGAACGATCTTTAAGCCATGGCTGTGCATGTACAATGCATCAGTGATTTTTTTGTTTCTATTTAGAACATCGTGTAATGTTATTGGAACATTAGGAGCACCTAAATAAAGCGACACGTTGGGCGTAGATATGTTACAATCAACAATAATAACTTCCCTGCCAAACACAGTCAATGCCGTGCCTAGGTTAATAGCGGTTGTTGTTTTACCAACACCACCTTTGCTTGAAGCAATTACAATAAATTTAGTCATTTATTATTTTCTCCACTTTTTCTAATGTTTTTTTTAAAGCATGAAAATCTTCAGTAATATTATCAATATTAATATCAATCTTTTCATCATCCACAACAGACATCATGGTGACATGCCGTCTAAACTCATTTTTTTTATCATACTTAACTCTTTTAAGTTTTCTAAACAATAAATAACGCTTCACGTTTTCAGTTATTGTTTTTGATGTGTAGTTACTTAGAACATGATTAGCTTTGGCGATTGGATTATTTGGTACTTCTTCATCTTCGTTTTCTTCAAGAGATTTTTTAACCAAAGCATTAACAATGAACTCGTACGAGTTAACCATTCGTTCAATAACACTTCGCAATACATCAACAGTTCTTGTATATTTTAATGTAACATAAATAAGATGGTCTATACGTTTTAATTCTTCTTTAGCATTTTCTAATGATTCAATCATTTTATCACATCCAGTACTTGTCGCATAAATAATTTTCCTTTTATTATATAATCTTTCATTTCTTTTTTTGTTACAGTATTTAATTTATAATCTTTTCCAGTAAACACAAATTTTTCTTTTCTTATAAACTCTACGCCTGCTTTTTCCTGTTTTTTCATTATGTTGTTTAACTCTTTTAAAAAAGCAGTATATTCTAAACTTATGTTGTGTTTTTTAAGATAAGGCTTGACACACTCAACAAGATAATTAAACTCACTTTTTATAACAATACTTTGTTTTTGTAATCTTTCAAAATGCAGTAACGCAACCATTGCATTTTCTAAGGATAAGTAAATATTCTTTAGAACAAGCTTTAATAATTTCGGATCTTGAACTAAAGGATAAGTCATTGTTAAAATATGATCAGCAACTTTCATATGTTTAATTGCTGCTGCCTTAGAAAGTTCATATTCTTCCATTTATAACAATAGGTAAGTTAAATTAATATAAATTACTTTTGTAAACTTAGAATCGCTGCAGCCAAATCTCCTTGATTTTCTTTAAGAGCTTTTTCTGCTTTTTCTTTTGAAACATTTGATTGTTCCATCACAGTTTTAATATCTTCTTCACTTATTTCAGGTTCTTGTTCTAACTTTCTTACTTGTTCTTCTCCACTTACTTGATAAGAAACTTGTCCTGCCATGTTAACTTTTTGTACAGAAGGATTTCTTATAATAATATCTTCATCTTTTGTTCTTATGATTACAGCTAATGCATCTATATCTTGTTGTTGCATACCTAACTTTTTCATTGCTTTTTGCATATCTCTCGGATTGATACCTGGCATCATTTTATTTTATTGAAAACAAAGAGGTTTAAAAAAGTTTATGTAAATATTTTAGTAGTGAAGGTTTGGCAATTGTTATTTTGATTAACATTTTAATGATATTATCTCTGCTTTCTGTTTGTAGTATTTTTTTTAATTTAGGTTCATTGAAGGTTTTTATTAAAATATTCCAATCTTTGTCATTGAACTTTTGTATTATGTTGTGAGCTAATAAATGAAAGTATAAATTAGGAAACAAATTTCTTTTTATTTCTAAATTATAATTCTTATTATTGTTTATGCAACCTGTGAGTATTTCAGCAGCTTTCAGACTTTGGTTAATGCCGCCGCCAGATGTTGCTTTAACAAAACCTGCTGCGTCGCCTATTAAATATACATTATTTTTTTGTACTTTATTTTTTGGATTGAAGATTGGAATGATTCCGGATTGGTTTTCTATTGTTTTGTAGTTCTTACCAAGTTTTTGTTTTACAAATTTATCAAATAACTTCTTAGAATCTTTGTATGATACAACACCAATCCTTACTGTGTTTTTGTTAATTGGAACAATCCAACTATAGCATCCAATGTGAGGATAGAACTCAACAACATTATTGTTTTTTAATTTAGCCTCTATCTGAGTACCAATAACGAATTTTCTATTTTTATTTAATTCTGAGCATTCTGTAACTTTGCTTAACGGTCCATCTGCACCAATTAAAATATTTGATTCTGATGTTATCTGTTTTCCTTTATGATTTAATGTTGAAATTAATTTGTTGCTCTCTTTCTTATATGATTGAAAACTATGATTGAGATGATATTTAGCTCCTGTTTTTTTTGCTTTATCAGCTAAATAGTTGTCAAACTTTTTTCTGCAAATAACATAATTTGTTTTTATTTTTGTTTCAATGAATTTGTTGTTTGGGCTGTAAATTCTGGTTTTAGTTATGGTGTTAAGAACAAACTCGCTCTTAGGTTGCATTGTTTTTGTAAAATAATCACTTAATATTCCTGTACATTGAACAGGTTTTCCGATCTCTGGATTTTTTTCATAAACTTTGACTTCATGACCATTTTTAGCTAACAAATAAGCAGTGTAACTTCCAGCAGGACCTGCACCAATTATATTGATTTTCATCAAAATAAGAACAACGTAAGTTCTTATATATAATTATTTTACTATCGACTAGTAACAATAAACGAAACCTTTAAATATAATTGCTATTTGTCAGTGGTAAAAGATATTAAATTTCATGAAAGAGGTCTAAAAAGATGATGAAAAAAATTTTTGTGATAATGTTTTTATTGATGGTTAGTTTATTTGCAAGTTCTGTTGTGAATGCTGACACTGAAAAAGTAGAAGTGCGAGGCAGAACAGTTTATGAATACACTGATGACGGTGTGAAAGTACATAATTTTAATGAGTATTTTGAAGATAAGGTTGATTATGATCCAGAAATCCTCTGGAACCAGTTCGTTGAAGAAAGAGATGCATTAGGTAAAGAAAGTGTATCAGCTGATTTTGATGATGATGTTACAAAAAATGACGTAACATCAAAAACAGAGCAAATCACAAGAGTTGTACAGACCGTAGACAGCTTCGAAGGTGGAGAAGAAGGCACAAATCTTCCATATTCGTTGCTTAGTGAAAATGACAAAAAAATAGGAGTTTTGGCTAAATTGGATGAATTAGTTCAAGATACTCGAAACTTATACAAAAAACTTTGGGCTAACAAAGCAAATAATTATGGTTATGCTGGTGTAAAAGTAACTAACAGTCAATACGTGTGGGAGTTAGATGAGGATAAGGTTGTAGAAGTGTGGATATGTAATTTTGCATTTGGTGAAACTTGTGATAAAGGCGATGTTGGTGTAGTACACAAAATGATGACAGTTAGTGATTTCCTGAAACAATATAGCCCAGAAAATGGTGGTTTTTGTGGCCAAGTAGATTGGGGAACTAACAGTAATTTAAAATACAACATATTTTATGATCCGGAAAAATGTAGTGGTGGGATGAGTAGCTCCTCAAGTTCTTCAAGCAGCAGTTCTTCAAGCTCAAGCAGTAGCTCAAGTTCTTCAAGCAGCAGTTCAAGCGGTGGCGGTTGTGTTGACGAATGTTGGGTAGAAGGAACTTATTGTGATGAAGATACATTATATGAGTGTGGTAATTTTGACAGTGACATTTGTTTGGAATGGAGATTTAAAGAAGAGTGTTTTTTTGAAGATGTAGAAACATATTACGAATGTGAGTACGATGATTCAGTTGAGTATAGAGAAGTAACAGAAGGTTATTGTGTAGATGTATCAGGACCAGATGATTATTGTGGTTCAAGTTCAAGTACTGAGAAAATATCTGAAGAAGATTGTGGCGTAACAGAATGTACTTCTGATGATTACTGTAAAGATAATGATGTGTATTCAAACGAAGATTGTGTTTTTAGAGGTTGTGAAGTTAGTACTGGCTTGTGTTATGTTGATTACTCAAGTGAAGAAACAAAAGAATTCGAATGCGGCGAAGACTTTACATCAGAAGATTTTTGTGATGGTTCTTTAGTTAGTTACATAGATATTGAAAGAGGATGTTTAGAAGAAGAATCCGAAGCATATTGTTATGAATATGAAGAACAAATTACAACAGATGATTGTGGTTTGGACTTTTGTGTAGAATATTCAGACCAAGATGTTTTTGTACAAGAATATGTTCATGATGAAAATAGTTGTGAAGAAAACGGTTATGCATACTGTGCATATGATCCAGGAGATATCTATGATTTTTGTTTAAATGAAGATATTCTTATGCAATCTGTTTGTGTTGGAGACGATCATGATTTTGTTGACTATGATTGTAGTTCAATGGATGGTTGTTATGAGTTTGAGTATGAAAAATGTGTTTATTGTAATGATCCATATACGGAAATTTGTGAAGGCAAATATTGCACTAAAACAGGTGTAGAATACAGAGATTACAATTGTGGTAGTGGTGCTTGTTACGAAGAAGATATAGAAACAATAGACATTGACGAAGACAGGATTGATGACAGATGTGATGATTGTATTGATGTTGACCATGATGGTGTTTGTGATCCAGATGATAATTGTGTATATGTAAAAAACACAAATCAAATTGATGAAGATCACGATGGTTTAGGTGATGCATGTGATGATGATAGAGACGGCGACGGTTATTACGCAAGTGTTGACTGTGATGACTGGAACGCAGAAGTTCACCCTGGCGCAGAAGAAATTCTAAACAATGGCAGAGATGATGATTGTGATCCAGATACAGTTGATAAAGGAGAATATACTCCAAGACAAGCTCTTTATGTTGATGTTCAATACGATGAAATGTCAATTAAACCAGGAAAAGGTTTTGTGGTTGTTGTTACAACTAGAAACTATCATGTAAAAACCTTACGTGATTTACATGTTTCAGTAAGTCTACCAGGATTTAGTGAAAGACAAGTTAAATTAGTTAGAAACTTGAAATCTGGAGAAGGCGAAGCAAGAATATTTGAACTTGAAATGCCAGAAGACTTTGACTCAAACTACGAGTTCCTTAGAATTGCTGTAAGCAATGACAAGTATAAAAGAATAATATATAGGGAACTTAGATTAGTTTAATTTATTTTTACTACTTTTTCTTAATTATTTAATAGCACCACTCTAGAATACTCATTTTTCCAAAGCTTTAAATATTGTTTCTTATTACTCATTTTCCAATTCGGGGGTTTATGATAGTTAAATTTAATATTTGAGGGTGGAAAATGGGACGGGGAGTTTTAGGATTTTTAGGATGGTTATTTGATTATGGAGAAGGATTCAGAAGAAATTGGATTATTTCTAGAAGAGAAATTTTACGATTAGCAGGTTTATTAAGTGTTTCTAGTGCGGCGGCACAAGCTATACCTGTCTTAGCAGGAGAACCAGAAGAATACGATGCTCAAGCACAAGTTTATGGCTTGGGCTTTGTTGGTGAACTTAATAATTTAGAAGATTTAGCGAGCACAGAATTTGTGCAAGGATATCCTGAACTACAAATTAGAGCAAGACAAGTTTCTGGGGGAAATATTGGAGAAGTAGTTTCAAATGTTGCAGCGCCAGATAATTTAAATGTTCACACATTAAACATTGACGTTGGTTCTAATAGTGGTTCAATTGATGTTATTTTTGAAGCAGGTTATTTAAATGAATCAGGAGATTTTGAAGTTGCACCATTAGTTTCTCAGCAAATAATGACTCAATATGCTCTTAGAAACAATGTTAGAGAAGAAGATAAATTGCACATGACCACTGTTAACCAAGAAGTTGTAATAGATGGACAAACATATTTAATGCCAAGACAAGTCTGGACAGTTGATGAATCATGGCAACCTTCTGAAGAGGGAGTACCTTTAGAAACATACACAGACTTTGTTTACTTTAAACTAGAACCTCATCATTTAGAAAAAATACAAGAGCATGCTAAAAACTATGAATCAACACCGCCACCTGATGATCTTATTCAATGGTTGGCAATAACTTCTGATGAAGATACATATATCTGTGATGAAGAACCGCCTGCTTATACACTATTAGCTGGTCAGACATTATCAATAACAGATACAACGAAAAATGCACACGTTACAAGATATTCAAACAGATTAAATGTATGGAACTTTCATGAAACTGCAGTTGACAAAGATAATCCGCTCACTGCCCAGTTTGGCTGTCCGCCAGCTGCAGAGTATCCTCATGATAAAGATCATATGCCACAATATCCAGAAAGTATGTTTCCAAAAATCCCAATTAATAATGGTTTAACTGGAGTGGCTACGATTGCACTTCCTTGTAGTTGTGGAGTACCGCCACCAGATCCTGAACCACCAGGCCCACCAGAAGATAAACCTCCAGAAAAGAAACCACCGGAGTATAATCCACCCACAATTAAATGGCCAGGTAGTCCCGATCCTATATTTCCTGGTGCACCGAGTATACCTTTTCCATAAGCAGTCAAATACTAAACTTATCAAAAATTAATGTTCAATAAGTATCAAGATTTAAGTGCGGTGATTGAATGAAAAAATCAATTATTGTATTGTTTGTATTAATATTTTTAACAGTGTCAACTGCCTTTGCGTATGACATAGAATGGACTCTAGTTGGAAATATTCCATTTGGTGCTAGGACATACGAATGTGTAAATAATGTATGTGAACAACCTTCAATGAATTTTGTTCAAGAAAAACAAGGGTCCGCTGTCCAGCTTAATTTTCAAGGATCCGCTACACAAGCTAACCCAGATTATTACGCTCTTTATCTGTGGCCACAAGATATGTGTCATGTTCCAACTGCATTTCATATTGAATTGTACGGATCTGCAACTTGGACCAGTAATGTTAATTTCTTTAAAAAACCCAGCACTGAATGTGGATCAAATGTTGAAAATATCCAAGCTACTGCAACAGAAGTTCAGGTTGGTGAAACTGTGATAGTAACTGCAGATCTAGAATCAATGTTTTACCCAGCAGATAATTTAGTTACATACATACCAAGTGATTTAGTTGATTATTATGATTCAATTGTCGATGTTTTCTTCACAGTAAACGGAATTTCTGTAGACCAGGATCAGTTTAATATTGGATATGAAGAACATTGGAAACAAGTTTCATACGATTTCACACCAACTCAACCAGGAACTTATGTTTTAAGAATTGCGTCTAAAATGGATAATGATTGTAAGTGTAACCAACCCTCAAATTACAAATACCGCGAAGTTATTGTTGAGGTCCCAGAACCACCAACATATTGCGGTGATGAAGAAGTTCAACAACCAAACGACGATGGTTTATTTGAATATTGTGACAATGATGCAGAAGGGCCAGGAGTTCAATGTTTAGAAGAATGTAGAATGGATGCTTTATGGGACGATGATGAATGTTCATGTTGTGGTGACGCTGTTGTTAATGGTGATGAAACCTGTGACCCGAACGATCCTACTGGTCCAACTAATTGTAGAACAACAGGAGATGTTTGCACATATTGTGGAGATAGTATAATACAGACAGGAGAAGAATGTGATGATGGCAATGATGTTAATGATGATTTCTGTTCAAATGAATGTACAACGAATGAATGTAGATTAAACTTAACAAAAGTTGATGATCCAGACCCTGTTGAGCCAGGAGAGCTGTTAAATTATAAAATAAATATAACTAATGTTGGGGAAAAAGCATGTGATGGCGCGGGATATGAAATAATAGAATACTATGATTTATATACTGATTTCTTTGGTGCAGAGCCCTGGCCAAGTTTTAGTGATTTTATATGGCTTTTTATGAACCTGGATTTAGGCGAATCACAATTAGTTGATATCAATGTGACAGTAAGTGAAACAGTTGAATGTGGTCAGGTATTATACAATGAAGTTTGTACATACGTTTATGAAACAGATATTGAAACATGTATTATTGAAAACACAACAGTTGTATGTCCACCAGGATGCCTGGAAGGTTACAAAAGAGACAGTGTTAATATAGGTTTACCAGGATGGAACATTACAGTTCAAAATATTCTTAATCCAAATTTATCATATTCAACAATTACAGACGGCACAGGACATTACAAATTTGACAATTTACCAGTTGGTCAATGGACTGTTAGAGAAGAAACGCAGTCTGGCTGGGAACTTCTACCTGGTTATTCAGATATATATTTAGTTAATGTAACCCAAGAACAAGAATGTACTCAGAGAGATTTTTTTAACCAACAAGTTTCTGAAATAGGTTGTGTTAATGGTTTGAAAAGAGATGATAACCACACAGGATTACAAGGATGGACTATCCATGCTCAAAAAAATCCTAGTGGAAGTGTTTATACAACCACAACAAATGAAAACGGTACATTTAGTTTTACTGGCCTTCAAACAGGAGTTTATGAATTTTGGGAAGAAATGCAACCTGGTTGGGAAGCTGTTACAGCTCCAAGGTTTAATGCAACAGTAATATCTGGCCAAGAATGTATTTTTGTAGCTTTTAAGAATAAACCATTAGGTCCGTATTGTGGAGATAATAATGTAGATTTTGGAGAAGATTGTGATGACGGTGCTAATGGTATTGATACAGACGGTTGTTTTGACAATTGTACCTTTACGTATTGTGGAGACGATATAATCCAAACACCAAACGGTTTTGGCTTAAACGAAACCTGTGATGATGGTGTTCTAAACGGATTACCTAATCAATGTAATGAAGAATGTTCAGGCACAACAGACCCGTTCTGCGGTAACAATGTAACAGAGCCTGGCGAAGATTGCGATGATGGAGCAAACGGAATAAGCACAGACGGTTGTTTTGATAA
>CAZEKF010000002.1:53833-77629 GCA_964512765.1 uncultured Methanosarcinales archaeon
GCGAAGATTGCGATGATGGAGCAAACGGAATAAGCACAGACGGTTGTTTTGATAATTGTACATTTACATACTGTGGCGATGGAGTCATCCAGGTTCCAAACGGATTTGGAGAAAATGAAACATGCGACGATGGTGCTTTAAATGGTTTACCAAACCAGTGTAACGAAGAGTGCTCTGGTACAACAGACCCATTCTGTGGTAACAATGTTGTAGAAGCTGGTGAAGATTGCGACGATGGCGCTAATGGTGTAGATACTGATGGTTGTTTTGACAATTGTACTTTTACTTACTGTGGCGATGATATAATTCAAGTTCCAAACGGTTTTGGAGAGAATGAGACCTGTGACGATGGTGTTTTAAACGGCCAACCTCTAATGTGTAACTTAAATTGTTCTGGCACAACAGACCCGTTCTGCGGTAACAATGTAACAGAGCCTGGCGAAGATTGCGATGATGGAGCAAACGGAATAAGCACAGACGGTTGTTTTGATAACTGTACATTTACTTACTGTGGTGACGGAGTTATCCAAGTTCCTAATGGATTTGGATTAAATGAAACATGCGATGATGGAATTCTAAACGGTTTGCCAAATCAATGTAATGAAGAATGTACAGGAACTACTCCGCCTTTCTGTGGAAATAACATAACTGAAGCTGGAGAAGATTGCGATGATGGATCTAATGGTATAGATACAGATGGTTGTTTTGATGATTGTACATTAACATATTGTGGAGATAATATAATCCAAACACCAAACGGTTTTGGACAAAATGAAGAATGTGACGATGGTAATAATATAGATGATGACGGATGTAGTGCAATTTGTGAAATTGAACCTTACTGTGGTGACGGTAACTTAGATCCAGGTGAAGAATGTGAGTTTGATTATCATTGTATAGATGGAGATCCAAGTACAATTGATACCTGTTCAAACTGTGAATGTGACAATACAGTTCTGTATGGTTGTTTAGAAGGCTATAAAAGAGACAGTGTTGAAGTAGGCCTTCCAGGATGGAACATAACAGCTACTAACATTTACAATTCAAACTTAACTTATTCAATTTTAACAGACGGCACAGGCCATTATATCTTCAATAGTTTGCCAATAGGTGAATGGTCTGTTCGAGAAGAAATGCAAGAATATTGGGAAGTTCTGCCAGGTTATTCAGACATATATTTAGTTAATGTAACAGAAGGAGAAACTTGTACACAACAAGATTTCTTTAATCAACAAGTGTCAAGAATAGGTTGTGTTGAAGGTTTGAAAAGAGATGAAAATCATACAGGTCTTGAAGGTTGGGTTATTCATGCTCAAAAGATTAATGAAACATTAGTTTACACAACAGTATCAAATGAAAACGGTACATTTAGTTTCACAGGCCTTGAAGCTGGATTGTATGAATTCTGGGAAGATATGAAACCAGACTGGGAAGCTGTTACATTGCCAAGATTTAATGCAACAGTTATTGCAGGTGAGGAATGTATCCAGATTGCGTTTAAGAACAGAGAAACTTGTATAGACGAATGTCAGTTAGGAAGATATTGTGTAAATAATAGTATATACGAATGCGGTGACTATGATGAAGATAGTTGTTTAGAATTAAGAGAAGAAGAAAACTGTGATTATTATAACGAAACTGAAGCGTATTATGAATGCCAACTTGATTATTCACATGGATACAGGAATATTACAGAAGGATTCTGTAACAATTACCCAGAACCATTCTGTGATTTTAACACTTATTCAGAAAATGTTTCAGATGAATATTGTGGTGTGACAGAATGTAATTCATGGGAGTATTGTGAAGATAATGATGTTTATTCAGGTGAAGAATGTACGTTCAGGGGTTGTGAAATCATAACAGGATTATGTTTTGAAAATAACTCAACAAACACAACATTAATTGAAGATTGTGGTGAGAATGAAACATCAACAGAAGTTTGTTATTTCCAAAATCTGACTTACACATTAACAGAATACTTTTGTGTTGAAGATAATGACAATGCATTCTGTGACTCAGGGTTTGAAGAAGTTGTTGTTGAAGACTGTGGCCCAGACATTTGTGTTGAATATACAGACATGAACATCTTTGTGAAAGAGTATGTCCATGATGAGGAAACTTGTGAAAATGATGAATGTGTGCCTGACCCAGGAGACTTTTATGATTATTGTATAACAGAGAGTTTACTAAACCAGTCATTGTGTTTAGGAAACGATTACTCGTATGAAGAGTTTGATTGTGACTCACTAGATCAATGCTACGAGTTCGTTTGTGAAGAATGCGTATGTTGTAGTAATCCTTACGATGGCTTATGTGAGGAAGTCACATGCCAGAAAATAGGAATGAGATTCATAGATTATTACTGTGAAGATGGTGCTTGTGGATACAATGACCAAGAAGAAATGATAGATGTAGACGGTGACATGATAGACGACAGATGCGACGATTGTATGGACGTGGACCAAGATGGTACATGTGATGACGTGGATAATTGTGTTGGTGTTTATAACCCAACTCAGGTAGATGAAGATCGTGATGGATATGGCAATGCATGTGACAATGACAGAGACGGAGATGGCTACCCAGCAAACGAAGACTGTGATGATTGGAACGCAGAAGTGAACCCAGGAGTAGAAGAAATTAAAAATAATGGTAGAGATGATGACTGTAACCCTGACACAGAAGATAAAGGAGAATATACTGCAAGGCAAGCATTACATGTAGATGCACAATACGATGAAAGCCTAATTGAACCAGGTAAAGGCTTTACTATAGTTGTAACAGCAACAAATCAGCATGAAAAAAGATTAGATGATCTGCAGTTAATGGTGAGTATACCAGGATTCCAGGAAAAACAAGCGAAATTAGTAAGAGAACTTGGCTCAGGAAATTCAAAATCAAGGAGTTTCACAATAGAAATGCCAAGGAACTTTAACAGTGAATATGAGGAATTAAGAGTGTCTGTAAGCAATGATAAGTATAGAAGAACAGTATACAGAGAATTGAAATTACCGAAATAATTAAAAATAGTTATTATTTATCTATAAATAGTAACAAGAAGTGTTCACTTGAAAATAATAATAAAAACGAAACATTTAAATATTAGCTAAAACTTATGCTTGATTAAACAGTTAAATCCTCTGTTATTAGAGGATAATTGTCATAAATAACATATAGGGAGGAAATAAAATGAAAAAAGTAATGTTTGTCTTGATGGCATTAATGCTAGCAATAACAGCTTTTTCAGCTTTTGCTGAATGTGATGATTGTTGCGACGGCGGACCATGTTACGGAGACGATTTAGACTCTCAAACATTGGATGTCATCGACTGTGTTGTTGAAATAAACGACGAAGTTGTTAAACACGACGTATCTGTTCTTCCAACCTTTGATAGGGGCGAAGACCTTGAAGTTGAAGTGAAATTCGTTTCACAGCAAAATGCTGAAGATGTTTCTGTAACAGTTATGTTACTAGGATACCATAGACAGCACAAATACCAAGGAGATCTTGTTGAAATGTCCTCAACATTTGATGTTGAAGCTAACAGATCTTACAAAAGAACCTTAACAATCAAATTACCAGATGATTTTGAATATGATACTGGTGACGAACTTAAGTTAAGAGTTTTAATTGCTGATAAATATTCTTCAACCTTTATAAGAGAGTACAACTTTGATGTTGAACCTCAAAGAGATAACGTTGTTATTCAGGACATAATTCTTGACCCTGCAGATAGAGTTGAAGCAGGTAGAGGTATGTTCGCAAGTGTCCGTGTTAGAAACATGGGTACAAAAGATGAAGAAAGTGTTAAAGTTGAAGTGTCAATGCCAGGTTTAGGCATAAAAGCAAGTGAGTATATTGACGAACTTGAAGAAGACGAAGCAACTACATCAGAAGATTTATTCTTAAGAATACCTTCTTGTACAGAACCAGGAACTTATGTTGTTAGAGCAACAGTTGATTACGCAGATGGAGACGAAGAAGTCTCAGAAGATACAACAATTGTGGTTGGTGAAGACCCAAGCTGTGATGTTGTAAAACCATCAGGCGATGATAAAACAGTTGTTACAGTTCCAGGAAGACAAGACGTTGTAAAAGGTACAACAGGTAGTGTATACCCAGTTATCTTACAAAACAACGGTGCAACAGACAGATCATATGAGTTAAGTGTATCAGGATTAGATGCATGGGCTACATACAGGTTTGACCCTGGTGCTTTTGTTGTTATCAAATCAGGAGAAACAAAAACAATTTACATGTATGTTACTCCAAACGAAGATGCACAACCTGGAGAAAAAGTCTTTATGGTAAGCGTTGAAACATCAGGAGATTCAAAACAAATTGCTCTTACTGCAAATGTTGTTGAATCTGAAGAAGGCTCAGAACTAGCTTTAGGAGACCTAAGAAAAGCTCTGGAAATTGGAGTTGTTGTCTTAATTGTATTATTAATCATATTAGGACTAATCGTAGGCTTTAACAAACTTAAAGGCAGTGAAGACCCTGAAGACGTTTCAGGCCAAACATATTATTAATTAATTTTTTTTATTTAACCTTTTATATTATTATAGTTAACATATAATTTTTGCTTAAGTGGGGGGCAGTAGATGAACAGTAAAAAACTATTATTATGCATAATATTTCTTACAATATTACCAATAGCGTTTTCAGAGATTGTTCTTCAGACAACTACTTATGAAAATAGTCATGATTTTGTTATAAACAAATATTATTTCCAGTCTCAAGCACAACCTGTAAAACCAGAGAATTTGCCTTCTATACTTATTGAACCTTTAGTTACAGAAGCTACAATAAACGTATGTGAAAAAGCGGAACTTTCGTTTAAACTTACTAATCCTAGCTTGAAAACACAAGTGTACAGTTTTAAAGTAGAAGATTACGTTGGCACAGCATATTTATTTTCTAACCTGATTATTCCTGCTAAAGAATCTCGAGTAATTAATTTCATGTTAATGCCTGACTGTGACATTTCAGGTAATGTTAACCCTAAACTGATTGTAGAAACAGAAACTGAACTAGCGTCTTTACCTGTTTTATTACATGTTATTCCAAAAGAAGTTGAAATTGTTGATGTAATAACAGAATCTGACTGTGAATATTATTATAACGAAACTGTTTGCAGTTCTGAAGATTATATCAGATTCTTTCAAGGAAACGTGTATGAAATTGATTTGTCAGAAATGTTTTACGATCCTGATGAGGACAAACTGTTTTATAGTGCAACTGCACAGAACATTAAAGTAAAAATAAAAGGTAATAAAGCATTCCTAAAACCAAGATGGGACTGGTACGGTGCTGAAGAAGTTGTTTTCAAAGCTGAAGATATGAAAGGCGGTAAAGCAATATCTAAAGAGTTCTTTGTGCATGTTCTTCATAACGGAAAATCTTACTTAGAAAATTTCATACTAGGTAACTGGGTTTATTTATTATTAGGATTTACACTTTTATTAGTGTTTGTTTTATTATTGGTTTGGATTTTAAAACCAGAGAATAATAATGAAGAACCAAATTAGTTTATTTTATTATTTCTTTTACAGCATGTACGAATAGTCCAGAAGACCATGCAAACGGATGTTCAGCCTTGTATAATGTTCTTTTAACAGGTTTTCCATCTTGTGTGTACACTTCATAAACTTGTTTATGTTTTACAATAACTTCTGCAATTTTTTCAAGAAGTTCTTTTGCTCTTTTAGTGTTTCCTGTTCTGTAAGCAGCCAATGTCCTAACACTACCAAGCCATAACCATGATAATCCGTTATGATAATCACCTAAACCAATAAGTCTTAATGGAAGAAAAGCAAAATGTTTTGGATATTTTGGATAAACGCATTGTGAAGGGACAGTATCTAACTTAAATTTTACTAGATTATTTTCAATGATGTTTGCTTGTTTCTTACTTGCAATATTCCATATTATTGATAGAACATTTCCATCAGTACAAAAATAATCTTTTTTTTTTTCCTTATTAATCCAGTCAAGATAGTATTCGCCTGTCCAAAAATCGCGGTTAATGTTTTCCTTAACTTTTTCATAGGTGTTTCTATAATGTTTTGCCTTTTCTTTATTCATACTAAGTTTAAATAATTCAGATAAACAATATAATGCATAACAGTGACAAACATTTGAGTATAGGACAGTTCCTTTTTTTTTAACACTATCAGCCCAATTACAATAAGGAGATTCTTCAATCAATAAATCTTTATCTGCATCTTGTGTAAAATTCCATAAAATTATTTTTTCAACAGTGTCAATGTGTTTTTTAAGAAAATCGTTGTCTTTAGTTTCTTTAATATAATTATAAAAGGAAATTATTAAAAGCGAATTTTGGTCAACGCTTTTTTTTTTGCTTTTGTCATTTTCATAAAGAATAGCATTTTTGCTTTCAATACCTAAATGTTTTAAAACCATGTTTGGTCCAACACGAAAAGGAATTTGTCCTGATTGTTTTGTGTTTTTTAAGTATAATTGTAAGTTGGATTTTACAATCTCATAATCTTTTAATTTTAAAGATCCTAAACTTGCAAAAAAAGAGTCCCTGGCCCAGTAATTTTTAAACTGGTGTAACCCCGCAAAAATTCCTTGTTCACCGTAACATGCTCTTAAATCTCTCGTTGCTATCTCAACAGCTTTTTTGATCATATGTCACCATTGTTACATTTAGTATATAAATCTGCTTTTTTTTTTAACAAACTTTATAAATTCAGTTTTCCTATTCTATGTTTATGGACTTTGACAAGTTAATGCAGTATCAAAACATGATACAAAAAGAGTTAAGAGATGAGCAACAAGTTGATAGAAAAATTGATTTGTTGTCAATAATCAATCATCTTACGTCTGGTCCTAGAAATATTGTGCAAAAAGAACAGGTTATTGTTGAAGCTGTTTCTCGAGGTTTTTCTGAAACAGAAGTTGATAAACTATTAAATAAATTAATTCAAGAAAATATTATTTATGAGAGTTCTCCCGGATACATAAAAAAGAGATAAATCTCTTTTTTGGCTCTGAAAACAGGTAAGTTTTCAGAACATCAAAAAAAGATGAAACCTTTTTTTTGGCTTTTAAAATCAAATTGATTTTTTTAATATTAAGAAAAGATAATTTTTTAATACAACTACGTTCTTCTAAAAACAAGGTGATGTAAACTATGGCAGAAGCATTATACATGGATGATTCGTATTTAAAAGAGTTTGATGCAACAGTAAAATCTGTTTCAAACGGCAAGTTTGTTGTTTTAGACAAGACAGGTTTTTTTCCTAAAGGCGGAGGTGTTGAATGGGACACGGGCGTGATGGTAAGAAAATCTGATAATAAAGAGTTCAAAGTTATTTATGCAGGTAAGTTTAAAGGTGAAATAAGCCATGAAGTTGATTCTGAAGGGTTGCAAGAAGGTGACGAGGTTCATTGTAAACTTGACTGGGCCAGGCGATACTTGTTGATGAGGTATCATACAGGCACGCATGTGTTGTGTGGTGTTTTTAGTAGAGAATATGATTTACTTGTTACAGGAAACCAATTAACAACTGAAAAAGCACGTGTTGACCTTAACATGGAGACAATGGATGTTGATCTTGTGAAAGAAGCGTTTGTTAAAGCAAACGAAATCATTCAAAAAGACTTGCCCGTTGATATATATTACAAAAGCAGGGAAGAAGCTGAAAAAGACCCAAGTTTGTTTAAACTTGCAATTGGTTTCCCGCATGATATTCCAACAATGAGGATTGTTGATATTAAAGATTTTGACGCTCAGGCAGACGGTGGCTGCCATGTAAAAAGTCTTAAAGAAATCGGAAAATTAGTGTTTAAAGAAGCTGTTAACAAGGGTAAACAAAATAGAAGGATATACTTTACAGTTGAGTAAATTTTAAATATTAATTTTTTCATATATACTATTTATGAGAAAAGCGTTTTGCCCAAGATGCGGTTCTTTTAACTTGCAAGAGATTGAGAACGGTTACTATAGATGCTTATCATGCGGGTATGAAGGAACTCTTGGAATAGAAAAAGAATTTATAAAAAAAAGTTAATCTTTTGACACGTTGTATAAAGCTTTTAAAGCTACAACTGCTGCTCCTGGTGCAACAAACAAGGTAATGTTTGCTAGTAACGGATCAATAAAGCTCATCCATTGGTTTATAAACGGCACTAAGCCCACTAATTTTGTTAAAGTTATTGATAATGTTGTCGCACTTAATAAGAACGTTAAACTTGCTAGTAAATATAAGGATAATTCTTTTTCTGTAACGTTCATTAAACCTACTATTAATCCTAAAACACCTAACATCCAGAACACTTGCCTGGTAAACGCAGACACAACCGCAACAATTAACCCCAGAACAAAAGACCACGCACCAATGTTCATTAAACTATCATCTTCATTATTCTTTTTAGATTTCTTTGCCATAAATCAAACCACCCCGAATAAATAATATAATTAATTTACAATTTTAAAAATGTTTTTATTTTAGAATGAGAACAAAATGAAAAAAGATGGGAGCGCAGGGACCTTCAGATAAGGAGGTTTAGCCTCAATATCATTTGAATTTCGGACGTGATATAAAATAACACATGCCCCGATCTAGCGGTCACTTCCTCAAGCGACTGACCGCAAGCTTTGTCATCGGCATTTGCCTCATCGCTCCATGACTGGAGCCGCTTATAGTAGCTTATGCTTATTAAGCATATCTAGCCAGGTTGTACTACGCTCCCCTGTATAATGACAAGAAAAACCCCTAATTTATAAAAGTTTTTCATTCAAAAAGAAGTTTAGTATTAAACATCAATAATTTAAACGATTTCTATAAATTAAATTGAATCAAATAAGTGGAGGTAATATAAAATGGGACATCATTATGAAGATAAATGTTGTAAACCAAAAAGTTGTTGTAAAGAAAAATCAAAAAAAGACTGTTACGGTAGTGGTTGTGACATGACTGACCATATTGTAAAAATAGCAGATCGCGCGTGGGAGCATCTAATGCTAGAAAAAATGAAGGCACACCTTGAAAAGAAAAGGGGTGAAAAAATGAATGGCGTGGCAGCTGCAGCAGTTGACGCATCATTAACAAAATGGGCCAACAAGATGAAAGTAGAAGCAGATAAGCGTGTTTCAGTTAGTAATCTACAAAAAGCATTTATGTAACTTTTTTTCTTTTAATTTTTTAAACTACAATTTATTTCTTGATATAAATGAAGATAGATAATGTTAAACTTGATGGAAAACTAATTCTTGCACCAATGAGCGGTATAACTAACTTACCATTTAGACTTTTATGTAAAAAATATGGAGTAGCATTAGTATACTCAGAAATGATAAATGCAGACGCATACTTATACGAGAATGAAAAAACTCAAAAACGAGTTTTTTTCTTAGATGAAGAAAGACCTGTTGGAATTCAATTAATGGGATCTGACGTTGATAAACTAAAAGAAGCAGCAGTTAAGATTGAAAAACAACTTAAACCAGATTTAATAGACATTAACATTGGTTGTCCAGCGTATAATGTCATGAAAACAGGGTCTGGAGCATCTTTGTTACGGGACCCAGATAAGTTATCAAATTTATTGAAAACATTATCAAGCGCAATAAAAATACCCTTAACATGTAAAATCAGAATAACAAGTAATGACAAAATTACTATCTCAATTGCAAGGACTATTGAAAAAGCAGGTGCAAAAGCATTGACAGTGCATGGTAGAACAGTTAAACAAAAATATTCAGGAAATGCTAACTGGGAGATTATTAAAAAAATTAAACATGAATTGAAGATACCGGTTGTTTTGAACGGTGATATTATTGATGAGCGATCAGCTGAGAAAGCTTTTTCTGACACAAAATGCGATGCTGTAATGATTGGCAGAGCTGCTATTGGTAACCCATATTTGTTTAAACGTATTAATCATTATTTGAAAACAGGAGAATTATTAGAAAAACAATCTTTAAAAGAAAGAATAAGTGTTTTTACAGAATTTTTAAACCGTTGTGTAAAATACAATTATCTAGACGTTAAATCCATAAAAGTTCAAGCACAATACTTTACAAAAGGTTTTCAGGGAGGTAAAGAAGTAAGAAGTAAAATATCAAAATTAAAAAATATTAATGAAATTTCGTTACTGCTGGCAAAACTCAGATAATTGTTTTGCGTAATTTTCAGTTCTTAATTTCAAGTTTGTTTTATAACTTTCAACAGCTTCATTTAATTTTTCAAGGTCATCGTTCTCAAAGTTTGTTACAAACTTCACGTTTGGGTCTCTTTCAAGTTCAATAACTTGATTAGGCGTACAAAGTATGTAAAAATATCCGTCAGACTCCAGTTCTTCATACTTATCCTTTTTGCTTTCAATTGAGAAGAATTTTAATACTTGAAGACTAAATATGACTTTATTCTGGTTAAACTCTAAAATTTCTTTGTGAAGATCTTCTTCATACCTGTCATATCCGTTACTTTGTACTTTTTTCCCTGCAAATTCTTTATTTTCTTTGTATTTTGAGTTAACAAAATTCATTACATAACTGTCAAACAGGGTAAAATCATTTAGATATTCTTCTGCAGTTGTTAGTTCAATGATATTGGCGTTTATTACATTATTTGTGTGATACATATAACCTTCTTCAGATGCAGGCATAAAACTTGAACTCGGAAATTTATACAACCTCTTTACTTCTTCTTTAACATCTTCAAGAGAAGTTGTATATTCACAGTCATCACATGAACCACCTTCTTCGCCTGTTTCACAGACATCATTTCCACAACAAGGAACTTTTTGTTTAAAAACGCATTTAAAACCTGTTTCTTCTGAACATTCGCCAATTTCACATTTTTTTAATGACGTGCATTTAGCAGGGCATTCATTAGAGTTAGATGTGCAGTTTGTTAGAAAACATATTAGTAAAATTAAAACTATTATTTTTTTCATAATTATTCACCTTTATTTTTTTTAATTAAATCAACGATTTTTTTACCAGGAGCTTTTCCACGTAATTTGGCCATGACCTTGCCAATAATAGCATTAACTGGCAGATCTTTGTTTTTTGAAATAATTTTTTTGATTTCTTTTTCAAGGTCAGAGTCAGACATTGAGTTGTATTTTGAATAATCAACTTTTCTATTATGGGCTTTTTCAACAAGAATTTCGAAAACAGCATCCTTGTTAATTTCTTTTTTACTTACTTTATCAAACAATTTATCAACATATTTTTGAATCTTAATTTCTTTGTTATATCGTTTTTTAATCTCTTTTGGCGTTTCTATTAATGTTGTAACAATAAACTTTGGTTCAAGATTGTATTTTTTTGTATAAAGCTCAACATCAAGGTTCAAATTAACTAACTCTTTTGCAAGGTTTTCATTAATTTTGTATTTTTTTGCGTATCTTATAACTTTTTCAGAAACAAGTTCTGGCAATTTAATAGAATTAAGCATTTTTTTTGTGACAGAAATGTTTGGTATGTCAGTCTCAGGATACAACCTGTGCGCACCAGGCAAAGGTCTAGCGTAACTTGATGTTGCGTCATGATGGTTAGGTATCCTGGTTTCTTCAGGAACATCTTTCAAACAATATAATGCTCTTTCATAAACAGCATTAATAGCTTTTTCAGCAATTTCATTTTTTTCAGCAACTATTAAAATTAAGTCGTCTTTTTTAGCATTAAACAGTGTTTTAAGTTTCTCAAACTCATTTTCTAATTTATATATTTTTAAATCCTCGTCAGTATGTATCATCCCTTTTGTACCATAAGCTTTTGCATACTCGCTTAACTCTTTACCAAAGGTTTTTCCAGGACACAGGTCTTTTTTTAACAATTCTGAAAAATGAGGAAGTAATAACGCATAAACTTTTCCTTTGTTTTTAATTAAATCAGAAATGATTTTTGATTTTGATTTTTTGAAAATGTTTGTAACATCTTTTGATTTTTTGCTAAACTTCTTTAGTTTACGTTTCTCCAACTCTTTTTTTATCTGAACAAGGTTATACTGCCTTAGAACTTCATTTTCAACCAATTGTTTAAGTTTTCTTAAATCCTGCCATCCTTTGACCTCAATTCTTGCACCGTCTTTTATTGATACATTTACATCTTGTCGGATGGTACCAATCCCTCTCTTAACATTAAATGATCTTAACAAAGTTCCAATCTCTTTAGCAACTTCAACCACATGTTCTGGATTTTTAATAGATGGGTCGGTTCCAATTTCTAACAAAGGAATTCCAAGACGTGACAAAGAATAATGCACTTGACTTTTTTCTTTTTTAATGATTTTACAAGCATCTTCTTCTAAATTAAGTAATTCAATTTTAACATTTCCTGTAGGTGTTTTTAAAACAGAATCTTTACTTTCAATTCCTATAAGCATGGTTCTTTGAAATCCACTTACAGCACTACCATCAGTTACTGTTTTCCTCATCACACAAATTGTGTCGGGAATTATTAACTTGAACAATTTAGCAACACCCAATGCTATGTTAAACGCATTACTATCAACAGGATGCGGAGGCTCGGAATCTTGTTCAACAAGACAACTTTCGTTTTCATAACTGTGATAAATAAAATTTCTATCTCTAAACTGTTCATACGCAGATGCTGCATCTACTTCACCTGTTTCACCTGCCATAGATCTAATTTTTCTTTTTGTTTTAGAAACAAGATTTTTTTCTCTCATGTCCGAAGAACAGTTACAAAATAACTTATTTGTGTTAAGTTCTTGGTGAATTTCAATGCCTGCTTTAAAACCTAGTTTGTTATAATCTAACCCCATAGAACATTGGATAACACGTATATTTAATAAAATTTTGTATTATGTATTTGTTTAAGCATCTTAGCTTTAATCTCGAGCGTTTCAAGCATTTTTGCTGGACAACAAGTGTTACATTCTTCAAATTTATTACCTGCTAAGAAATTTTTTCTTATCTCATTTAACTTAGTGCTGTGCCACACGTCTTTTAGTTTATGTTTTTTTGCATTAAAACCAAAATCATATTCTTTTAAACAAAATTGAATATCACCATTTGGAGATATCATTAGGAAATTCCAGAAATCTAAACAAAATACATTGAAAAGATTACACGCAAGAGAGTCATTAGATTTATTTTTTATAAGATCTTCGTCCATTATCTTTCCAGGGGTACTTTCACTTTTTTTTATGATGTTTGGCGAGATTTCTTCAAGATTGTTATGGATGTTATATTTGTCAACTAATAACTTATACTTAGGAATCAAGTTTTGGAAATCGTGTGCTTCAGAACTAGTAAGTTTTAATAAATGACTGAGTTTATTGTTAGGAACAACATACATTGGTTGAATGTGGAGATGTCCAACATTGAATTCTTTTGCTAACATTATTAATTCATCCAGTTTATCATAGTTTTTTGAACTTAAAACTGTTGAAAAATCTATTTGAGGCTTATCTGTTCTTAACTTTTTTTTCCAATGCGCAAACTTTTCTAGTGTAAAGAGTATCCTATCGTAAGTACCTTTTCCTCTTAACAAATCGTTTGCTTTTTTAGGTCCATCAACACTTATAGATAACCAATCTAGTCCAGATTCAACGCATAACTTAACCATTGACTCGTCGAATAATGTTCCGTTAGAGTGCAAGGAACAAAAAACTTGCGGGTTTCTTTTTAAGATTTCCATAATGTTTATGATTAAATTCCTTCTAACTAGTGCTTCTCCACCACCAATGATTTTCAAATGCCTTAATCCAAGAGAAATTGCATCGTTTATAGTTTCAATATGTTTTTTATCGGACAATTCTTCTGAAAAATTAATTTTTCTGTTCCCACCGATACAATATAAACATTTTTGGTTGCATCTATTAGTTGGGATAATTCTTAAATGAAATAGGGTTGGCTGCTTTCCGTGACAGGTTCTTACAAGGTGAGCAACTTCTTTGTCCCATACATTGGTTTTTTCTTTTTGAACATTTATTAGTTCCATTTTTTAAAATATTATAAAAACAATATTGATTAATAAAATTGTGTGTGAATTATGAAAACTATTTTAAATCTCTTTATGTTACCTAACTTAAGATGAAGAAATATACTAAAGAACAATTATTGTTTTACCTTAAGAAATTGTCTTCTGAGTTAAAAAAAACACCAACAATAAACGATATGAATAAAAAGAAAAAATTTCCTTCTTCTTCAACTTTTATGAAACGTTTCGGATCATGGAACAAAGCATTAAGAAGCTCAGGATTAAAATTAAATGTTAGAAAAAAGTATGATAAAAAAGAATTAACAGAAAACTTGAAGCAGTTGGCTAAAGAGCTTGGAAGAGTTCCAAAAACAAGTGATTTGAAAAAATGGTCAGCGTCTTCTTCAACATACAGGAAATATTTTGGAAGCTGGAAAAAAGCATTGAAAGCTGCGAACTTATCAAAAAAATCATTTACAGATTTGAAACACTATGTTAAAAAATAAAAAAAAGAAATCTAACAAATTTACTAACCTATTAAAGTTAATCAATGAGTTTGAAAACTGGAAAAAACAAAATAATGTTGAAAATGTGTTTAATGAAATGGAGAAACGATATAACGAAATAAAAGATAAACAAGACGAAATTCTGAATGAATTAAAAGAATTAAAATCAAAAAAATAACCTAAAAAAATTTAAATTAACTTCTATAACAAAGTTTTATGCTATACAAAGAACTTGTTGAACTGTATAATAAACTAGATGATACATCAAAAAGATTAGAAAAAACATCATATCTTTCTGAATTAATTAAAAAAACATCTGAAGAAGATTTGCCTAGGATAATGTTAATGATCCAGGGAAAAATATTTCCTGATTGGAATGAGAAAAAAATTGGAGTGTCTTCTAAACTAGCTGTTAAAGCAATTAACAAAGCAACAGGAATCTCTCTTAATGAAATCGAGAATGAATGGAAAAAACAAGGAGATTTAGGAGATGTTGCTGAATTTTTTGTGAAAAAAAAGAAACAAATATCGTTGTTTCCTAAAAAATTACACGTTAAAGATGTTTTTGCTAGTTTAAGAAAATTGTCTGAGCAAGAAGGTCATGGGAGCACTGATTTAAAATTGTCATTAATCTCTGAAATGTTGATAAACGCTAATCCCAAAGAAGCTAAGTATATAATTAGAACAGTTGTTGATAACTTAAGGATAGGTGTTGGTAAAGGAAGTGTCAGAGATGCATTGATCTGGGCATTTTTTGCAGACGAAATAGGAATTGTATATAACAAAGAAAAAAACGATATTGAACTTTCTGAAGATAATAGAACAAAATATAATGAAATTTCAGAAAAAGTGCAACATGCTTATGATTTGACAAACGATTTTGGAAAAGTAGCTTTAATTTTAAAGAAAAAAGGAGTTAAGGGTTTGAAAGAACTTTCTTTAGAAGTTGGTAAACCAATTAATGTTATGCTGTTTCAAAAAGCTAAAGATATTCAAGACGCGTTTGAAATTGTTGGTAGGCCAGCTGTGTTTGAGCATAAATATGACGGATTTAGGGTTGCAATACACAAAAACAAAGACAAAATCAACTTGTTTACAAGAAGATTGGAAAATGTTACTAAACAATTTCCAGAGATTGTTGATGCAGTCAAAAATAATGTGAATGTAGATTCTTGCATTTTAGACAGTGAAGCAGTTGGTTATGATCCTAAAACAAAAAAATATGTCCCATTCCAAAAAATATCTCAAAGAATTAAAAGAAAATATGATATTGATGAAATAGCTAGTAAATTTCCAGTAGAGGTTAATGTTTTTGATATAATTTATTACAATAATCAGAATTTGTTAAAGGAACCTTTCCAGAAAAGACGAAAAATTCTTGAAAAAACTATTACAGAAAAACCAAAATACATTATGTTAGCAAAACAGCTAATAACATCAGATGATAAAGAAGCAGCAGAATTCTATGAAGAATCTTTGAAACTAGGTGAAGAAGGTGTCATGGCTAAGAATCTAGAAGGTATTTACAAACCAGGGTCAAGAGTAGGTTACGGTGTAAAAATTAAATCTATCATGGAACCATTAGATTTAGTTATTGTTGCAGCAGATTATGGTGAAGGTAAAAGGTCAGGATGGTTAACAAGCTTTTTCTTGGCATGTTCAGACAATGGAGAGTTAAAAGAAATTGGTAAAGTTGGGACAGGAATTAAAGAACTTGGAAGTGAAGGGACTTCTTTTGAAGAATTAACAAATTTACTTAAACCTTTGATAATCAAAACATCTGGAAAATATATTGAACTAAAACCAGAAATAGTAATTGAAGTTGGTTATGAAGAAATCCAGAAGTCTATTAATTATTCATCAGGATATGCTTTAAGATTCCCTCGTTTTTTAAGGTTAAGAATAGATGAAAAAACAGTTAAAGATATTAATACCTTGGAAGATGTTAAAAGATTATATAAACAACAGCGTGGTAGAGGATAAAATTTAAAAATATCATCCAGTTATGACAAAAAATGGCAAAATGTTCAATATGCAACAACAAGGTTAATACTACTTTTCTAAATAAGCTTGTTGGTACTTATGTAAAGAATAAAAAAGGTAAGAAGCAAATAGTGTGCTTTGAATGCCAAAAAAAATTCAATTCTAAAGATGAATTGTTGGAGAACATTAAGTAATGTGTTCTTAAAAAAGAGTGAGAAACTAGAAAATGGACTAGATTATGTGAGGATTTTTGATGACAATACCAATAGGAGATGTACTTGGAATTATTTATGACTTCGATGGCACTCTAAAAAGATCACATATTGAAAATTGGAATGCTTTAAGATACGGTTTTTATGAAGTGAGGCCTAATGCACCGCAAGGAGAAGATGCGCCTCCAATAGTTAAAAGTTTGTCTTATTACCTACAAGTCTGTTGGGAATCTGAAAACTGGATCCAAATTTGGAGCCGTACAGGATTCACAGAGGACGAAATACAACAAGGAGCAAGTTGTTTTGGAGAATATTTTGAAAAGAATACTGTAGCTATGAACCCGTATGAACATGTTCCAGAAATGGTTTTGGGTCTAAGTAGTTTTCCACAAGGAATCGTGTCTCAGAACAGTAGCTTAAACATTAGAAACTTTCTTTCAGCAAATGACTTGTCACACTTAATAAAAAAAATAATAGGGTTTCAAGAAGCTGCAAATTTTCAAAAACCAGATCCTCAAGCTTTAATTATGTGTATTGATGAATTGGGCCTTTATGGCCCAGGAATTATTCCATATGTTGGTGACCATTGGGGAGATATGCAAATGGTGGATAATGCAAATCAAATATTAGATGAAATAGGAATTAAAATAATTAAAGTTGCTGCATTGTACGGATTAAAAACAAGAGAATTTGAAATAAAACCTGAAGATTATGCTAACTTTGGCGTTGAACCAGATATTTGGCTTAATGATCCACTTGAGTTATTGACTCATGTTGTGAACATAGGAGGTGACAGATACATTATTAAAGAGGGAATTGTGGTTCAAAAAGGGCAAATATATTAAAATTTATATAAAACATCAAAACACTTAAATTTGGATCACAAATTAAGGGAATTAAATATGCCCTTGTAGCTCAGTCGCTAGAGCAATGCTCTCGTATGCACAGAAATCAAAGATTTTCGGCATGCCGAAAAGGCATTTTCGAGCAAAGCATAGGTCGGGAGTTCAAATCTCTCCAAGGGCTTTTTTATTATGTGGGCTTGAGCATAGCGAAACCCACAGTTTTCCCTCAAGGCTTTTCTCAAAAGGCTTGGTTCCAAATCTCTCCAGGGGCTTTTTTTCTTAATTTACATATATATTTTTATATTGCTTAGTTTTCACTGTTTTTGATGAAGAAACTTAGGAAAATAAAGTATAAAAAACTTAATATTGATAAGAAACATATTGTCCTAGGGCTTACTGTTCTCATTGTCTCATTTTTTATTAACATCTGGCCAATAATTTTTTTAAGCATATTTTGTGTTGCTAACGCAATTTTATTGTCAATTGACAGGTACGTCAGTGCACCAGTTGACTTGGAATTTTCAACGTTTTCTGCTATTTTAATGACAACAGCATACGGATTGAAATGGGGGATTGCAGTTGGAATCTTAACTAAAATGGCGGCAATAGTATACAATAAAAAATTTACAATGGATCACGCATTCATGATGATAGGTTACGTGATTGCAGCTTTTATGGCAAACATGTTATCAGGAAGTATACTTTTTGTAGGGATAATAACAATCATAGTAACAAACCTATGGATTGTTTTTGTATCAAAGTTCATTACAGGTTTGTCAACGTACGAAATTTTCATGTATGGTATGAGTAATTTCATTTTCAATGCAGTTTTATTTATTGGTTTCGGAGATTTTTTTTATAAAGTTATGATGTTTTTATGATAAAATGACTCATTATTATTCAGAGAAACAGTTCTCGGAATTTGATCTTAAGAAAATCCCAATTAATTTAAAAAAAGTTCAGTTTGAATTGTTTAGTGCAAGTGGAATTTTTTCTAAGGATAAGCTTGACAAAGGATCTGAGCTACTGATTGAAAACGCAATAATTGAACCAAATTGGCAAGTTCTTGATTTTGGATGTGGAATTGGTGTTGTTGGAGTTTCTTTGAAAAAGTTATATCCAAGTATAAACGTAACAATGCTTGACATTAATGAACGAGCAGTTATGGTTTCTAAGAAAAATGTTAAATTGCATAATTTAGACATTAAAATTATAAAAAGTAACCTATATTCCAAGATTAATTCGAAATTTGACACAATTCTAGTAAATCCACCGCAAACAGCTGGCAAGGAACTATGTTTTAAGATTATTGAACAAGCAAAAGATCATCTTAATTCTAATGGATTATTGCAATTAGTAGCAAGACACAACAAAGGTGGTTCTTCACTAAAAAAGAAAATGCAGGAATTATATGGTAATGTTCAAGAAACTGCCAAAGGTTCGGGGTATAGAGTATATGTTTCTAAACACCGCCCCATAAAAACCAAATAAGGTGAGGTGCTACAAACGCAAGTATAATGTTTAATATAACTCCAACTCTAAAGAAATCTGAAAATTTGTACACACCAGTTCCGTAAACCATAGTATTTGTTTTATAACCAACAGGAGTTAAATATGAAGTTGATGCTGAAAACATTATAACTAATACCATTAGATAAGGATCTATTCCGATTTGTCTTGCTAGATCTATTCCAATTGGCACTAAAAGGATTACTGATGCGTTGTTTGATAATATTTCAGTTAATAATGTTGTAAATATATAGAATCCTATCATCACCCATAACGGCGGGAAATTAACAGCTATTTTACTTAACAATCCAGCTATAAATGCTGCTGCTCCAGATTTCTCAAGAGCTATTCCAAGTGGGATAAGCCCTGCTAATAAAAATATAATTTCCCATCTGACAGAACTATACGCTTCTTTTGTTGTTATTACTCCTGTGAGTATCATTAAAACTACTCCAACTAAAGCTGTTAGCATGATTGGATAAATGCCAAATGCAGCAAGAAGTACAACTCCTGCAAGAATCGCAATCGCAATTAATCGTTTATGTTTTCTATAATTTACTTCCAGCTCGTCAATAAGAATCAAGTTTCTATCATTCCTGACTTTCTCACTTTTTTCTTTAGGTGTTTTTAATAACAATAAATCACCAAGGTGAAGCTTGATTTTATCAAGTCGTTTTGTAATCTTTTTAGTACCTTTTCTGATTGCCATGACAACTGCATTTTTCTTTAAACCAAGGTCTTCAATCTTTTTTCCAATGTAATATGATCCTTGAGGCACGATCATGTTTAATGTTTCACTTTCGCCGTTAGCTTTACCCATTTCTTCAATAACAATCTTTACCCCTGCTTCAGCTTCAAGGTTGAACAAAGTATCACGAACAGACTCAATTGTCAAAATATCTCCTGGTTGAAGAACTCTATTTGAAAAGTTTTCTTTCCAGATTTTTTTATCTCTATGTAAATTCAGAATTTTTAGTTTGTACTTTTTTCTAAGAATAGTATCTTTAATTTTTTTCCCAACTAACTTTGACTTTTCTAATATTATTAGTTCAGACGTAAATTTCAAATCTTTGTATACATCCTCGCCTTTAGCAGCACCTTTTTTTGGTAAGATCCAATACCCAATTGTTAAGAAATATACAATTGAAATTGTCATTACTGCCAAACCTATCTTCCAGAATGAGAACATACCAAACGGTTCCATGCCTAACCTTGCGATAATTGATGCAGCTAACAAGTTAGTAGAAGTTCCAATTAAAGTTAATTTTCCAGCTGCCATTGACACATATGATAAGGGTATTAGTAACTTGCTAGGCCGTGTTTTTGACATTTTTGTTAAATTCAGTACAAATGGAATCATGATTGCAACTATTGGTGCATTGTTCATAATGCTTGAAATCGGTGCTACGAATAACATTATGAAAAGCAATTGTAGAATTTCATTAGATCCTGTTAATCCAAATATTCTTATGCTTAAACTATGAATTAACCCAGTTTTTTCAATACCTGCACTCAGTATAAACATCGCAAGAATGGTTATAACTGCTTCATTGCTGAAGCCTGAGACACCTTCGTGAGTGTTAACAAGACCAAGAACCATTAATGTAACCATTACTAAAATTGCAGTTACGTCTACAGGAAATATTTCTTTGATAAATAGATAAAGCACACCTATAATAATCAAAAAAACTAGTATTATTGTATAATTAATCATCATATAAGAAAAAACTATGTGTCTTATAAGTTTTTTCAAATTTCTTTTAATTCATTTACTGTATGAACAACTAATCTTATTCCTAGCCCTAATTTTAGCATAGCGGATAACACAGCCATGTGTTCTTTCCCTGTGCCAGAGATAAAGTTAAGAGCGACTTCTGTACCCTTTATTTTTTCTTTAAGCTGTGTTACGATTTTATCAATAATAAGTTCAATGCTTTGGTTAGAATTAATAACAATGAATTCCATGTTATCTTTTTTCTGGAAGGTATCTTTACCAAACTCGTTTGTTATTAAATATATTTTTTCCCAGTCTTGACTACTAATTAATTTAACAACATCTGTCCAGGTTCCTTTGCCAGTGGAAAGTAATGCAACTAGTTCAGTCATAATACTATAGAATGGAACTATATTTTTAAATTTTACATATGCCTAAATTAACTACAATGTTAGGTGTATCGCTTATTATTGCAGTCGCCAGAGATGATTTTTCTTTAAACTCATTGCATCCTACATAGTTAATATCCATTTTTTTATTGCTCTCTCTTGTAACATAGAATGAATATGGTTTTTGCCATTTTCCTAATGTACTATCTAATATTTCTTGTACCTTTTCACTTACATAACTGCATGAGTTCATGCCAGGACATTTCTCATTTTTCCCAAAACAATCTTGGATAATTATTGAATATTCAGGACCGCATTCACTATTAGTTTGCATTATAATGTTTAACAAAGCTTGAGACAAGTGTGCATCTTCAATGTCTTGTTTAGACTCAGTTTGTTTATTTGAAAGCATCATATAAAAAAAGCCTATTAATAATATTATTACTATAATTACAATACCAATTATTTCTGTTTGTGCTTTAGTTGTGGAGTTCAATTTCAATGACACCGAAATTTTTTATTTTTTTTTCAGGATAAAATATTATTGAAGGAAGATGATAAACTTTTTTTGATTTGTATTTTTCAATTGGATTATTATACAATTCAATAGTATCCCATCCACTGATAGGTGAATATTCAATTATAGATATTTTTGAGTTTCCTAATATTGTTTTATAATAAAAATCATTTTCTTTGATTTTTTTAGTAAGTGCATTAATAGCTAATTTATCATAACAATCTCTTACAGAGACTCTTAATCTAGAACATTGTAATTCAGGAAGGACATTAATTATTTGAGCTTTTTTATAATTAGTTAATATTAAAGATTGTTCTAATTGAGTTCTCATTGATGATCTCTGTTTTCCTATTACAAAAATAAATCCTATTATCAATATAATAAATATAATAAATAAAGCAAATATTGTCTGCATTATTTGTAGTTGAGCTTTGTTTTTCATTTTTAATAAACAAGAGGACAACTTAGCCTCATTAATACTTTATTATCTTTACTAAGTATGGTTCCGTAATAATATATGTCTAAATAAAAACCCTCTGTATGTTGGATGTCTGAAGTTAAATCAATCATTTTATTTAACCTTGTAGCAGGATTCATATAAGGACAATGTTTTATTCTTGATAATTCATCAATCCTATCTAGCTTAATCTCTGCAGATATTTTATATTTCTCAAATCCTTTTTGCATGCCACAATTATACATCTCAGGGTTTTCAGAATAAATTGCTGCAAGTAATGAAGCTTCATCTAAAAAATACACTTCGCCAATCTCTTTAAAACTGTTACCTGTTTTTTTATAATATTTAATAGTTCCAAAATCAAATATGCGCATAGAATATTTTTCTATACCTTCAAGAAAAAAACCATCAAACCTGTTTCTTAATTCAGGTCCGAACCATGAATCTATTACACTGACTACTAAAAAAGTAACATCTTCATCTTTTATCCCGTTTAAATCACCTAATTGAGAAACGTCAGGCATTTCATCAATTGCAATATATCTTATTTTATCATAATTTTCATTGTTTATTTCTTTGAAATTTTTTACAACTATCTTATTAATGTTAATAGGTAGACTTTCATTGATTAATTGAACAAACCCAGATTCTTTAAGAACATATTTTATGTTTGAACCTGTCACAAAGCTAAATAATTCAGTTTTAAAAGGATGTTCAAAATACCTACTAGTACCTAATAAATTCCCTGTTATTTTATCAGGTGAAAAGACTATGCTTGATAATGGAGAGGATATTTCATCAATGATATATCTGTCACAGCTAAATTTAATCGCTACACCGCTTAATTCTGTACTTGATTCAGCTTTTGGATTTAGTTGGATATTTTTTAGAATTAAATCAAGATAAGATTTAACATCATAATTAAATGAATCTGTTGCTGATTTTTTTAATTTAGGAATTATTGATAGCCCTGCTATCAAGATAATTGCTCCAACTACTGCAATATATATCCAATTGAATTGGATTTGTATTTGTCCTCTTTTCATTTATTAAATTTTATTAGAGATATAGATTATATTAAGTTTTCGAATTAGACTTCTTACTTATATTAAGAAAATAATAACAACAAAGGCACAGATGCATTTACTTGTGTAAATGCTAATCGCCTTATGACTCGCCTGGCCAAGTTATTATTTTCTTTTTTGGAAACTTTAATAAAGCTGCTAATATGAACTTTTTTACATGCATAAAAAGTCTCAATTAACAATATTTATTATAATAGTATTATTGTTAATAGTAATAGTAGGTTTCTTTTTTTATAATAATAATAAATCTAAACTTGAAGAAGTAAAAAAATCTGAAGATGTTAATTTTAAAGAAATTAAACCTGTTAAAGTTTATATTGAAGATGTAATAACTCGTTTAGTGATAGATGGTTTATTTTTAATTGGTAAGCAAGGAGGTATATTGTATGAAACAACCTGGCCAGCGTGCAAAGCTGAAGATCCTAGTGTTGATGAATTTCACAAGCTATGCAACCAAACAGGAAAATATAATTATTTCTTTTATCCAGAATATCTTGAAGAAACACCTTATAGTCATAAAAGAGTTAACATTGGATTAAATGATTCAAGAGAATTAACTATAACTAGGGCAAGTATTGAACCACTGCAACAACCTTTTTCATATCCACATATTGGACCAATACTTGCTAAAGATTATTTATATGG
>CAZEKF010000002.1:77729-79177 GCA_964512765.1 uncultured Methanosarcinales archaeon
AGAATGCTTGATGAAAATGGTGAAGAAGTTGGTGAAGTGTTTAGAAGAGAATCAGCTACTAATCCGCCTAATTATGAATATGATTTGATATATGCGATTGATAGGTCGTTTGACTGGGCTAAATGGTATAATCATGAAGATAATTATAACCCTGAACCTGAATATTTTACGTTTTATTTTATTAGAGAGAATAGAGCAGCGGATGCTAGTACTGTTTATAATGTACCTGAAAAAATACTTCCTGGAGAAACTACAACTTGGTTCTGTCCTAATTTCATGACAGCTGGAACATGGTTTGATCCTGATGAAGATGATATGTATACTGAAGAATTTCCTTTTACAGATCCTCAATGGTATGTTTGGAAAAGTAGGGGAGATTATTTGGAATATGAGATAGTTGGAAGCTGCGGGGGTGAATTATATTTAGACCACGAGCCTGAACGAGAAGAAATTAGGTATCATACTGAAATGAATCACGAAGAAGATGGTGATGAAGATGATGGTATTTCTTTTTTAGATGATGATCTTGTAAAATGTGGAAATGAAATATATGAATTTAAAACAAAACAAGCTACATTAGATGATGTAGGTGATGTAATAATTTTAAAAGTAGGAGACCAGATGGATTTTATGAGTGGTGAATCACAAGGACCAAGTAGATATCCAGAAGGACCTATAACAGAAGATGGAAGCGGGAGATTAAATGATGCAATTTCGTTTCAACCTGTGAAATGTGATTCAAGTGTTGATCAAAAAGGATGTTGTGAACAAGGAAAATGGAGATTAGATGGAATACCAAATGAACCTGTGACAATTCCTATATGTGTAAGAAAATGTGAAAGTTATTGTAAATCACTTTCTTGTTCTAAACCAGATTGTAGTTCAGAAAAAGAATCAGGATGTTGTTATGAATACAAAGAATTTCATAATGTATGTGATCATGAAGGAGATCTTCAAATTAGTAATAAACCTGCGTCAGATAAAATGATGGCTACACCAGGATGTAAATGCAAATGTGTAACTAATAATGCAGTGAGGACACCAGTATGTAGTCAACCACCAACTTAAAATGAAACAAAAAACAAAACTATTAATAATTCTCATTATCCTAATCATAACACTAATCTCAATAACAATACTCGCACAAAAAAAATCGCATCAAAGAAGTATATTTGGCCTAATTGCACCAAAAACCTACAAAGTCATAGCAATAGCAAACCAAGACGGTACATGTCAAGACTTGCCACATTATTTATACGATCCTGATAAAGCATGGAACATGGTTTCTGAATCAGCTTATTGCAATGAAGTTGACCAGGTTTCAAAAGGATGTTGTTTAATAAGAGGAAGATATCAAAAATTAAATAAAGAACAATATGAATGCACTTCTCTTTGCAAGGAATCTGGACAATGTAACTGTGATTTAGATTTTAAAACGTGCGATCCAA
>CAZEKF010000002.1:79277-123616 GCA_964512765.1 uncultured Methanosarcinales archaeon
CATGATCCGTTTGCATATTACCAAAAATCAAGTATTATTGAAGATATTAAATTTGGTGCAATGATAGCAGGCCCAGCAATAGTATTACATGAACTAGCACATAAATTTGTAGCAATGGGATTTGGCGCAGTTGCAATATTGCATGCACCAATTAACTGGTACATAATGGTTATTATAATGAGGTTATTGAATTTTCCATTCATGTTTTTTGTAGGAGGTTATGTAACACATACACCATTACCACCATTAGAATCTTCATTAGTATCAATTGCTGGACCATTAACCAATTTAATATTATATGGATTATGTCAATTAATTGTTAATAAAAACTTAGTTAATAAGAAACATCATAAAACAATTTTAATATCTGGAAAGATTAATCTGTTTTTAGCAGCATTTAACATGATACCTCTGCCTGGATTTGACGGGTTTAATTTTTTCTATAGTATTATAAAGTTTATTTTTTAAGATATAAATGCTTATAAATAAAATTTTTATTTCTTAATTATGCACCAAATTTTATTTCTAAGGAGGGATTTATCAAATGTCTGATATATTAAGAAAAATATCAAAAAAATCAATTGACCATGAATTTTATACACCATATCCTAAAGGATATGTGAAAGGTAAGACAAAATACATTGTTGTGCTTGGCACAGTCATGTCAGGGTTAGGTAAAGGCATTCTTAGCAGTTCACTAGGTAAATTATTACAGTATAAAGGATTAAAAATTGCACCTATTAAATTTGACGGTTATCTAAACCAAGACGCTGGTACTTTGAACCCGTTTAGACATGGTGAAGTGTTTGTTTTAGATGACGGCACTGAAACAGACATGGATCTAGGGACATATGAAAGGTTTTTAGATTTGAACTTAACCAAAGAATATTATTTGACAAACGGTAAGCTTTTTCAGAGTATTCTTAACAAAGAAAGAAAAGGTTCATATCTAGGTAGAGATGTCCAAGTTATACCTCATGTAACTGGTGAAATTAAATTATTTTTAAGAAATTTATCAATGATTTCAGATGCAGATATTGTATTATTTGAAGTTGGAGGCACTGTTGGTGATTTAGAAAATATGTTCTGTATTGAAGCGGTAAGACAGTTGATGTATGAAGAAGGTAAAGAAAATGTGTGTTTTATTGGACTAACTTATGTATTAGAACCTGAGTTTTTAGGAGAGCAAAAAAGCAAAGCTGCTCAGTTAGGAATAAAAAGCTTACTTTCAATGGGAATTCAACCTGATATCATAGGATGCAGGGCTAATAATCCAGTGACTGAAAAAGTCAGAGAAAAAATAAGTGTATATTCAAACGTTAATATTGAAAATGTAATTAGTTTACATGATGTGAAAAGTATTTATTTAATCCCTGAAATGCTTGAGAATGTGAACATTGTGCCAAGAGTGCTCAGTAAACTTGAATTACCTAATAAACAAGGTAACATCCCGATTGAGTGGAAACAATTCACTGAAAAAATTAGAAAACCAAAAAACACAGTTACTATTGGGATGGGTGGTAAATATACTTCACTAAGAGATGCGTATGCTAGTATTGTCAAAGCATTTGAACACGCAGGAGCAGCATTAAATACAGAAGTGAAAATAAAATGGATAGAGACTACAGAGATTGAAGAAGGTAAAGTAACAGTTGAAGAAGCTCTAAAGGATGTTGATGGTGTATTAGTTGCACCAGGTTTTGGCAAAAGAGGTACAGAAGGTAAAATAATGTGTTTAAAATATGTGAGAAAAAATAACATTCCTTATTTAGGCATTTGTTATGGTATGCAAATGGCTGTGGTTGAATTTGCACGTAATGTGTGTGGTTTGAAAAAAGCCAATAGTACTGAAATTGATCCAGATACTCCTGATCCTGTAATTGATATATTGCCAGAACAGAAAAAGATTGAGGGCTTGGGAGGTAACATGCGTTTAGGAGGCAAAGAAGTTTTAGTTAATGAGAATACTTTGGCTTATAACCTTTATGATAAAAAAACTCTGATTAGAGAACGGTTCCGGCACAGGTATGAAGTTAATCCGAAATATATACATTTATTAGAAAAACATGGTATGGTTTTCTCAGGCAAACATCCAGAATATAATATAATGCAGATAATGGAACTGCCTGGTAAAAAATATTTTTTTGGATCTCAGTTTCATCCAGAATATACCTCTAGACCATTAAAGCCAAATCCCTTATACTTCGGATTGGTAAAAGCTGCTCTTAAGAAGAAATCTTAAGTTTTACTACTCTTAAGGGAAACATTTATATATTATTAATTGATCTGCAGAAGGATGAGTCTTGAGAATATGTTATTTTCAATGCCTGTGGAAGAAATAGTTCAAAATATTGGACAGTATATTCAAATTGCTTATGAAAGTGGTATTTTAGAAGATATAAGAGAAATATTAGGAAACGTATTTGAGTTTGTATGTAAAACAGGCGTTACGCTCGGACTTCTAGGATTAGCAGGGAAATTATATTTTAACCGCAGAGCAAAAATAAAAGAGGAAGAGAATAAACCCATTGGATATCCCGATGGAAAAGGATTAGAAATTAAAGATGCCAGATCCATATACGTTGGTGTGACTCGAATAGGCATTAAAAAGTATGTTCTAGAATGTTTTGACCAAGAAGGAAACAAATTCGAGTTTTCTTTTCGGCAAAAACAGTATGCACTTGATCTTGTTAGAAGTGCAGCAAATATGCGATCAAAACCAGAAATTAATCTTAAACCCATGGCATTAGGAAAATATATTTCATTGCCAGATGAAGATTATTTTGATTTCTATCAAGCTAAAAACTCAGGATCAATATTGGTTTTAGAAGATTAATTCACTACTTCAACAAAACCCAAACTTTTTATACTATAATTTCTTTGGAAGTTATTAAAAGAGAGGGATATTTGGTTGAGGAAGGTCCATATAGTAATTATTTTGTTAGTATTATCTAGTTTAGTTTTTAGTACAACTGAGTCTGTTGAGATTAGTTCTGACATTCTTAAAAAAGCAGAAAAATACGGGGAAGTTGAAGTAATAATAAAGTTTAAAGAATCTGTTGTTAATAACAAACTTAACTCTTCTGAACGACTTGAAATAAAAAAAGAAGAAATTGCCAGGTCAAGGAAAAAAATATTTAGAAAACTACCTGAACAAGGTTTTGAAATAATAAGAACTTATAACCTGACAAACACTATTAAAGCAAAAGTAAACAAACAAGCATTAAACGAATTAAGAAATAACCCAGACATTGAATGGATACATGAAGACATTCCAGTTAAAGCGTTTCTTGACCAGTCAATTCCAATAATAAACGCAACAGGATTTTGGAACGTGTTAATAGAAAACATTTCTGTTAACGGTTCTGGAGAAACTGTGTGTGTTCTTGATACAGGCATTGATTACACGCATCCTGCATTAGGCGGTTGTACAGTAACAAATGAGACACAGTCTGGTAACAATGAATCGTTTTCAAGTGAATCAATACACCCTTATTCTAATAATATGAATCAAATTTACAAAATTAATTACACAGGGTTTACTCAAATTTCTGTTCATTTTGTTAACATTAGCACAGAAGCTGAATGGGATTATATAGAAGTTCTTGACCCGAATAATAACAATAATACTATCGCTATTTATACAGGTGACCATGAGAATGTTTGGACACCAAGTGTTGAAGGTGATACAATTTATGTGAAATTGGAATCTGACACTTCTGTAACTGGTTGGGGTTTTTTAATTGACCAGGTAATTAATGGAACAGTAAACAGTACAGTAAACTGGTCAAGTTGTGAAAAAGTAATAGGTGGCTGGGATTTGGCAGCAAGCACAACTTCGCAAGATGACCAAGATCCAAGAGATGACGCAGGTCACGGGACCCATGTTTCTGGAATAATTGCGTCAATGAACGAAACTTACACGGGCGTTGCTCCTGGTGCAAAAATAGTTTCAATGAAAGTTTTAGACAGCGGAGGAAGTGGAAACACAACAGACGTGTTAGCAGCTATTGAATATTGTATTGAAAACAAAGATCGTTATAATATTTCAGTTATTACCATGAGTTTAGGAAGTGGTGCATATTCTAGTAATTGTGATTCAAACAGTGCGTTTTTTACATTATTTTCACAAGTGGTTGATGAAGCTTTAACAAACGGTATAATTGTTATTGCAGCTTCTGGTAACGAAGCGACTTCCACTACAATCGCGTTCCCTGCATGCTTAGAAAACATTACTTCAGTTGGTTCAACAACAAAAGCAGATGTTATTGATACAAGTTATTCAAACTCAGCTGGTATTTTAGATTTAGTGGCACCAGGGACAGCTATAAGATCAACATTAAGTGGAGGAGATTTTGGTTTAGACAGTGGAACTTCAATGGCAGCACCGCATGTTGCGGGCGCGGCATTATTATTAAGGAATTTCAAAAGATTAGAGAATGGTTCTATCTTAGGATCTTTAGAAATGCGGGATATTTTAATAGCAACAGGTGACAATAAAACAGATTCTAGAAATTCATTGAAATTTCCAAGAATCAATTTAACAGTTGCATTGAATTATATTGACGATACGCCAAGAATAACGTTTGTACAAGGTAACGAATCTACAAATATCTCTGTTAACAGTAGTTTTGTTAATATTACAACCTCTGAACCAGTGAATGCAACAATTGAAGTGGACGCTGTTAATTATTCAATGTCGGGCAGTAATAAAGTGTATTACTACAATATTACAAATTTGTCTAGCTTGTTACATAATTACACGGTTCATGTAACAGATCCAACAAATAACTTGGTTAGTTCAGATATGTTTTTCCTTGAAGTTGATACTGTAAAACCAAACATAACAGATGTTGTAAATATAACTATAAATCAAACAGAGTATGAGATTTTATTCAATACGTCTGAACAAGCAAACATAACAATATTTTACGGTGAGAGTTCAGGAAGTTATTCAAGTAATACAAGTAATTCAAGTTTACTAACAAGCCATAACATTACTTTATCAGGATTAATAGTTAATAGTACGTATTATTATTATATCTCTGCATCTGATGAAGGTGGTAATGCTAATGAAACATCAGAATACAATTTTTCAACAAGTTACATTGACATTTTCGCACCTACATGGTCGAACATGACAGTCAACCCAGATAATAATTCTGTTTATTCATCTTCTCAACAATACCAGTTTAACATTACCTGGGAAGATTATAACTTATCAAGTGTTTGGATTGAACATAATTTCACAGGAAGTTATGTAAATTATTCAATTACAGGAAACACCAGTACTGTATTTTACTATAACTACACAGGATTAGCAGGAGGCGTGAAATATTGGAGAATGTATGCTAATGATACAAACGGATATACAAACAACACAGATTTGTTTGGATACAATGTTCAAAAAGCAAATTCATCTGTTAATTTAACAATAAATAATACTGTTCAGAATTACTCAGTTGAAAAAAACACTGTTTTGTTGCTTAATGGAACAAGAATTACAGGAGATAGTAATATTCGGTTATATATTGATGGTAGTTTAATCAATACTTCAGAAATAATAGTTAACAATTACACATTCAATTACGTAGGTAATGTTAATGTAACATTAGTTTATCCAGAATCACAGAATTATTCTTTTAATTTTAGTACATTGTTTGTGAATGTAACAGATACAGTTGCTCCTGTAATAAATATTTCTTATCCTGATAATGATTCTATCATTAATCAAAGTTACCAAGTAGATTTAAATTTCACAACAAATGAAAATACAACGTGTTTGTATTTCGTAAATGAAAGTGTTAATCTAACAGGTCCAAGAAATTATAGTACTAACTACAGTGTTTATGCAAATGAATATAGGAACATAACAATTAATTGTACAGATTTAAGTAATAATTCTGCATCTTCAATATTATATTATACCATTAATGATACAATCCAGCCAAATATTACTACATCATCTTCAACTTCTGATACAAGTTCAATAACAATTAACTTTAACACAACAGAACCAACTAACAGGTCTGTTATTTTAATAGGCGAAGATTCAACAACTAATATTAACTTTGGATTAGTACATTCAGTTACATTTTCAAGTTTAAGTTCTAGCACAACGTATAGTTATAATGTAACTGTTTGTGACAGACTAGGTAATTGTAATACAACACAAGGTAGTAAAGCAACTACAACACCAGAATCAAGTTCAAGCAGTAGCAGTTCAGGTGGTGGTGGAGGTTCTTCAAGTTCGTCAACCACAACAACTGCAACAGTGGCTAAACAAACTTTCCAGAATCCTGTCAAAGGAAAAAACACAATGAAAATTACTAGTACAAACATAGCATTAACTGATGTTTCTTTTAATCTGAGAGACAATGTCCAGAAAACAGTCCAAGTAACTGTTGAAAAAACGGATCTTCCTCAAAATATCCCTAATCTGGACAATGTCTATCAGATTTTTAAAATAGATAAAACACAGTTAACAGAGTCAGAAATAACTACAGCAGATTTTGAGTTTAAAGTTCCTGTTACCTGGTTAACAAACAATAGCATAGATCCTGATACAATCGGCCTTTACAGATATACAAGTAAATGGACTAAATTAAATACAGAGAAACTATCCGAAGATTCTGAATTTTATTATTACAAAGCAACATCTCCTGGATTTAGTTATTTTAGTATTAAAGGAGATGTGATAGAAGAAGCAATTGAAGAAGAAGTTATTGTTGAGGAAGTAATGAATAAGAACATAAGCCGTACTGTTAAAGCATTTGATGAACAACCTACAGTAGTTAAAGAAAGACAATCATTAGACCTTCTTTGTCTTGTGATATTTTTAACAACATTTGCTTCAATTTTATATTTAGTATTCAAGCATTAAGTTACCAAAAGTAACTAGAAAAGTATTTAAAGTAACTCTTCTCTTAAATGTTTTAATGTCAAATGTTGTCAAGCTTGATAAAGAACTAAAAAAAGAGATTGAAGAGTATATTTCTAAGGATAAGAACAGGATAGAATTTCCTTCTGTGAAAAATTTTGTTGACAAAGCAGTGTTAAGATTATTGAAGGAGGTCAAAAATGAGAAAAAAAAGTAAAATTCTCATTATTTTGTTTGTGCTCCTTTGCATTGCAGTATATGCTAACCCTAATATTACGAACATTATGAACACGTCTATTAACATGACAGTGTATGAAATTTCTTTTAATGTTACAGATGCATCAAATGCAACAATATATTATGGTTTATCTACTGGAAATTATCCTAATAATACTACCAATACTAGTCAATTAATGTTTCACAACATATCTTTAACAGGACTATCTCCGAACACAACATATTATTTTCAGATTAATGTAACTAATAACACAGGATACAGCAACATATCATCAGAACTTAATTTTACAACAATTTCAGATCTTATTAATCCAACTTGGTCAGATAACACAACATATCCAATGTGTCCAGTAGCATATTCACCAACGCAAGTTTATCAATTTAACATTAGCTGGGATGACTATAACTTTTCTAATGTTTGGATTGAACATAATTTTACATCTTCTTTTGTTAATTATTCAACCACTGCCAATAGTTCAGGTGTTTACTATTACAATTACACAGGGTTAAGAGTTGGTAATTATTCATGGAGAATGTATGCTAACGACACATTTAGTAATTCAAACTATACCACCTTATATAATTACACTGTTATTAGAGCTAACTCTTCATTTAATTTAACACTTAACGGAACTGCAGGAAACATGTCACCTGTTCAACCGCAAGGTTTTGTATTTATTAATGCAACTTTATTATTAGGTGAAGCTAATTTAACAATGTATGTTAATGGTACTTTGACAAACACAAGCAAAAATATTACGTATCTGGTACAATTTAATGATACCGGAACAATAAACGTGACAGTAATTTACAATCAAACACAAAATTATTCATCTAGCACAAAAGTATATTACATTACTGTTAATGACACCTTACCACCGCATATTTCATTTAATAATCCAACTAACAACAGTTTTGTTAATTCAACTAGTTTTATACTAAACTTTACAACAAATGAATTAGCAACTTGTAACTTTACATTGAACAATAGTTATTATAATAATAGCTTAGTAATTAACCAGACAAGTCATAATATTACTCTTAACTTAAATGAGTCAAATTATAACTTAACAGTAAACTGTACAGATAATGTCAATCGTACAAGAATGTCAACACTTAACTTTACAGTTGATACAACTTCTCCAGTATTAGACATAAGCGAACCAATATCTAATCAAGTAATCTCAAACTTTTCAATAGAACTTAATTATTCAATTAATGAAAGTTATTTTGATTCGTTATGGTACACTCTTAATTACAATACAACAAAGTATTCAGTAACTCACAGTATGATTAACGGTTCTTTTAATATAAGCATCATTAGCTTCACAAAACCAGGTAAACAAGTTCTTGTTTTATTTGGAAATGATAGCGCAGGAAATATTCAATCAACAAATGTTTCTTTTTACATTAACAAAACATATAACATAACAACATGGTTGCATGATCTTAACCATAGCATGTCAAATACAACATCTATTGAACTGTTTAACTCTAGTTTTAATAACTTATCAAACAACATTACCATGTATCAAAATCTGTCATTAGAACTTAATTTCACAAACATTACATTGAATGTATACAATTTTTCAGCAACAAACGCGTTATGGGATTTTTTGTTCACTGCCGAAGATAATAGTTCATCTTTTGTTTCATTAATTAATGCTAATGTTGGGACGCATCCTATTGATTATGTTTATGTTAGAAATTTTTCCTTGTTTTATAATAATACAAACAGATATTATGCAAAAGTTAAACTGCCTAGAAACAGTTCACATTACCAAGAAATATATTATTGTTCAGAAGATGATTTGTCAGATTGTGCAGTTGTTAGTAATTGTACAACAACAGCTTATGCAATTAACACATCTACTGCTTGCTATAATAACACTGCTAACAATGTTTATGTTTTTGTACCTCATTTAAGCGCTGTTTTCGGAGCAAACGATACAACAGCTCCAACTGTAACAGTTACTGCTCCAATAAATGGCTCAATCCTTAACTATAGTTATAGTCTTAGTTTAAACTTCACAACCAGTGAAAGTTCCACGTGTAAATATTTGCTTAGTAAAGGTACTTACAATAATTTATCAACTGCATCAGCGTTCATAACAACGTTTAATTCATACAATAACTCATACCAAAATATCTCCATAAACTGTACAGACAGGTATAACCAGTCAAGTTTATCAAGAATTTATTTTACTGTTAATGACACGACCCCACCGACAATATCAGACTTAGATTCAGATTCAACTTCTGAAAATATTACAATCACTTTAACTACAAGCGAGCCAAGTAACAAGTCATCATTATTAATAGGAAACGTATCAGTATCTAACGGAACATACGTGACAAGTCATTTTATTAATTTTTCAGGTTTGACAAGTGATAGAACATATGACTTTAACATTACTTTTTGCGATAAACTAGGCAATTGTAATTCAACAAAAAGCAATGAAACAACAGATCCTGTAACAACCACTACTACAACTTCAACAAGCGGTGGTTCAGGAAGCAGTGCAGGAGCAAGTACAAAAGTTAACCAAATCTTTGCAGGACTTGACAAAGGACAACATACAATGAACATTGTAAGCTCTGCAATTGCATTCACAAGAATGATATTTACTGTTAATAAACAGATTAATACTTCAGTATTGATGAGTGTTGAAAATAAAGATATATTGAGTGATATGAAAGAACTGGAAAACATAGTTTACCAATATTTGAAAGTTGAGAAATCTGTTTTAAAAGAAGATGACATAACAACTGTTGTGTTTAAGTTCAGGGTTGATAACACATGGCTTAACAATAATAATGTTGATCCAGGAACAATAACTCTTTACAGGTACACAACAAAATGGGACAAGTTAAGCACAAAGAAACTGTCAGAAGATTCCAGTTTTGTGTATTACGAAGCTACATCTCCAGGACTGAGTTATTTTGGAATTTCTGGCGTGGAAAATCCTGTTGTTGAAACATCTGGAAATGAAACAAGTCAAAATGATACAACACCAACAGGAGACGTTGTAAAAGATGACAGTCCAGAGGAAGAAACACCTGCGATTTTAAGCGATACAAAAAAGAAAAAAATAAGTTTTGTAATTCCATTTATAGTTATCACTTTAATTATAGTTTTAGTTGCAGGATTTGCATTGTACCAAACAAGCATTTCAGCTGTGTCATCAGACAATGAGTTGAACGAGTTAAGACAATATGTGTTGAAATGTAAAACACAAGGCATTGCTTCAAATAGTATTAAGGAAGTTTTATTAAAAAATAAATGGGAAGAAACAATAATAGATATGGTACTAAACCAGGTTAAAGTCCCTGATGAAGAGATTCAGAAATTATCTGATTACATAACAAAAGCCAAAGAACAAGGAGAAACTGAACAAGCTATTCATGATAATTTGAAAAAAGTAGGTTGGCAAGACGAAGTTATTAATGAAGCATTTAAGAAAAAAACTACTTGATCTTAATGATACTGAAAATTTATTTTTAGTCCGTAAAAATCATTTGATTTTTATGATATCTCCTATTGTAAACTTGCTAGCTTTTTTTTCTAATTTCTGTGCCTTGACTTCTTTTTGTTCAACTAATGAAATGCCTAACTGCCGCTCTAACTTTCTGGCGAGTTCAATTGATGGCGTGTACGTGCCGGATTCCATTTTATGTATAATTGATTCGCGTTCTGCAAGAAATTTGGCAAACTCTTTTTGTTTAAGGCCCATTTTTTCACGTTTTTTTCTAATAAGTCTTGGATATTCCTGGGTAATTATTTGAATAATTTCAGTGTCTTGCTTTTTTGTTGGCATTATTTTTTGCATTATCCTTTTTGCCACAGGTTTTTTAACTTTCTGGCCAAATGATGAACATTGTTTACATACTTTAAGTTCAACACCTTCTACTAAAGAAAGAACTAATTTACCTTCAGAACCGCACATTTCACAATTACCCATCATTACCCCCTTGTAAATGTTAGCACATTAAATATTTCTTTTCCTTGGTTTAACAAATATTGGTTTGTTATTTTAAATTTATGGTTTTCAGCAGACTTATTTAATAACTCATAATCTTTTGATATTATGACTATTTTACCTTTTTTCTTTAATATGTAATCTGCTTGATAAAACAATTCATTGTAGACTTTTTTTAGTTTGTTTACATCTTTATGTTTCGACATTCTAGGAGGATCTGTTACAATTAGATCAACTGAATTTTTATCAAACTTAGTGTCAAGCCATTCAACATCTTTTTTGCTTAAATTAATATCAACACCAGCTAGTTTAGCATTTTTTTGCGTTGCTTTCAAATACCTTAATTGTGCATCATAGCCATAAATGCTTTTATTTTCAGTTTTTTTATCATGTTTTTTAAAGAATTTTTTTTCAATTTTTTTAAAGAAATCAAACTTTGTGAAAAATAACTTATCTTTGTTATAAAACTGTACAGGAAAATTTGTTGCATGTAATGCAGCTTCAATAACAATGATTCCTGAACCCATGAATGGGTCTATTAAGATTTCTTTACCAGTGAACCCAGATTCTTTTACTATAACATAACCAGAAGTGCCTTTTAATGACTCTGGATGGTTAAATATTTTGTACTGCCTTTTTGCTAATTCAATGCCTGAGAAATCTACTCCAAAATAACCTTTGTTTTCATGAATGTAAATGAAAAAGATTACATTTGGATCATCGTAATCAGGTTTTGACTTTTTTTTTGATGTTTCAAATAATAATTTTGTAGTTTGAGCTGCAATATCAACACTTCTGAAGTCATGTTTTCCTAATCTTTGCGATTCAACTTTGTATGTTTCTAATAACCAATCTTTAAAATTTGTTTTTTCTAATGCTTTTTTTAGGTTTTTAAAAGATTTTTCTAATGATTCCTCTACTTTGAATTCTGCTAATAAGAGTAATGCTTTGTTAATAGACTGTACTTTGTAACAGATTGTACAGAGATCTATTTTACTTTTTATTTCAAATTTAACTATAGTCTCTTCTTGCTTAATTTTTGTAGCTTTGACTAACTCAGACAATTCTTTTGCTGCTATATGTTCAGCTCCTTTGTTAGTTGTTACAATTGCTTTATGCATGTTTCAAAGAAATCTAAAGCTGTTTTTAATACTATCCCAGAATCTTAGCAGCGTCAGCTACTTTATCTCCTTGGTTCATACGCATTAACCGTACGCCTTGAGTGTTTCTACTTATAACAGAAATAAATTTGCTGCTTGTTCTAATGACTTGGCCGTTTACACTAATTAACATTAACTCGTCTTCGTCAGTAACAGATTTAATGACTACAACACCACCATTTCTTTCACTGGTTTTAATATTAATAACACCACTACCGCCCCGATTGATTAACCTGTAATCTTTTATTTGAGTACGTTTACCATAACCGTTTTCAGTGACTGTTAATAGAGTTTTATCTTCTTCAGCAACTACCATTCCAACTACTCTATCACCTTTTTTCTTTAACCTGATACCACGTACACCCATTGAATGTCTGCTGACTGGTCGAACATCTGTTTCATTAAACCGTACAGCCATTCCGTTTTTAGTAGCTAGTATCAATTGTTTAGTACCATCTGTTTTAACAACACTTATAACATCATCACCAGGTCTTAAATTAATTGCCCAGATACCGCCTTGTCTTGGTCTAGAGTAAGCTTTTAGTTTAGTTTTTTTAACTAACCCTTTAGCAGTTGCAAACACCAAATGTTCATTTTCACTAAATTCTTTAACAGGTATAACTGCAGATATTTTTTCATCTTGTGCCAAGCCAACTAAATTAACAATAGCTTTACCTTTTGAATATCTGCCAACTTCAGGTATTCTATAAACTTTATTCCAATACACTTTACCTTTGTTTGTGAATGTTAACAAGTAAGAGTGTGTGTTTGCTATGAATAAATGTTCTAAGAAATCTTCTTCTTTAGTTTCTGCTCCTCTAACACCTTTCCCACCTCTATGCTGTTGTTTATACTCGTCTAGTGCCATTCTTTTAATATATCCGGAATGGCTAATAGTAATAACAACATCTTCTTCATCAATTAAATCTTCAATGTCAATGTCATCTTCATACTCAATTATCTCTGTTCTACGATCATCACCGTATTTTTCTATTAATTCTTCTTGTTCTTTGATAATAATTTGTAATATCTTATTTTTATCAGATAATATACTTTCAAGCTCGTCAATTAAATCTAACAACTGTTTTTGTTCATCTTTAATTTTTTGCTGTTCTAATGCAGATAATCGTTGCAACCGCATGTCAAGGATTGCTTTAGCTTGTTCTTCGCTTAACTCATAACTTTCAATTAAATTAGATTTAGCTTCATCAGCAGATTTAGACTTTTTGATTAGTGCAATAACTTTGTCAATGTTTTGCAACGCAATAATTAACCCTTGTAAAATATGCGCACGTGCTTTTGCTTTTTTTAGGTTAAATGTAGTTCTTTTGGTTATTATATCAACCCTGTGTTCAACATGATGTTCTAATAAACTCTTTATGTTCAAAGTTTTAGGAATATTATTTACTAATGCTAAGAACCGTACACCGAAACTTGTCTGTAATCTTGTATGTTTATACAATTGGTTCATTACAATTTCAGGGTTAGAATCACGTTTTAATGTAATAACAACCCGCATACCGTCTCGATCAGATTCATCTCGTAACTCAGAAATGTCAGTTATTATTTTTTTTCTAACAAGATCAGCAATGCTTTGTAATAACAATGATTTATTTACCATGTACGGTATTTCTCTAACTATCAAAGAAACTTTGTTTTTCTTTTCTTCAATTTCTATCTTTGCTCTGAGTTTCACACCGCCTTTACCTGTTGTATAAGCTTGCCTTGCACCTGTCTGGCCTAGTAATAATCCACCTGTTGGGAAATCTGGTCCAGTGATAACTTCTGTTAACTGGTTAATTGAGATTTCAGGGTTTTCAATGGTCATGATAATTGCACGGCATACTTCTTTTAAATTATGCGGTGGTATGTTAGTTGCCATGCCAACTGCAATACCTGATGAACCGTTTACTAGTAAATTCGGTATTTTGCTTGGTAAAATAACAGGTTCTTGTAATGATCCGTCAAAATTATCTTGAAATGCAACTGTTTCTTTTTCAATGTCCTGAATTATGTCTGAAGATATCTTTTGCATTCTTGCTTCTGTATATCTCATAGCAGCTGCAGAATCACCGTCAATACTACCAAAATTACCTTGGCCCTGGACTAAAGGATATCTTAATGACCATTCCTGGCCCATTCTTACCAATGCATCATATACACTTGAATCACCATGTGGATGGTATTTACCTAAAGTTTCCCCTACTATTCTTGCACATTTTTTAAAAGATTTACCAAATTCTAAGCCTAAATCACGCATTGCAAACAATATTCGTCTATGTACTGGTTTAAGTCCATCTCTTACATCTGGCAATGCCCTGGATACTATAACAGACATAGCATAATCTAGAAAATCTGACTTAAGCTCGTCTTCAATAACAGCAGGTATTATCCTCTCAGTCTCGTTAGTATTTTCTTCAGACATTTTAATATTAAATTTAGCTTAGAAAAATAAGCTATTTCTCGTCTATAAAATATAATATTTAAGTATATATAAACCTTTTGGTGAAAAAGGTTTGTATGTCTGAAAAAGCTTGCTTATTCAATGTTTAAAAATATATCAGTAGAAATAAAGAAATTAATAAAAAAATTGTTTTATGGATTAAGATAAAGGCCGAACATACCTGTTGATATGTCAATAGGTATTATTCCAATACAACTTATTTTATATGGCCATTGTAATTAATATTGAATACTAGTGTACACAAACTTATTTTCTTGTGTATATTGGTTCATGCCTTAGATGTAATCCTAAAGTAATATCATCCAAACGAATTTTTTCTTCGCCGTGCTCAATTAAGTTTTCGTAAAGAATCTCTCCATTTGTTCTAGCACCACGATATACAGTTATAGGTTTTGAAGGAACATTTACACTATATTGATTGAATTCTTCTAAACCAATACCTACCAAATTAAATCCGGGTATTGAATCATATTCTGATAAAGAAACCTCTCCAATAGCTTCACTGAGTGTAGTTGATGGTTGAAAAACTCTTCTTGTTACATCTATCTCTTCAGAATCAATGTGTCTTGATGCAAGTTGTCTAATTCTATCAAGTCTATACAAGGGCGTATCTAAGGGCATATTCCCTAAATTCCAAGGGTCTAAGGGATTAACTTTTTCTTCAAAATCATGTGCCCTAACACCATTCCAATTAATTACTGGAATAATTATATATTCACTTGTTTCATGGTTAAAAAATGGTACTCTAATTTTAAAGGGCTTTCTTTGTTCTAGTTGTAATACATTCATTTTTCATCACCTTTGTTTTATTTGTTACAACTAAGAAGTAGTTTACAAATATATAAAATATTTCATCAATTTTTTTAACAAATAGTAATATTTATATATAAAAACTTTAATTTGTTAAGTAATGAGCTTAATAAAACTGGATTTGAAAGATAAACGAATCTTGAAAGAATTATTTGTAAATGCACGAATGCCTTATTCTACTATAGGAAAAAAAGTAGGTTTAAGCAAAGAAGTTGTTCATTACAGAGTAAATCGATTGATGAAGATTGGGCTTTTAACAGGATTCAATACAGTTTATGATGTTAAAAGATTCGGTTGGCAAATCTATTTTGCTTACCTTCAACTAAAAAACTTGGACAATAATAAAGAAAAATCAATAGTAAATATGTTAGTTAATCATCCTAATGTGGCACAGGTTGTAAAATGTATAGGGAATTTTGATTTTATCATAAAATTGTTTGTGAAAAATATTTCAGAATTAAACAAGATTATGAAAAATATTGAAAACGATATGGATATGAACTTAAAAGATTATGTAGTTGATGTTGTTGAAAATGAAGAACCTATTCCTGCTGCTTATTTATACAGTCCTGTAGAAATGAAACATGAAGAGAAATCAATTAAAAAAATAACTGAAGAGATTAAAATTGACCAAATAGACATTAAGTTAATGGAACAATTAGCTAAAAAATCTAGAAAATCTCTTTCTGACATTGCAAAAGATCTTAATGAACCAAGAGAAAAATTAAAATATCATTTAAAAAAATTAGAAAGATCTCAGATTATATATAAGTACAGGCCTGATAATTGGGTTGGAAGCAAATCTCTAGGTTACAGCTGGTATTTTGTATTATTAAGGCTAAAATTACTAAGCAATGAGATAAAAAATACGCTTGTATCTTATATTTCAAACCTTCAATTTGTTACCTATTACTATGAACTAACAGGCAGACATGATTTTGGCTTTGAAATAAGAATGAAAACAGGCGATGAACTCAATGAAGTCCTGATGGAAATCAGAAAAATATTAGGTGAAAACTTGAAAAGACATGATCTATCTTTAGTTCTAAAAGAACCTAAGTATACATACTTCCCAGAATGTCTTAAACAAAACATTTAAATACTTCTATCGGAACCAACATATCGTTAGCGATATGATACGAGGCCATTTAAAATTATTAGTATTGAAGTTTCTTAATAAAAAACCTATGTCAGGTTATACTTTAATGGACAATATTGAAGAAATGACAGGATCAAGACCTAGCCCAGGTTCTATTTATCCTTTATTAGATAATCTATCAAATGAAAAACTTGTCAGTGTTAAGAAAGAAGGTAAAACTAAGATCTATTCACTAACAAAAAAAGGTAACTTAAAAGTACAACAATTAAAAAAGAAAAAAAAAGAAATTGTTGACAAAGTATCAGGTTTAATGCAAATACTTGGCAATGTATGTGACAAACACGAATCAAAATTTTTCATGCAAATGTTTGAGCATATGAAAACTGGAAAAATACCGTTTGTTCATTTAGAACCTGAAATAACTGAGTTAAGAAACATAATTGCTGAGAAAGCTAGCAAAAAGAATATAAACACGAAAAAAACAAAACAAATATTAAAAAAAGCTGCAAAGCAAATCAAGGAAATGTAAACATGAAAAAAAAGACAATTATCAAACTTAACAATGTCTGGAAAACTTACAAAATGGGCGAAGTAGAAGTACATGCACTTAGAGGATTAGATTTAGAAGTTAAAGAAGGTGAATTTTTAGCTATCCAAGGAGCCTCTGGATCAGGAAAATCAACAGCAATGAACTTAATTGGATGTTTAGACATTCCAAGTAAAGGTAAGATACATTTAGATGGTCAGGACATATCACAATTAGAAGAATCTGATTTAGCGCAAATCCGTGGTAGAAGAATAGGTTTTGTGTTTCAACAGTTTAATCTAATAAATACATTATCAGCTATTGAAAATGTTACATTGCCAATGATATTTCAAAATATACCACAAGAACTTAGAAGAAAGACAGCTATTGATTTGTTGTCAAAAGTAGGTTTGAAAGAAAGATTAGATCATAAACCAACAGAATTATCAGGTGGACAGCAGCAAAGAGTTGCAATAGCACGATCTTTAGCAGTTGACCCAGATGTCATATTAGCAGACGAACCAACAGGTAATTTGGATACTAAGACAGGCGCGACTGTCATGGATTTTTTAAAAACATTGCATAAAGAAGGTAAAACAATTGTAATGGTTACACATGATAATAATTTAAGTCGGAGAGCTGAACGAACTGAATACTTACAAGATGGAAAAATTATTAAACACAAAAGAGAGAGGTAATGATTAAAGATGAAATATAAAATAATAATAATGGGTTTTTTACTCGTAATAATGTCAATGTTTACACTTGCACTAGATATTGAAGCGCCAGCTATTAATGTTACATTAATGAACCAGGACCCTGATCCTGTTAACCCTGGAAATTATGTTGATGTAAGGTTTAAAATTAATAACGACGGTGCAAACGCTGTTGCTGAAAATTTTCAAGTGAAAATTGAGCCTGTTTATCCGTTTTCTTTAGACTCTAATGAAAAAGCACTAAGAGACATAGGTGATCTACCTGCGTTAGGAGATTATGGAAATCTAATTGTAGTTAAATATAAACTAAGGGTTGCTGAAGACGCAGTTGAAGGTACTAATAAGATTAAACTAAAATACAAATATAACAACTTACCGTGGATGACTGAAGAGTTTGATTTAGACGTCCAGACAGTTGACGCAAATCTAGCAATTGTTATGGTAGAAACATTTCCAGAAAGAGTTCAACCAGGAGATGAAGCTGTTCTGAAAATTAAAGTTAAAAACATGGCAGATTCTACTATGAAAGATATTACTTTGAAATTAGATCTTACGTTTTCAGACTTGGTCGGAGATGCGACTGCCACTACTGCAGCTGATTCAATTACAGCATTTAACACATTACCGTTTGCACCGTTAGGAAGTGCAACTGAACAAAAAATTTATATGCTTGAACCTGGTGAAGAAAACATATTTTCATACAATTTAATAGCATACTCAGATGCAGAGTCTGGTGTGTATAAAATTCCAATTGAACTAACCTATTATGACGAGTTAGAAACTAGTTATCTGAAAGAAGACATTGTTGGTGTTATTGTAGGTACTAAACCAGACATGAGCGTTGTTTTAGACGAAACTGAGTTGTATGTTGGTAAACAGTCAGGAACAGTCACAATAAGATTCATTAACAAAGGTTTTTCAGACGTTAAATTTTTAGATGTTAAACTTGAAGATAATGGTGAGTATGACGTAATATCTGCTAATGAAGTTTACGTTGGTAATGTTGACAGCGATGACTATGAAACCGCTGACTTTAACATATATCTGAAAAACGGTGCAACAAAAAAAGAAAAAACAATCACTTTGCCGTTAAAAGTTGAATATAGAGATGCTAATAATAACTTGTACAGTGAAACCCATAACCTTGAACTTGATGTGTTAAAACCTGAGAAGTTAGGGATAAAACAAAGTTCAGGTGGCGGGTTTATCTTTGTTATTTTGCTAATAATCGGCGGAGTAATATATTATAGAAGAAGAAAGAAGAAATCTAAAAAATAATTTTTTTTTAGAATGTTAAAAGACAATTTCTTAATATCATTCAAGAACTTAAGACAGCGTAAGTTACGTAGTTGGCTGACTATGATAGGTATTTTCATAGGAATTGCAGCAGTTGTTTCTTTAATTGGGTTAGGTGAAGGGTTACGTGCAGGTATCATGTCACAGTTTGATTTTCTTGGCACAGATATATTAACTGTTCAAGCTTCTGGTCTTGCATTCGGACCTCCTGGTACGGGTGTAATTACTCCGTTGAGCGATGATCTGGTTGATAAAATAAGTAAAGTAAACGGTGTTGAGACAGCGTATAACAGATACCTTGAATCTTCAACTGTTAAGTTTAATGATAAACAAATAATAGGCATGATAGCGTCTGTCCCAATAGGAGATAATCGTAAAACCTTTGAAGAGATGCTTAATGTAGAAGCTGAAGAAGGTAGGTTGTTAAAAGATACAGATAACAAACGTGTTTTAGTTGGTAGTTCTTATACTAGCGACGCAACGTTTGGAAGAGTAATCAAACCAAGTGACAGGATTGAACTGAACGGAGTTAGTTTTGAAGTTGTAGGCATAATGGAAAAAAAAGGGAATTTCATGCTTGACGGTGCTTTTATAATAAATGAGAATGTTTTATTAGACGTGTTTGGTGACGATGATGTAGTTGATATTATAGCTGTTAAAATTAGAGATGAAAAACAAATTGACCAGGTTAAAGAAAATATTGAGAAACTGTTAAGAAAAGAACGAGATGTTAAAAAAGGCGAAGAAAATTTTCAAGTTGAAAGCGCACAGAATCTTATAAACACCCTAAACAGTACACTGGCTGCTGTTAATATTTTCGTGGTTATTATTGCAAGTATTTCTTTGCTAGTCGGCGGAATAGGTATCATGAATACAATGTACACATCTGTATTAGAAAGAACAAAAGAAATTGGTATTATGAAAGCAATTGGTGCTAGAAACTCAAGAATATTCAAATTATTTTTTATTGAATCAGGATTTTTAGGCATGGTGGGAGGTATTATTGGAGTTATACTAGGACTAATATTTGCGTACGGGTCTGCGTTTTTAGGCAGGCTTGCGTTAGGCGTTGATTTAATTCAAGCCAGAGTACCGTTGTTTTGGATAATATTTGCATTGTTATTATCATTCGGATTAGGTACATTGTTTGGTGTGATACCTGCAATAAATGCATCAAAACTACAGCCAGTAGATGCCTTGAGGTCAAAATGAAAATTTTAACAAATTTTCAAAGTTCATTCGCACAGAGGTGCTCATAAACAAATGAAACTTGAAGAATTAAAGTATTCAGTAAAAAACCTTGTACAGAGAAAAACAAGATCTTTCCTAACAATATTATCAATTTTAATAGGCATTACTGCAATATTTACTTTGATAAGCTTTGGTGCAGGCATACGTTATTACATGGACGTGTTAGCTGAAGAAGCAGGCGCAGATAAATTATTTATTCAGTCTAAAGGTGTTGGCGCACCGGGTACTGATGAAAATTTCTTTATTTCTAAGGACGACGTTGATTTTGTTGAGAAAATCAAAGGTGTTAATGAAATAGCAGGTTTGTACATGAAAGTTGTTGAAGTGAAGTTTAAAAAAGAAATTAAGTATGTTTTTGGTATGGGTTATGATTATAAAGATTTTGATCTAGTTTTTGAAGGGTTTGGCGCAGATATTGAAACAGGTCGTAAGTTAAAAGGTGGTGATTTAAACAAAGCCTTGTTAGGTTATAACTATCAATTTCCTGAAAAGATTTTCAAACGTGGCTTGGAGTTAGGAGATAAGATTGAAATCAATGAAGTTCTTTTTGAAATTGTTGGTTTTGTTGAAGAAATAGGTAATCCTGGAGATGATTCAAATGTTTACTTGACAGAAGAAGCTTTTGTAACGTTATTTCCAACGACACTCGATGAATATGGTTTTGTAATGTTAAGCTCAGATAAATCAATAGATCCTGAAGATCTTGCTGATAAAATTGAAGAAAAGCTAAGGAAACATAAAGGCCAGAAAGAAGGTGAAGAAGATTTTACAGTGCAATCATTTGCAGATTTAATGGAAATGTTTGGAACGTTTATTAGTGTTATAAACGGAATTTTAATCTTAATTGCATTGATATCTGTAATTGTTGCATCCGTTAATATAATGAATACAATGTACACTTCTGTTCTTGAAAGAACAAGAGAAATAGGCATCATGAAAGCCATTGGAGCTCGAAACAGTAATATTAGAACTATATTTATTTTTGAGTCTGGTTTATTAGGAATTGTAGGCGGCATACTAGGTGAATTGCTTGGTTATGGAATTTCTTCAGCTGGAGGGTATGCGGCTAAGATGGCAGGTTTTTCAAGTTTACAACCTTATTTCTCGCCTTACTTGATAGTTGGTTGTTTAATCTTTTCGTTCTTAGTAGGTGCATTTTCTGGGTTGTTTCCGGCTATACAAGCTTCAAAGTTGAAGCCTGTGGATGCTCTTAGGTATGAATAAATAACAATTAGAAAAATATATTAATTCAATAATTAGAGAATGGTATTAATGAGGAAGGGTCAACTAAGTATTTTTGTAATTGTAGGGTTGATAATTATTATTGTTTCTGGAGTATTGTACTGGAACTACAATAAAAATAAAATAAGTGAATTAAAAAATGAAGATTCTTCAATTATTCTTGACAATCATGCGTCTGCAATTAAAAACTATATTGAACAATGCTTGTATGATGTTACTAAAAAAGGAGTTTATTTGATAGGTTTACAAGGCGGTTATATTGATCCAGAATATAATGACTTATATGGAGATTATGATCAAACAGAGTTTATTAAATCTGGATCTTTGAAAATTCCTTATTGGATCTATGAAGGGCAAGACATATCACCGAAAGTTGAACAAATTGAAACAAAGTTAGAAAGGTATGTTATAGTAGAAGCAATGAATTGTACAAAAATTGACAATTTACCAAGTTTGGCTGGTTTAGATATAGAATTACCAGATACTAATTATTATCAAACATACTTTGATTTTAGTTTAGAAGAATCATACCTCAATGTTAGTATAAATGAAAATGAAGTAGAAGTAGTATATTATTTTCCAATTAAGTTAAAACAAAACGAAGATTCTGTATTAATATCAAATTATTACACAGAAGTTCCAATAGCACTTGGAAAAGATTTGAAAATAGTTAAAGAACTTATTAGAAACATTTTAAGATCAGATGAAAAAGGTTATAATCTTGAACCACATTGTAAAATCTATACTCGAAATGGTTACACAAACATATTTCCTTTTAACAGTAGAATTTTGTTAATAGATTATGAACCATATTTTAAGCCAGGTTTTGGACAAAGTTATAAATTACAATTTATGTATTCAGGGGTTAGCTTATTTGGGTATTGTGCAGGATGAAATATAAACTTTTAATTTTGGTGTTTGTTGCAATTATTATTACTAGTTCTTTTGTGTGTGGAGAAGACTTATGTGAAGAAATAAGTGAAGATTCAAGGTATAATTATGATATTGCTGGAACTTTAAGAGTTATAAAAAATGGAGTGGAAGTTGAACCACCTCCTGAAGATAAATGTGGTCAAGAGATTAATAATCCTATCTTGTTTGAAAGGTGGTGTGATGGTACTACCCTAAAAGAGGATGAAGTTAAATGTAAAGACTATGATAAAAAATGTCTTAGAGGAAGATGTGTTGAAGAAGAAGAATATAAGTTATATATGTCATGTGAAGAAACAAGTGAAGATTCAAGGTATAATTATAATGTTGCAGGCGCTTTAAAGGTTATCCGCAATGGAGAAATTGTACAGAAACCTTATGAAGATTCTTGTGGTCAGGCAGATCCTGTTATATTATATGAATGGTGGTGCAATGATGCTAATCATGTTGTTGATGAGGTCATATGTGAAGAATTTGGTAAGAGATGTGATGAGGGTAGATGTGTTCCTGCGGTTGATAAAAAAGAAGCTGGATGTAGAGAAGTAAATGGTGATATCAGAGACAATTATGACTTGAGAGGTCATATTGAATATTCTGTGGAATATGATGGAGAGTCTCAAGTATTTTATGTTGAAGATTCTTGTATTTTCTCTGATGAAAAATTTGTTCTAAATGAGCTTTGGTGTGAAGGGAATAGCCTTCAGCGTGATATAGTTAATTGTGAAGAACAAGGAGGAAAAGTATGTTTTAAAGGAACTTGTGCTGATAAAGAACAAGCACAAACAGAATGTGCACCAAAACAAGTGTATGATATCCATTTAGATGGGTGTTTTATTGTAGACAGAGATGCAGACGGTATTTTAGATGATGATGAAGGAGAAAATTGCAAGGATACTGCGTTTGGAGATTTGGTTGATTGGAGTAAAGGGTCTAATACGTATGGCTGTTCATGTGAACAAGGTGCATTAGAAGTTACTGAAGTTGGTGATCTTGAACAAACCACGATTGATTGTACAGTATTAAAAGAGCAAGAATATTGCAAAAAGATCAATACTGAATATGAAAAGGAACATTGTTCAGACACAATACAAAATTGTGGTGAATTGTCTACAGATTGTGGAGTTGATGCAGGTTGTAAACCTTGTGATTTTCCTTGCGTTCCTTTGTCAGAAGAAGGTGGGCTAAAAATTGGTATTTTTCCATACGGATATTCAAGTACCAACAAAATTAATGAGTTTTATGATAAAGTGAATAAGGTTTTACATAAAGTTGGACTTAATCTTGGAAACAATTATTTTAAATGGGTTAAAAGAGCTAATAGAAGATTCAAAGACTTAGTATCTTATTACCCTTTTGAAGAAGATAAGATTTCATTTTACAGAATTGATTTTTTCCCGCAAATTGAGATTCATGGTGAAATTTTTTCAGATTTTTATCTTTTTTCTGAATATAAATATTCTTGTTCAGGATTGGATTTTATTGTGATTGAATCTGTTCAGAAATCCTCCAAATTATTGGGCGGAGGTCTCGTGGCTGGAAGTGTACAATATGATATGATTTATAGTGAACACATATTTTTGATGGATGATTATGGAATAGGAAATTTGGCTCACGAATTGGGCCATTCTCTGTGTCAATTAAATGATGATTACTCATTAGTTCGTTATGATTATTATATGGAAGACAGTTTTAATTGTGATTTATATCCACGAATTTGTTCAACGGATAATGATGGAAACATTGATCCAACAACCTGTAGAATGTTAAATTTTGGAGAAACATGTGATGATCCAGAAAATAATAAAAAATGTCTTTGTAAATGGGATCCGAATCATTTTAGAAATGCGGAATATTTAGATTATATGGCATCAAAAGGTTTAAACCCAGTTAGTTTTCCAGATGCTGGATGTACATTGGGTTGTGGAGGAGGGAAAAATGCAAAGGTAATGGGTAGACCAATATATGAACATAACCCCTCCTTAATGGATAAAGCAAATTTTTATGCAAATTTTATAAGGGATCCACCTTTCAATATAGTTAGTGAAGAGGTTTGCAGACAATATGTTGAAATGTATCAATAAGAAGAGTATATATTTTGTATTAATTATACTATTATGTAATCTTGTTTTAGGAGATAGTATTGTTATTAGTTTGGAATATTCTGAATCAAATGCTGAGTTTACATTAGATAATTCTTACTTAACTGATACAACATTAAGAAAAGAACCAAGAAAATTTGAACATTATTTTGTTGTTTATTCTGTCGAGAATCAGATTTTGGACCAAGGATATGTAGCTGTTCCAGGTTTCAAATTTACACATTCGGCTGAAGACGATTCATACATGGAAGATATAAAAACTGTAACAGTGATCTCAGATTATTTTCCAACAATAAAAGAACTTGTAATATTTGATAAAAATGATGAGTCAAAGTTAACAATTGATCTGTTGAAATATAACAAATGTAATTTAAATAATGTGTGTGATGAAAAAGAAAACAAGGTATTATGCCCAGAAGATTGTCATGATTCATTAAAAGACGGATTATGTCAAAATATTGAAGATGGCGTGTGTGATAATGATCCAGATTGTCAAAATGAAGACCCAGATTGTATTATTAAACAAAACAAAGTAGAAGAAGCGGGTTTTGTTGATAATATTGAAGAGAGTGTGGATAAAGAATCTATTACAGTAGATGAGCCAAAAAACTTTCCTATTAGAACCTTCTTTTTGATGTTTGTTATCGTTTTTGTTTCATTAATCTTATATTTTATTAATAATAAAAGAAAAAACGTTTCTAGTTAAATTATTGTTTTTAAGCACAAAAAACCCCTTTTTATAGGGAAAATATATAAATATTGCTTAATTTACCCTTATTTATATCAAATTTCGGAGGTTGATTTATTATGACAGAAGCATATTGTGTTAAATGTAAAGCAAAAAAAGAAATGTCAGACGCTGCTGAAGTTACCATGAAAAATGGCCGAAAAGCTATGAAAGGTAAATGTCCAGCTTGCGGAACAGGCATGTATAGAATTATGGGTAAATAATAATTCTTATTCTTTTTTTTCTATTTAGTTGACGATATAGCAAATTGTAGTTATTTTTTTACAATTTAGAATATTTTAGTCTTTAACATTTTTGATAAAATTTGTTATTAGGTAAGCTGTTCAATTATTCCGTTGCTTACCTAAATATTTATATAGATAATTGTTTCTTAATTATTGACATGGTAAAAGCTAATGTTGATAAGATTCTGGATATGTTAAACCAAAAAAAATCTATTTCTATTAAAGAATTGTCTAAAGCATTAAAATTAAATAAAGATGACATTCAGAAGTCTGCTGAGTATCTTGAACAAGACGGTGTTGTTAAGATTGAACGGAAATTTCCTAAAACTATAGTGACTTTGGTGAAAGAAGTTAAACAATCAGAAACAATGCCTATGCCTCCAGGTGCGCAAGAACAACCGCAGCAAGTAGCTGAAAAAAAACCATTAGAGTCTAAACCTGTTCAAGCTCCAGTTCAACAACCAGCACAAGAAACAGCACCTGTTCAACCAGTTCAAAATCTTCAGCCAGGGCAACCTTCGCCTTTACAAGTACCACCTAAACCAGCTGAAAAAACTAAAATTGAAGTATCATCAACACCTGTTCAGAAAACAGAACAACCAGAATTGCCTAAAAATGATCCTCTTTCACAGTCTATGCAAGACTTAAATATGTCTGTCCCACCTAAACTTGAACAAAAATCTGTTGAAGATCCAATGAAACCAATGGAATTACAACCAGGGTCATCACAAAAGCCTGTATTACAACAAGACACAGAATCACCGAAATTGGAAATAGCACAAAACAAAGTACAACCTAACTTTGATCAGGATCCGTTGTCACAGGATGCACCAAACTTTAACCTGGCAACACCTTTCCCAAGTACAGAAAAAAAACCTGTTTTAAGTTACACTGACCAGTTTAAAGCAAACATTGATGTTAAATTCCCAGATTATGTTAAAACAGAAGCAGAAAAAATTGATTATCTTATAGAGAATATAAATAATAAATTTGCTAACCAAGATTATAAAAATCTTAATGTTATGTACCGGAAAGTGTATGAAATTCATCAGAATTCTAATAACTTGAGCACAAATGAAAAGTATTTACTTGGAGAAAAGTTAAATGATTTGTTTGATAAAATAAAGCAAATTTATCTTGTCCGGGAAGTAGTTTAACAAAATATTAAACGTGATAATTAATTGTTTTGAATCATTTTTTTACAATATAATTGAGAATAGATCATGTTTGATGTTTAGTGCGTTATACAAATTTATATTGTTGCGTACTATAAATTTTTAAAATACTGTTTTTTCTCTTTACATAGCGTGCCGATGACGATACTTTGGAGTAGTCCGAAAGGATAAAGAGAGTTAACTGAGGCATGCTATTTTAATGCAGCCGTAGCTCAGCTTGGATAGAGCGGTAGATCACTAAAGCCGAACCTCCTATCCATTTGGAAGAAAGCTAAAGGTCGGGAGTTCGAATCTCCTCGGCTGCGCTTAATTTATTAAGTGGGCTTGAGCCAAAGGCGAAACTCACGAGTTTCCATCAAAGCTTTTTTAAAGGTTTGGTGGGAATCTCCTCGGCTGCGCTTTTCTTATAAAAATGGAAAAACTAAAAACAGTTTACAAATTAAAAGAAAACAGAATTAAGGAAAGATTAAATGATTTCAAAAAATTTTACAATGAACCTGTTTCATGGTTTTATGAAAACAATCAATTGGTTTTGAAACCTATTGAAAAATCGTTTAATGAAAGAATATTTGAAGAACTTGTTTTTTGTTTACTAACTGCTAACACATCTGCTGTTATGGGGTTGAAAGGCGTTGATGCTGTTCGACCAGTAATTAATGACTCTTTTGATCAAATAAGAAACAAACTAGTTGCGTCAGGTTACAGGTTCCCTAACAAAAGGGCCGAATATATTATTGAATCAAGAAATAAGAACTTTGATTACAAAACAATATTAGAATCAAAAAATAAGATTGAACTAAGAGAATTTTTTGTTAATAATGTTAAAGGATTAGGTTACAAAGAATCAAGCCATTTTCTTAGAAACATTGGAGTTTTTGGCTTGGCTATTTTAGACAAACATATCTTAAGAACAATGCACGAACATAATATTATTGATGAAATTCCTACTTCTTTAAACAAAAACAAGTATTTAGAATTAGAACAATCAATTATACAATTTAGCCATCAATTGAACATTAACATGGACGAACTTGATTTGTTGTTATGGTCCATGAAAAATGGCCGAATATTGAAATGAAAAGTTTTTTATCTTTCAACAGAGTTATTGTTAATATATTATGAAGAAAAAAAACCATGGCCTTGACGTAGTTACTCTGCTTATCTTGATTTTTTTAACAGTAAACTTTATCTGGATTGTAAAATATTCGCCAGCATATAACTCTGAGGACATGCAAATTCTTACGCATTCTGTTAACTTAGCAAAATCCAAAGATAAGTTGGAGTTTAAAAATTATTATAACATGGAAACCCAACCAGTAATGCCTGTTGTTCATTATTTTGGATTAAAGTATATTCCTAACGAGTTTACACCGTTATTTGTAAACAGTTTGTTTATGATCATACTTATATTTAGTGTTTATGGTATAACAAAACTGCTTTACACAGGAAAAGCAGGCTTACTTGCGTCTTTTTTAATAATAACAGTTCCGACAATAATCGCTTTTTCAAGAACTATTTATACAGGATTTCTATTAACTGCGTTGTTTGCATTAAATGTTTACTTGTTTCTTAAGTCAGATAACTTTAGTAATGTTAAATGGTCTATTCTGTGGTGTGTTTCAAGCATTGTTTGTTTGCTTACTAAATATTCAATGATCGCTTACATTACTGCTGTACTTTTTGCATCTATAATCTTTTTTCTTCAGAAGGTTATTGCTAAAGATATTTCGAAAGAATTAATTATTAAATATGTAAGTGTGATTATTCTTCTAGGAATTTTGGTTGGTGTAACTGTGTTACCCCTTTACAAACAAGGTTTAAGTAACTACCAAACACGAAAAAATAATTTGCCAAAATCTTCATTTGTGTGTGACGTGTTTAATTATCCAGCATTCTTACTAAATGTTCAACTAGGGTTTGTACTTTTTGTATTCTTTTTTGTTTCTCTTATTTACATAATTAAAGAAATAATAAAGAAAAAAATTATTAGAAAAGAAATTATGATTTTATTGACGATAATATTCGTATATTTCTTTTTTTCATTTTTTACTAAAATTAAAAATAATGAAGTTACGTTGATGATACTTCCGTTGATTGTTATCTTAATTTCTGGTTTTGTAATTCAAAGAAAAACATGGTTAAAAGTTGCATTTATTAGTATACTTGTTATAAACGGTTTATTCTTTGTTTTACCAGTAACACTTGATAATTCTTTAAACGAAATTAGTTTTCTGACAAAATTATCTTCAAAACTTAATTGTGCAAGTGAACATACGCCGTATTATATTAACCAGAACTATTATTTTTTTAATAAAAACACAGGAATTGACAAACAAGGGTTGTTAGATTATACTGTTAAAAACAAAACAATAAGAAACATTAACAACATAATATTTAGTCATGATCTTCCTCAAATAATAGTTCTTGATTTAGGACCTACTAATCATTTTGAAATGGATTATTACGCTTACATAACAAATTCTTCTGTTCAATTTAGATATATGCTTTGCCAAGGAAATGCTTGGTGGTGGAGAAGTGAAGATTACGTATCATCTTTCTGGGGCAATCCTGATAAAGAAACTCTTGTAACAAATATTGATTTTGTAATGTTGTACAAAGCACTAAATAATGCAACTTGTTCAAATTGTTACCAGGAAGAATACACAAGTGAGTGTGGTAAACTAATAGAATTTGTTCAAACTGCTCCAGGGTTTAGTTTGTTAGCTACTTTTCCTATTGATGATGGATATACCAATCTTTTAGAACTTAGATTGTATAAAGTAGATTGAGTTTAAACTTTTATATGCAGTTTTTTACCTTTTAGATATAATATACCAATAACAAGTGTGAATGCAATTAAGAACATATACAATAAAGTGTAATCTTTAACCTCAGTAGGCGATTCTTCATAAGGTGGTAGAGATTCTGTTTCCATATTTGGATTAAACACAAATTCTTGTTCACAGTCCTGTTTGCATATGCCAAAGTCTTGTTCTTGACAACAAACACCAACTGAACAATCAGATTGAGTTTTACAAAAGTCATAACATCCAGAATCATCACAAAATGAAGTTTGAACAACCTTGCCTGTTATTGAACTGTCCAATGCAAAAAATAAAAATCCTAATGTTCCAAGAAATACAATTAAGAATTTAATATCTTGGTGTTTCATATAATTAATAATTTAACTGAAGAAATTATAAACTTTTCTATTGTCTGAGTAAAATTTAAAAGAAAACAGTGATTTCTTTGACAATAAGCGAAGGTAGCGAAGCGGTCAAACGTGCCAGCCTCAAGAGCTGATCCCTTAGTGGGTTCGCAGGTTCGAAATTCATTTAATGAACGAATGTCCTGCCCTTCGCATTTATTTTTGCTTTACTTTTGGTTTAATAAAGAAAAAGGATAACAAGCCAAGAACCGCTAGACTGCTTATAACATGTACGGGCCATAGTAACCTTTCAGTATCTACCACAGGAGGTATTTCTTCTTCAACAACATTTCCAGTAATACCACTTAACCCACCAGTATCTTCTTCAACAACAGGTGTTTCATCTACAGGTTCCTCTTCTTCTGGAGCTTCTACTACTGTGCCGGCTCCACCACCGCCACTTGACGAGCTACTACTTGAACTACCGCCTCCGCCACTGCTGCTACTTGACGAAGAACCACTACCACCACAATTACCACCGCTACAATCAATAGTACTAGATGCAGTATCTGTTTTTGAAGCTGTTCCGGACGGATTACTTGTTGCTTGGGCAGAAATTGTGTAAACACAATCAAGCGTGCTCATTGTAACTGTCCATGTATGAGACGTGGTTTGTCCGTCGCTCATTTCATTAGTAGTCACAGAAGGCGGTTGTGACCCAATGCTACATCCACCACTATCAACAGAAAAACTAAGTACAAGATCAACGTTACCGCCGACAGTTACTTGACCAGTAATGTCAACTGTTGAGGAAGGCGCGGCGCTTTCTTCTGAATTAGTTGCAATGACAACAACATCTATCACATTAACACTTACACCTTCATCAGCAACGTACGTGTCTGTTACATCGTCTAACATAATTTTTGAAAATCCATTGTCACCTGACTTTTTACCATTTAAACCAGAAAAAATAACTTCAGCTGACGCGCCAGAGTTAATGTTTGTATTTACAGTTTCTGGATAATTACCGTCTTCTAACCAATTATTTGCGTCAGGATATAACGTGACAGTGTTTAACGATCCAGTTGCGTCACCTGTATTTTGCACAGTTGCAGTGCAAGAAAACTGGTTGTTAATCTCAACTTCGTCAGGACTACACGAGAACGCGTTGACTTCAAGGTTTGCTGCTCCAAAAACTCCTGGAAGTATTGATACTAAAAAAAACAGTATAATTACTTGACCTCTTTTCATATAATTTTACCCCACATAATTGTTAGTAAATGTCCAGTTAGCATCTCCCCAGTCAGTGTTACTTGCGTTTGACGTGTCAACACAGTACACGTTCCATGCATATGTACCGTTTGACCATGGTTGCGTGAAATTACGACTGCCTGAACTAACGCTTGAACTCGTAAGGTTCAATGACCAGTTACCTGTATAGTTACCATACAAGCTACAGTTAGCAGTACTAGCCCCTGCGAACGAATAATTGAAAACAACAGAGCTTAGATTAATTGTAGCGTTGTTTGCAGGAGATAATAACGTAACGTTTAACTGCGTTGAATTTGAACTACTCGAAGTGACGTTTATTGAGACAGCAGAGTATCCGTAACCATAGTTCCAGTCAACATCATTACAATATACCTGAATACCATAATCTTGTACAGCTAACCCGCTTACAGTATATTGATAATAATGATTTGTGCCACCTGTTGACATTCCAGTTGTTCCAGAATCATAGCCCCATGAACTGCTATTTCCCCAACTACGATAATTATTACTAATATACTCATAATAGTATGTTGATCCGTTAAGACCATATTTTGTTGTGTTACACGAATCAACAAAATCATAATCAACTGTTGAGTTTGACGAGTTACCACTACTGTTCCAACTACCACAGTACCAGTTATGATAATTATCATAATTATAAATGTAAACGTAACAGTTTGCATTTTCTGACGTTGTCCAGTTAATCCAGAAACTTGAGTTAGATATTGAAGAGTTTATTAAAGGTAAAGTAACATTAACAGTCGGTCCAGTCAGATCTTTCACGTATAATTGTCCGTTCTTGATTAAATTACTTCCATTTTCTCCAGCAACAGTTGTTCTAATATTATAATATCCTTTTGTCCAGTTACTGCTCGGTTTTGGAATTTTTATTATTCCGTTACCAGAAATTTCATTGTCAGCTTGGCCGACAATTGAATATGATGTATTTACATAAGTTCTACAATACTCCTCCCAGCATGTCGACGACGGATTAGAATATTCAACCTTTGTAACATTAACAGTTGCAGCGTTTGAGGAACTATCTGTAACATATATTCTTATTGTTAAGTTATCATTAAGTGCAAAATTATATTTCCAGTTACCGTTTTCATCTACGTTACTATAATATCCTGAATAAACATTAAGACCATTAAACCAAATGCTTGAACTGTCTTGGACAGTTGAAGTCACGTCATCATACTCTGTCCATTCTGCTTGTAAACTATTATAACCTTCTTTCCAACCACCAGACGGAGCATAAATGGTTACGTTCTGGCTACCGTTAACCAGACAAGTACCTGTAACATTAGAGTAACAATCACCAACAGAAAATACATATTCTTCTAATGTGCTTGTACTACTGTCATATCTCCATTGATATAACCTTGTCAAATTACCAGATGAGCTTATTCCTGAGCTTGCTTTTGATAAATTAACAGGCACGACAATATTATTAGATGTGTAAACGCTTGTACCACCTACAACAGTGCTCCAACTAACAGAGAAAGGTACTGTTCGGAATGATAACCATCCGTCTTCAGTGTTACTTTCGTTGTTTTGTATTTTTATTGTTAAATAATGATAGTTACCCCAACTTCCAGAACCCCATTTGTTACTGTTTGGACAAACTGTGAATACAGACGTGCCGTTGAAATCACCTGTTGGAGTGAAATTAGTGTAAGTTGTTATTGTGTTTCCAGAGCCTGTCCAGGTATTTTCTGTTACACTTGAAATGTTATATGTACCGTTTAAAACTGAGTTACTAGTCCAGTCTGGGTCATAAATATAAAATGTGCCGTTAATGCATACATCATTATCAATAGAATACAAGTCTGAACTTATTTGGACTCTGAAAGGCCTTACTTGGAACCATAAATTTGCTGTGGCAGTTTCACCATCATTATTGGTTAAAGTTAGTTCACCATTATAATAACCAGAGTTCCAGCTACCATTGTTATATGTCACGTTCAATATTCTTGAACCGTTAATAGTTGTTCCGCCGCCAACAATACTAACATTGAAATCATCAGGATAATTGTGTTCAACAGATTGGTACGTGCTCTGGTCCCATGTTCTTAAAACACCGCTACTTATTGTTGTGTTAAGATAATCACTGCTGTTATAACTTGAATAATAATACCCGTTCTTCTGAGTCTTGACAGTTGTTACTTTGAAATACATTGGTTCATTATTTTTAACACTGTACTTCCATGTGTTACCTGTTACGTCAGTAGGTTGTGCTTCCACATAAAATGCAATAGTGTTAAACCATCCAGTACCTGTTTCTGTGTTATTAACATCCAGTACAGCTTGCCAATATCCAGTTCCCCAGGTTCCTGCAGTTGGCGTAAGGTTAATTATGTAATCTGTGTCAACACTGCCCCAATACCATCCGCTTGACGTGTTGACAGTGATGCTTGTGGAGTTAAACAAGCTGGTGTTAAGATCTGTGCAAGGCCATCTTCTACAATCTTGTAATTTTTTTACACTAATAGTAACTTCACCGCCAAGGTCGCTACCGCTTTGTCCCCATTCACCTGCATTGTTAATTGTAACATACAAACTAATGTTACTTTTTGAGTTGATGTTATAAACAGAAGTACAACTGTTTCCTGAACAATCTACAGGAGACGCGTACACTTGCCATTGCCTGATTGAGAAATAGGCATAACCGTAATCAGTCTCTCCTCCATTATCTGTTCCTTTTAATATGGCTCTGTAAGAACCAGTTTTCCATTGTCCAGTTAAAGTATTATTTGCAGATAAAGTTAAAGTTCCTTGGCCATTAGTAATAGTAGATGTGTTAACATTTGAAACATTATAATTATATTCAATTGGCGGCCATAACCATTCGCCTTCTCTACCTTGATATTCAATCTTTTCCAACTCAACTGTTCCGCTTAACCCTCCTGAACCGTAGTTGCCCCACCAACTGTCGCCTGCTTCATACATTTGCACTGTTAACGCAATATTACTGGTTGGTTTATTTTGCCATGAACTTGACCATGCGTATAAATAAAATGCGCGTGCTTCAAACCCGCCAAACGCATAATCAGATTGACCGTCTATCCCAACGAGTTTGAACTTAACACCATAACTACCACCGTCCCAGTTACCTAATGGTTTTATTGTGCACGTGTAACTACCGCTGCTATCGTCAGACTGGCAGCTTGATGCAGTGGTGTTTAAACTGAATTTTTTACCTGTTTGCGTGTTAAACACTTCTTCAATTGTAATAGTTGCGTTGTTAACAACTTGTTTTGTACTTGATTGGTCAGCACACGCTGAACCCATCCCATAAGATGAATTTGTGTTATTTGAGAAACTGGCTCGACCAGCAGGATTGCTAGCTTGTGTAACTTTTAGTTCATAGTATATAGTGTCACTAGTTGTGAACTGGTAAACATAATAATACCCAGAAGATACTTGGCCAGGCGTATTTTTAGCTACTAAACAAACATCGTAAGGGTTAACAATTAACCTTGTAGATGTTGCAGCTGTACTATTTTCACCTGTGATATAGACTGTGTACAAACCACCATTTTCTGGCGTGTCCAATTTTAACCTTTGTTGAGACTCGTTCCAGGCCCATTCAAAATCACTATTGGTTGAGTTAACCAGGTCAAAAGTGTCAACCTGACTGTAAGAATATTCTGAACCGTTCATAAAAGTAACAGCCACAACTTTTGCATCTGTTAGATTAACATCTGCAGTTGTGTTTTTAGAAGTTAAACTAATGTAAGCAAAATCATTTGCATTAAACAAATCTTTTAAAGCACCGTCTTTATCAGTTGATGTTGCAAAAATTGATGCAGTGATAACATTAATCCTTTTTTTTCTTGCCTGTGTCTCACCGTTATGTGACATAATAACAGAAACATAATACTCACCTGCATTGCTCGGAGTTGTGATAGAAAGTTCATAACATCCTTCTTTTCCGCAACTAGCATTCCATGTGGAATTATAAGCACTTATTTCATTGTTCATGTTATCCAGTACAGAGATATTGACAGAAGTTGTTGTGTTAATGTTATCAATTATTGATCCATTTCCACGCCATTTTGGATAAATTTCTAAATTAACAACAGTACTAGGAAACGCACTGTACTCATAATCAAACCCAGAGTTAGTATCTTTTTTCTTTATTTTTAAATCCCAACTTTTAACTTTAAAAGATGTAGTTGCACCAACAGTGCCGCCACTGGACTTTGTCACATTAACTTCTACAAAATACGTACCAACCTGGAAATTTAAAGCGTCTAATGTAAGTGTATACCTGTTCGTGTACGTGTTACTATAGTTAAGCGTGGTAGATGTTATATTGTTAACAACAGTCTTTGACGTGTCTTTGATAACACCGCTGAACGTGTATGTTTCAGAAGTACTGTTTGTTATGACACCAACTTCAACAGATGCTTGATCCCCAGTATTAAACGTATGTTTAATTGACTGGCCAAGTTCATCTTTCATACCAATATTAACGTCAAACCGTCTAACTTTAAATGAACTGAACGCTTTGAAATTGTTTACTTCAACAAAATAATTACCGTAACTACTTGGAGCAGTTGCTGACACTGTACATTTTCCATTAGCACCTGTTGTACAGTTAAAATTAGTCAACCGCGTTTTTGAAGTTGATCTAATAGATCCATTTATTGACACGTTCGGGATGTATGTTATCCTGTCACCAATTTTGCTAATAGCTTCAACCAGAATTATCATGCTTTGGCTAGGATCGTACTTTACTTTATCTGCGCTTACTGCAATTTTATCAATTGTCTGGTTAACTACCTGGATTTCTGCCTGGGTCCACCAGTTAGTACCGTTTGGATCAGTATAATTAAGTCTAATATAATATTCACTTCCTACACTAGGCGCAGAAATTAACGGTGCGGTTGTGTAATAATCACTTCTTGAATAAAACTCTCCGTTAGTTGTTGTGTTTAAGACATATGACGAATTAACATTTCCAGTGTATTTGTTAATTATCGAGAAGTTAAGTGAAGCGTTTTCAAATGCACTATGGTTTGTTAACAATGTCCCGTTTGTACTATAATTTGAAAGATAGAGATTACCTTTCAACTCAATGCGTTCATTTGTCATGTAAACAGTTTTTGAAGTTGTAAATCCAATATCTGCAATGTAAGTGTTACCTAAAACTGTTTGCACTATTAAAAGAAAAAATCCTATTAACACCAACCTTTTTTTATTCATATTTAACCAAAAAAATAATAATTAATTATTATTTACAGATAATGTCCTATTTTAATTTTGCGTTTTTAAGAAAGAGTAAAACTATCCTGTTCTGTTCCGTCAATGCTAATGAACTTGAACACGATCTTGTTCTCATAAACTGTGGCTTTTATTGCACCGTGCATACCATTATACCTTACTTTACTACCTTCGTGCGGTGTTCCGAAATTACCAATGTAACCACCTCCAAGACCGTTTACAAGGATTGGCAGTCCGTTTACTTCTAACTGTTCATAAACATGATTGTGACCTGCCAAAATTATATCAGCACCCCAATCTTTGAATGGCCATTGAATGTTTGTGTTTGACGTATGACTTCCTTCTCCAAGTTCAGAACCATATGATGTTACATACGGAGAATAATGTGTGACAACGATCTGGAATTTTGAATCAGAATTTTGAATTAAAGGCCCTGCCCAATCTTTCTGTGTAGAATCGAGTTCAGATGCTCCTAAAGGAGTAATATCCATGCCATTAAGCATTATAAAATGAACATGTTCTTTTTTGAAATCATAAAATCTTCTACCTCCTTCTGTTGAGGAAGGCAGCCAAGTAAAATAGTCTCTATATGTTTGTGAAGCTAAACCATATCCATTTCCTGTATCAAAAAAATCATGATTTCCTAGAACAGGATAAAATTCTTTAGATTCAACATACTTATTATAATAAACAGGTAAATGCCAATATACATCTGTCTGGTCTGTATATTTTTCATAAGTATTATCACCAGTAGTAACAATAAAATCAACGCCCCAACCATTAACTAATTCAGCAACTTCTGCTTCTTTGTTAGTTGGTTGGCCAAAGTCACCAATTACAGCGAAGGTGAACAAAGAATCTCCAGATTCATCATTATTATCACTTTCTGTTTCATCTTTTTCAGGTTCTGGTTCAACACACACATTACTTTCACATATTTTATTATTTGAACAATGTTCTTCATTAGAACATTCAACGCAACCTGCGCTTGTGTCCCAGACATGTCTAGCATCTTCACATAATAATTGATTGTGACAATCACCTGGATTGTTTAAACAAGCATCTGTAACAACATAAGTTTCTTTTGCTTTAGAAAATATTTCTTTAAACGCGTCAATGTATGCTTGTTCGTCTTTAACTTCAACAATAAACCCTGGCAGAGGTATTTCTAATTCGCCTGTGGAAATTTCGAAACTGTCAATAACCTGTCCGTTAATGTTTACAAACTCACCAACAGCTTTTTTCTGATTGTTATTTTTGTTAAAAGTAATAAATAAAACACCATTATCAAAATCTGTTATTTCTTGTACATTTCCATTTTCTAAATAATAATTTTCTGTGTAAATTGATGACCATGGTTCAGTACTTGGATGATCGTCTGGAGAATATGGGTGAGAACCTTGGCCACCTAAACCAGTAACAAATGCAACAGTATTGCCAGGTTGTAAATCAATCACTGAAAGATCATCTTCTTGTGCAGAGGTAATTGGATCAAATCCAGTTAATAGTTTTGACCTGGCATAATTATTTTCAAACCCGGTCATTACCAATGCCCCTGCTTCACGACATGAATCATAGAATTCTTGAGCCAAATTAAGGTTATTTTCTGTTGATCCAACTCTTAAATCAAAGTTTGCTTTGTGCCACCCGCACATTTTCCAGTCTATTACAACGTCAAACTGATCAAAGTCATCAAATTGAATGTTTTTCTTAACAAAATCACTTTGACCGCTTGTATATGGAGGCAAGCCTACACCGGACAATACGAAGTAAAGATTTTTGTAAATGCATGCCATTTGATCCCCAATCAAAGTTTCGTCAACAACAAAACACATTAAATCCGGAGTTAAACTCAATCTGTTAAAAAATATTTGTTGATATTCTTCCCAGTTACCATCTTTTGCACCTACAACACCAATATAAGGTATCATTGATTCATCAGTGTCTAGTATATCTTTAATTTTAGATACCCAATTATTAGCATTTTCATGTCCATAATTTCCAAGATGTAACACTAAATCTGTTTCTTGATCTTTGATTAATTCTAATACACCATTATCTTTGCCTTGGTTAGCTATGAACGCAACTTTTATTTCTTCGATAATTTCAGGTTCAACTGGGTTGAGATCACGCCATGGTTCAAAAATTATGCCTTTGAATGTTTCGTCAACTAGTTGCAGACCAACTTCTTTGATCCAGTCTGCTTCTTTTATTGCACCATTTTGGTCTGAAACATAAACAACAGGTATAATAACAATTTTAGTATCGTATTTTTCAACACTTTTTTGAACAAGTGACCTAGCTAACTGTTTTTGTTCGTCAATATATGTTGTATCTAACGGATCAGGGACATCTTCAGGCGTAATTGTGAAAAATATTGTATCACTGAACTTTAGATTTTCAGTATCAGCATTTAAATACTCCATGGCACATTGTAAATTGTTAAGGTTTGACATAACAGGAATATTCTCATTATTTTTTTTGAACGTACCATACAACGTTGTTAAATCATTAATTTCCAATGGTTGATCTTTACAATCATTGTCCAATAACCAATATCCAACCACAGTATCATCATCAGGCAATGATGCAAAATCATTCCCATAATATTTTACAAACAAACCAAGATCACTTTTTTGAGCTTCAGTTACAGCTTGATCTGTTTCTATGCCAAAGTAACCAACGCTTAACGCATTTAATGTTTTTGCGTCAGAGAATTCCTCAAAATATAATTCTGAAAATCCAATTACTGGCGATACTCTTAAAGGTTCTTTTTCAACACAAATTTTGTCTTCACTACAATAATAACCTTCTTCACAATCTTCGTCAGTTTCACAAGGAATAACTACACTAATATCTTCAATATCAGATAATTTTACATAAAGGTCAGGTCTGAACCCGTTCTGTTGGTAGATTGTATCATCTTGAATTTCGCCAAGGACCCAGCATTCACCATCAATTTCAGAAGATTTTATTAGAAAAAATTCGCCAGAATAACCCTCAGTTTCACAACCTTCATCGTCAAGAGCTTCAATTGAACTGTCAAGGTTAATTATTGTACCATATACAATGTCATGGCACGATGCGCCAACTTCAGGACAGGTATCACCTTCACCTCTATCATCTGTTCCAGTATCTCCTGCTCCACCTGTACCCGTGTCACCGCCGCTGCCTGCCCCGCCACCTCCGCCTGCTCCACCTCCACCGCCTCCCCCTGCACCCAAATTTTCAACAGAAGGACATTCATCACCACATTTGTCACCAGATGCCATTGGTTCCCATTTATTATCCTCGCTACATGATGCGCATACTCGTTGCGTAGCATCGCCACCAATAATTGGGATACAACCATTTTCATCATGATTCTTATCACATGTATAATACGAATTTTCTTCTATTACACCAAACCCTTGAAACTCTGCTTTTACACTACCGTAAATGCACGCGTCTGTTGGTTGAGGTTCTTCTTTGTTTATGACCGTGAACGTAAATTCAACAGTTGGTGGGTCAACATTACTAACAGCGGTACTATAGGGATCAATTACACATCCATCTTCAACTGTTTCTGAACAGTCGTTTATTGTTAAAAGCACACCATCTTCTTGTAATTTTGCAGTTGCAGGATAATTATTATCTGCATTAACATCTAAACCACCAAGTTCATCAACAGCTATACACGAATCACCATCGTCTTGGAACTTTAAAAAATAATCTCTATAACCTTGTAAAGTTTCAATAGTTGCATAATCCCAGTAATATGTTACACAAACAAATCTTCCATTGTTACAGGTTTCGTCTTCTTCAAGATCGTCCATACAACCACAGGTTCCGTACGGACAGCTATCTTTACCTGATTCACAGTTATCTAAACCTTCTTTTATTATTGGTTTGGCAATACATTCTGTAATATCACAAGAACCATCTCCGCCGCAATTGTCAGTAATTTCAACATATGCTGGATCTGTAGCATGGCTTATCCATAAATCACCAACATCTGGATTGTCCTCAGTTTTCCATTCATCACAATGATTACATTCTTCCTGTATCAGGTTTGGTGTTATGATTGTAGTGATTGGAGATTCAGCTTTACTACAAGATAAAACTGCGCCGTAAGGACTAAAATGTGTTGTTTGTATTGTTAGCTTATTTTTAACAGGATCAATTTCTGTTGGAAGTCCAAACCAGAAACCTGTATCATCATCATAGTATCCAATACTAATTTCTTCTTCTTTTATGAATTGAGGAATATCGTCATCATTGTAGTATAAAGTAACTTTTACTGGTTTTGAAAATATTGCACCATGTGGTACGCCGTTAAAAGCTACCATGCCCGCTAAAACAGAATTGCTTAAAGCATTAAATTCTCTATCTAATAATTTCAAACCAACTTTATCAATTTTCTGTCCATTAAGAGTAACATCTGTGCCTGGTTGTACTTCAAGAACCATTGAACCATCCATGGATACAATTCTTGTAACCTCGTCTGTTTTTAGTTTTTCAATTACTGTTCTAGGGAAAGTATATTCATGTTCATCAAAACTTAATAAAACATTATTCTTTTGAAGTGAAACAGGATAGATAATGTTAACAATTAATGCTTCACGCGTTACATCTGCGTTTACATTTAGTTTTTCTGTTGAAACTTTAAAACCTTGATTTTTAAAAAATTTGAAACTATCCAAACAATCAGGAAGGTTATCTAAAACATATTCTTCAATTAATGGTGGCGACCACACATTGTGCAGGCCATGTTCAAGTTCTGCTTCAATAACGTTTTGTTTAATACATTCATGTATAAACGTGTCTAATGAATTTTGGCTTGTACCTGCAGAAAAAACTGAATCAGAACTTTGTGTTAATTCAGATCTGTTTCTAAAAGATGTGCTAACAAAAAACCCAGCAACAACAATAACAATTACAATACCAACTATTACAAAACTAGAGACCTGTGCTTTTTTTACCATATTAAATATTCATTTATTGAAGTGTTGTCATATAAATAGTTTTTTATATGCGAGCAACTAACAATGACAAAAACAATGATAGAAATTACAACAATTGGCGGTTATTCAGAGATTGGCAGGAACATGACCGCAGTTAAATACAAAGACGATGTTATTATTCTTGACATGGGCCTTCATTTAGAAAATTACATTAATTTAAAAGGTGAAGACGATCTAGAACATTTTTCATTAAAACAGTTAATGCGTGCAGAAGCTGTGCCAAATGATAATTGTATAATTAGTTTAAAAGAAAAAGTAAAAGCTATTATACCAAGCCATGGCCATCTCGACCATATTGGAGCAATACCTTACATGGCACACAGGTACAACGCACCGATAATATGTACGCCTTATACAAGTTCTGTGATTAAAGCTATTCTAAAGGACAAAGAAATTGTGTTACATAATCGAATTGTAACACTTACTAACAATAATAAATTAAAAATAACAGATTCAATCACAATTGAATTTATCAACATTACACATAGTATTCCGGACGCTATCACTGTTGTTATTCATACACCAGACGGTCAAGTTGTTTATTCAAATGATTTTAAACTTGACAACAACCCAACTTTAGGTAGTAAACCTAATTATAAACGATTGAAACAATTAGGTGACCAAGGCCAGATTAAAGTATTAATGCTTGATTCATTATATGCACATCTTCACATGAAAACACCTTCTGAATCTATTGCTAAAGAAATGTTAAGGGATGTTATGTTGAACACAGATTCAAAAAATAAAGCAGTCATTGTAACAACATTTTCGTCGCACATTGCACGATTGAAATCCATTATTGAATTCGGAAAAAAAATGAAGCGTAAGATCGTATTTTTTGGCAGAAGTTTAGCAAAGTATGTTTACGCAGCTGAAGATATTGGTTTAGTAAAATTTTCAAAGTATATTGACATATGTAGTTATCGAAGACAAATGAAAAGAAAATTGCAAGAAATTGAAAAACAAGGTCGTGACAAATATTTAATAGTATGTACAGGACATCAAGGTGAGCCAAACGCAGTGTTGTCAAGTTTAGTTGATAATAAGTTAGGGTTTAGATTATACCCTGAAGATCATGTTATTTTTTCATGCACAACTATACCTGGGGAAATTAATATTAAAAATCGTGAAATATTAGAATCTAAATTAAGAAAAGCAAAAGTTAGGATTTTTAAAGACATTCACGCAAGTGGTCATGCAAGCAGAGAAGATCATAGAGAATTTATTAAAATGCTAAAACCACAACACATTATTCCTTCTCACATTGATTCTGAACGAGCGCAACATATGGTTTCTTTGACAGAAGAAATGGGTTATGAAAGAAATAAAACTGTGCATGTTATGGAAGATGGAAAAACTCTAAACTTAAATTAACTATTTTTTAATAGTAACAAAACAAAAACCTTAAATATTAGTTTTATATATTTTTATGTTAAAATGGTGCACATACCAAATTGGCTTGTTAAGCCACTTAGAGGTTTATTAAGTGGTAATCCTAATGAAAGAGCAAGAATAATATTACTAAAACAAGGTTTTGAGATAAATTACAGTCATGGAGTTAGTCTTAGTGATCGTCTTCAAGATGACACTGATAGAGTAAGAATTTCTCAAACAGACCATGATAAAGATTCTTTTACAGACGAGTTATCTGTACCAGCAGTTCAAGAGATTATTCAGAAAGGTAATGCACATAAAGAAGAATATAAACGATTAATGGGAAATACTGCATTTGATAGAAGAGGCGCTGCATTAGATAGACTTGCTCAAATAAATGAAGAAGTACCACTATCTTTTATTGAAACCGCAATACTTGCAGACGAAGCTGAAGAAATTTTTCAGCAAACAATTGGTTTATACCGTCATGGAAAAATTATTGATTTTTTAGACCCATTGATTCAGACAGGCGAATTTATTCTTTCAATAGTAGATGAAAAAACAAGAGCAATCTTTTTAGGAGCAGATATTCTTGACATAGGATGGAAATCATGGTACGTAGGTAAATTAGGAAGTACTTTTTATGCAGAACCTGTTGGAATTTTTAAAAGAGAAAGAAAATATATAGAGTTCAAAAAAGGAAACTTTATGGTGATAAAAACATTAGGATATGAGTTTGGTACTCTTCTTGCTAACATCGGATCAAACATTGAAAGCCCAAATGTTCCTATACTTAGTGACCCAGCAGTTAGTCTGGCGGTTGATGCTGTCTCTACAACAGCAGGTTTAGTAGAGATAGGTACAAGATATATTAACAAATATTTTGATGGATTAGCTCATAAAACTATTCAAAATTATGAAAACACGTTTGAACAAAGAAGAACTGTATTAGAGCAGTTTTATGAACAATTACCTGCATAATTTTATTCTCTTTAATGATTTCACAATGTTTTTAAGCTGAAACCACAAAAATCAAAGATTTTTGGGTCCCAGAAATTAAAAAATTTCTGAGGAATCAGAGAATTTCATATATAAAACCTGCTTCCTTACTCTCAGCAAGTTTTATAAATAAAAAACTTATTCATTACAGTATAAAAAAACATAGGGGGTTATTATTATGAAACTAACATTAGCAGATTCAAGGTTATTAAAAGATAGTGTGTCAATTATTTCTGATCTGGTTACTGAAGCAAGATTTACTGTAACTAAAGATTCAATAGATCTAGTAGCGATGGATCCAGCCAATGTTGCAATGGTTATATTTAAACTGTTAAGTTCAAGTTTCACTGAATACCAAGTAGAGAAAGAAGTTAAGATTGCTTTAAACTTGAACAATCTGAAACAAGTATTGAAAAGATCAACCGCAAATGACATTGTTACATTGGAACTTGAAGAAAATAAGTTTAAGATTGT
>CAZEKF010000002.1:123716-129453 GCA_964512765.1 uncultured Methanosarcinales archaeon
AAAAATACACGAGATTTTATTAGTTATAATATTTTTAAGCTTATTATCTTTTGTTTATGCAGAAGATACAGATGCAGATGGTTTGGATGATACTTGGGAAATTAATTATTTTACTAACCTTACACAAATAGCAAGCGGTGACCCTGACACTGACTCACTAAATAATCTACAAGAATATAATTATAATAGTAGTCCAATCAGCAATGACACTGATCTGGACGGGTATACAGATGGATTGGAAATTTATTACAACACAAATTTAACAGATAATTCCAGTTTTCCAACAGGAAGTTTAAACAAAATTACTCTTTTAGAACCTAGCTTTGGTGTTGCTTCGGTATCTGTTTTTAATTTTGTTGTAAGAACAGAAAACGCTTCTGAGTGTAAATATAGCACGTCACCGCTTAATAAATACGATTCTATTGACAACCCTAACCAAATCTTTTCAACAGAAGATGATTATGATCATAAAATTGAAGAGTTTACTCTAAACACTCCTGACAAGTATGAAACATCAATATATGTAATATGTAAAACTAAAGATAATAATTACATTAACGACGGATTTGCTGAAGAAATAAAATTGAGTGTTGACCGAACACCGCCTAACATGATATCTTTGATAGCTGACCCTAGCCCAGTCATTGAACGGTTGGAAGTTAAGTTAATAGCTGAGACAGATGACAAAACAATATGCAGGTTTAAATCTTCAAACATTACATTAGAAGAACTTGATTCATTGTTTGTTGACATAAACGAATCAGAGTTTCATACAGAAAGTTCTCAAACATTAACAAAATACACAACTCCAATGATTGAAGATCAAACAGGATATTTATTTTTTGCAGCGTGTATGAACAAAGCGCAATGGTCAGTCATTGACATTGTTAGTTTTGAAGTTAATTTATCAGTATCAAACAAAATAACAGAACTTAGTCCAACAGGACATTATAACGAGGACGAAGTTGAGATTAGGGTTATTACAAACAAAGATTCAACATGTAAATTCGGGCAAGGATATTTGAACCAGTTTCCTCAAGGCAATGAAAAAGTGCATTTTATACAACAGGAAAATCTTACAGACGGGTTTTTTTCACTTCCTGTAATATGCACGTTTAATGATGCGAGCGTGATTGAAACAGTAGTAGAATTTACAGTTGACACAGAACCTCCAACGTCTGTATCAATTAAAGCAGATCAAAAAACATGCAACAATGAATCTTTATCAGTCGAGTTTTCAGCCCAGGACAACATTGACATATCCCATTATGTTGTTAAATTACTTGACTCACTGAACAATGTTTTGTTTAAGAATGAATCTAATTTAACAAGCATTGAATATATTTCAAACAACCTTACACTATCTAAAAAATATTTCTGGGAAATTTATGCAGTTGACATTGCAGGTAACCTTGGCCAGGCTAAAAAGAGTTCAGGGACATTAATATTACCAGAAACTGATAAGTTATGCGAAGAAAACCAGCCGCCAATAGTTAGTTTTGTTTCAAAACTAACTGAAGATGGGATAAAACTTATTTTGAACTGCAAAGATGACAGCGGTACTTGTAAAAGTAAATATTATTCTGTAATCCGTCCAGAAGAAAGTTGCGAAAATGCAATTTTAAAAAGATATTATTCCCAAGTTTTGATTAAAAACGAATCAAAATTTTGTTTTAATTTAACAGACAAAAAAGGTTTGAGTATTTTTGACAGTGCTACTGTTAAATACACGGAATGTAGTTCTAATATTACATGTTGTGCAGGTAAACAAGGCCAGGTTTGTCTAAACAATTGTACAGTTGTTACAGACGTTGACTGTGCAGAGGATAAAATTGATAGTGATAAAGATGGTATTTTAGATAACAAAGAAATAGAGTGTGGGTTAAACATTAACCTTGCAGATGCGTTGCTTGACTATGACAATGATACTTTAACTAACAAAGAAGAATGTTTAACATATAAAACAAGCATTACTCAAAAAGATACAGACGGCGATGGTTTTGATGATAACATTGAAGTTGAAGAAAGGACAGACCCTAATGACTTTTTAGATTATCCAATAGACGATGACCTTGACACAGATAATGACGGGATTACAGATGTCAAAGAAAATGAATGTGGTCTTGACCCTGAAGATCCTGATGATGCAAGTGAAGATAATGATGAAGATGGGTTAACTAATAAGTATGAGTGTAGGTACGGGACAAACATAAACAAAGAAGATACTGACGGAGACGGCTATAGTGATAAAGTTGAAATAGATAAAAACACTGACCCAAGAAAAAAGTCAGAGTTTCCTAAATCACATTTGTTTAATATAATTTTGTTTGTTGCAGGTATTACAGCTATTGCTTTTGGAATTATGTTTTTTACAAAAGGTTCACCAAAAAAATCAAAACCTACCAATGAAATAAAAACTAACAAATCTAAAAAACCACTTGTTAATTTTAACACTGCAAAAAAAGAAATGCAGAAATTACCTAATGAACCCCGGGTAAAACAACAACCTGCAAAAAAGATTGTGTTTGATTCAGAACTTGACAGAGAAATTCGAAGAAAAAGAGAAGAGTTACGGTTAAAAGAAAAAACATCAATATTTGACGAGTTTGTTGATGATTCTACAAAAAAACCAAGGTTATCACCAAAAAAAACATCTAAACCTGATCAAAAAGAAAATGTTTTTGACAGACTGGACCATATATCTGAAGAAGATGCTTATGAAGATATTGAAAAAATTAAAAAACGAGGTAAGAACAAAGATGAAGAGGAATAAAGCACAGATATCATCGCAAATTTTTGTTTACATATTAGCAGCAGTCATTATTGCTGTTATTTTGTTAGTTGGGTATAAAGCAATCTCAACCATACTAGGATTCACAAGCAAAGTTCCAATTGATGATTTTAAAATTGATTTTGAGAGTGAGGTTCATAAAATAACAAGAAGTTACGGTTCTATCAAAAAGTTTGAGTTTACCTTGCCTGAAAAGTTTGACACAATATGTTTTATAGATTCGATGAACGAGAATAATGAGTTTGAGATTAGTGCAAATATTGGTAATGCGTTTATCGAAGATATTGTTAGTGATAATGTTCAGAAAAATGTTTTTTTGTTAAAAGAAGATATAATTGAAGAATCGTTTTATGTTGAAAACATGGACGTGTCAGAAGATTATTTATGCGTTGAAAATCAAGGATTAATGAAAATTTGGTTTGAAGGTGCTGGTAAAAAAGCATGTTTGAAAAAGGAGCAGGAAGAAACTTGTTGATTTTTTAAAATAAATGAAGAAAGGACAGATCCGCCAAACCTTTAAAAAAGCTTTGATGGAAACAAATCCGGTACTATTCAGGCGAGCTGAATAGTACGTTATAGACATAATGAAAAAAGCACAGATAAGCATACAATTTAACTGGATATATGTTGCAATAGTTGGAGTAATAATATTGGCAGTTTTTATTAATATTGCATCCGGTGTTAGGAAAAGTTCAAAAATAAAGTTAGAGATTGATGCTATTAATTATTTTGATGAAATCTTTGTTAGTGTTCAGGCCAGTGAAAATACTGAAAATTCTATTGTCTTACCCGGGCTTGAGTTAGAAGTTGCTACAGACGAAGATAGTTGCAATTCGTACACAATTGAAGGTTCAAGTTTAGGAGGCAGGTCAACAGAGTTTGTGCCGTTGTTTAGTCCAAGTATAATTAAAAAACGAATCTTGTCATATTCAATTGGATGGGACATGCCGTTCAGAGTTAATTACTTTCTTTATTTAACAAGCCCAGACATTGCGTATGTTTCAGTTGGTGATAATATTATCAAAAAAGATTTACCTGAACATCTTACTTTAGAAAAAGTTAGCAATGCTGAAGAGTTTGAAAATCAAAATTATTATAAGATAAAATTCTATTCATTTTCAAAAGATTTCACCAGTTCTTATTTAGACAATAGCGTGGTAGATTTAAAAGATACAGACGTTTCTGCGTTATATATTGACGAGAGTAAGAAAACTATAATTTTTTATGAAAAAGATCAAGACGAATTTATAAAAACAGGCGAAACATATTACTTTGACACACCAACTTTAATAGCAGCATTATATTCAGAAAATCTTGGGTCATACGAATGTAACTTGTTAAAAGCAATAAAAAGACTTAACAAATTTTCTACAATATTAAAGCAGAGAATCAGTTTAATTAAAAAGTCAGATCTTATGCCGTTGTGCAGTGTTTCATTTTATGATCAAGCAGAATCATTATTATCAGAATTAGAATCAGTATCAAAAACAGAAAAAATTACTCCACAACTATTAGGTAAAATCAGTTCAGTAAAAAAAGAATTACAAGATTTGAACACAAACATTAACAAGAGATCTTGTCCGACTGTTTATTAGTTATAAAATGAACAAAAAATCACAATTGCAAATAATGGAGAATGCTTTTGTTTTATTAATTATATTTGTAATATTAATTATTGCGTTTGTTTTTGTTATGGTTATGCAGAAATCTGCGCAAAAAGATAAGATTCAAGAGTTTCAAGAACTTGAAATAATTAAAAAAGCGCAAGTGTTAAATTTTTTGCCAGAGATGCAATGTTCAGATAATAATAACATTGACCCTGATTGTTATGACATTTTAAAAATTCAAATATTCAAGAAATATCTTGACACTGACAAATTGTATTATCATTCGTTACTTGGATATATTAAAATTGAAATTATACAGTACGACCCTAGTCCAGGGGTTAACCAGGAGATAGATAGATGGGTAGTTTATGATAATCCAAAACCAGACTATTCTGGGCAACGGTTAGTACAGTTTCCTGTACTTTTAAAAGATGTAACAGAAAACAGCAATTATTTTGGATATATTAAACTGGGTGTTTATGAATAACAAGCCTTTAAAAAAGCACGAAAAAATGCTTTGCATTTTTGGTGCACCGAAAAGCTATGCTTTTCTCGTGCCTTGAGGGAAACAAGCCCGGTACTGTTCAAACAAGTTGAACAGTACGAAAAAATAATGTAAGAAGAACAATGAGAAAAAAAGCACAGACAGAAATCATTGGAATAGTAATAATAGTTATTATATTAGTAATAGCAGGTTTTTTCATGATATCTCAACGGTTGAAAAAACAATCGTCGCCGTCGGATTCTTTTATTGATCCGAAGTTAAGCCAAAGTTTTTTGAATACTCTTATGAACACAAAAACTGAAAAAAATGTTATTGTCTCAGACATTATAAAAGATTGTTACAGTAACAGGAATGATTTGTGTAGTTCAAGTAATGTTAAAGATTGTTGTGAATATGCGCATGATACAATTCAGAATGCGTTAGATGCTACATTAGGCGAATGGCAAAAATCGTACAGGTTAACAATAGAAAAAAATAAACAAAAAAAGATTGACGACATTTCTACTTCTGGATGTAACGCATTTTCTGAAAAAGAACAGCCAGGGTTTTATTACGTGCCACCACCGCCGCCGATTATTGTTAGGTTAGACATTTGCAAAAACTAAAACATACTAGACTTTTCTTAAGAAAACTAATATACTATATGGTAATATTTATATACCAGTAAACTTATGGATTTATTTAACAATGCTAATTTTAGGACTATGTAGGAAAAGGTGATCTAGTTGAAAAAAGGACAAACAACATTATTTATTGTAATAGGTGTAGTACTTGTTGTACTATTAGGAATGACACTTTATTTTGTTAATAAAGGTAAATCTGATGAATTATCAA
>CAZEKF010000003.1:0-74258 GCA_964512765.1 uncultured Methanosarcinales archaeon
GCCAATTCATCTGCGGGTCTAACAGACCTGCAGTATTCTTGGCGGAGAATAAATTAATTATATTTAATAATTCATGTCACCTCTTCCAGAAAGCGACGTTAATCCACATCTGTATGTTAACGCCTTCTTCATAGAGCTTAAAAAAAGGGGTGTAGATGAACTTGAGTTCGATCTAGTTACTAGAAATCGTGCCTTTTATGATGCAATACAAGAACTTGAACTAGGTTCCAATAAATTTGGTGTAATAAAAAGAGATAACCCTTATGTGAGTGCTCTTGAAACAGCAATGTTTTATTTACAACTTTGTAAAATGATATCTTATGTAAGTAATAGTAACATTCTTAGTATTCACAATCTTGACGAACTGGAAAACACAACGTTTAGTGAAGTTTCCCCAGCACAAAGAGAACATTTAGTTGAAGTTGCAGGCTACATTTGTGACAAATTTTGAGTTATCATTTTCTCCATTTCGTGTAACACCTATTAAACGAACGTTTACTACATTTAATAAATAATTTTAAGGCAAAAAGAAATATTAACTGCAATAATGCTTCTTAAATATAAACTATCAAACCTTATCCCCATTAACAAATATATCATACCATTCAACAAAATTAGTTATTGTCCATAACTGTCTTGTGTAATAAAGTTTAGTTAAAGAATTAATTTTCAGAAGTTTATGAGATAATAACTTGTTTCTGTTAAATAGTTTTTCTATGTAAGATTTGTTAAAAAATTTGTTTACTATTTCATGTTTATCAGAGATTGTTTTTCTTGCATAATTACCAAACTCTTTATTATACCAATTTTCTGTAGGTACAAAAAACCGTTGCTTCTTTCTTTTAATAGTTTCATCCGGAAGAATGCCTTTCATTGAATGTCTTAAAATATACTTGTCAATTGATCCGTTTAGTTTGTATTTAACAGGTAATGATGCAGCAAACTCTGCTATCCTATGATCGCAAAAAGGTACACGGCCTTCAACAGAATGTGCCATTGTCATTTTATCGTATTTCAATAACATGTTATCTGGCAAAAAGGTCATCATATCATGATAACTCATCTTATTAAGAAACTCAGTTTTTTTGTCAAAAAACCGTCTAACTTTACTCTCTGAGTTCTGGATCTTTAGTTCAGGTAACAATCCCTTCTTAACAATCAATTGTTTTTCTTTTGAACCAAATATTGATACTAATGCATGGTATGATTTAGCTAGATTATTGTCTTTGTTAACAAACTCTTCAAGTTTATAGAAAAAAGGTTCATTTGGCATAATGTTAAACGAGGTTAGCACTGAAGACCTTAACAATGAAGGTGTTTTTTGATATTTTTTTAACATAGTCATTAACTTATACTGTTCATAGCCCATTAACAGTTCGTCTGCACCGTCGCCGTTAAGCAATACTTTAACATCTTTACTTACTTTGTTAGCTAAAACATAGTTAGGAATAGCAGTCGGATCAGCAACTGGATCGTCTAAGTGCCAAATAACTTTTGGCAATTGGTTAACATAACTAGAATCTATCATAATCTCTTTATGATCTGTTTCAAACTTGTCAGAAACTAATTTTGCAGCGTCAAATTCGTTTTTATTACTTTCTTCAAAACCTAATGTGTAAGTTTTTATTGTCTGGTCTGAGTTCAAAGCCATCATTGCAACAATTGAACTTGAATCAATACCTCCTGATAATAATGCACCTATTGGAACATCACTTATCATTCTATGTTTAATAGAAGATTCTAACAAATCTTTGAATTTTTTAGAGTAATAATCTAAACCATGATTGTTATTGTCTGGTTTATAGTCCCAGTATTCTCTAATAAGCAAATTGTTATTTTCAAAAATTAAATAATGTCCTGGTAGTAATTTAAAAATATTCTTCAACATAGTATTCTGTCCTGTTGTGTACCTATAAGACAAATAGTCGTTTAGTGCAGGGTAACATATTTCTTTTTTAATTTCATCATATTGTAGAATGGCTTTTATTTCAGAAGCAAACATGAATTTCTTATCTTTAAAATAATAATACATTGGTTTAATTCCTAAACGATCACGTGCAATAAAAAGTTTCTTGGTTTCAATGTCATAAATCACAAACGCAAACATGCCATTAAAATAATTAACACATAACTCACCGTATTCTTCGTAAGCGTGGATAATAACTTCTGTGTCAGACGCAGATTTAAATCTGTGACCTTTTTTTTCTAACTCTTCCCTAAGATTTTGGTAATTGTACAGTTCGCCATTATAAAATAAAACTAGTGTGTTTTCTTCATTATAAACTGGCTGGTTACCTGTTTTCAGGTCAATAATGCTTAATCTGTTATATCCTAAACTGATGTTTTTGTCAAAGAAATATTCACTATGGTCTGGTCCTCTGTGATTCATAATCTTACACATTGATTGTAAGAGTTTTTTGTCCTCCCAGTTACACCCCGCGATCCCACACATAATTAAGTTTAATAATTTGTAAGTTTTTATAGATTGTTATGGAGTATGTTATAGGGGTTTGTGATAATCATGATTCTGGTGCTTGTTTGTTTGAAAATTCTAATTTGATGTTCGCTATTAATGAAGAAAGAATTAACAGAGAAAAATTAACCAGAATGTTTCCTATTCAGTCATTTAATGCTTGTTTAAGTAAAATACCTAAGAATCAAAGAAATAATGTTAATGTTGCGTATGCTTCTCACATGACTCCTATTGCTTTGTTAAGAAAATATAACAAACCTTATTCTGGTCTAAAAAAACGTTCGCAGTTTAGTTATTCATTAAATGCATATTTTATGTATCAGATATTATTGAAAAAACTAAACTTGACAAGGATTGAATCTAATGTATCTAAAAAAATTATATCAAATAAATTATCTATAAAAAACATAAGACTGTATGACCATCACGCATGTCATGCATACTCAGCTTATTCATATTCAGGTTTTGACAAAGCTTTAGTTATAACAGTTGATGCAATGGGTGACGGAATCACTCTAACTGTTAACATTGGTGATAATAACAGAATAAGGAGAATCTACCAAGAAACTGGGTCAAGCTCTATTAGTTTATATTATTCAAGAATAACTGAATTGTTAGGGTTTAAAGCTATTCGGCACGAAGGTAAAATACTTGGGTTAGCAGCGTACGGAAATCCTGATAAAACATTAAGGTTAATGAACAAATTACTTTTTTACAATGGCAAAGGTGGTTTTAACAAACTTAATCATTTAATTCCTGTATCAAAAAATAAAGGAATATTCAGGAAATTAAAAAAATACAAAAGAAAAGATGTTGCTGCAGGCTTACAAAAAAATCTTGAATCAGAATTTATCAAATTTCTACAATACTGGGTTAAGAAAACTCAAATAAAAAATGTGTGTGTTGCAGGAGGTATTTTTGCAAATGTTAAGCTTAACCAAAGAATACATGAAAATATAGACAAGTTTTTTGTGTTCCCGCACATGGGCGATGGAGGGTTAGCAGTTGGTGCTGCTCTTGCGTATATTAAACCAAACCCAAACAAAATAACTAATTTATTTTTAGGACCTGATTATACTGACAAACAAATGAAAGCAGAACTTGAGAAATCAAATCTTAATTATAAAAAACTAACAAATCCAGGCAAAGAGATTGCCAATCTTCTAGCAAAAGGTAATGTCATTGCGTATTACAACGACAGAATGGAATACGGGCCAAGAGCATTAGGTAATAGAAGTGTTTTATATAGGCCTGATGATAAAACTGTTAATGATTGGTTGAATAAAAAACTTAAAAGAACAGAATTCATGCCATTCGCACCTGTTGTTCTGGAAGAAGACGCTAATAAATGTTTCAAAAACATTAAAGGGGCAGAACATGCTGCAAAGTTCATGACAATTACGTTTGATTGCACAGAATGGATGAAAAATAATTGTCAAGGTGTTCTGCATGTTGACGGCACAGCACGGCCACAGTTAATCAATAAAAAAGATAATCCTGTTTATTACAATATAATAAAAGAATTCAAGAAACTAACAAAGCTGCCATGTATTATTAACACAAGTTTTAATATTCACGAACAACCTATTGTATGCACACCTAAAGATGCAATAAGAGCATTTGTTGAAAGTGAACTTGATTACTTGGTGCTTGGAGATTATCTAGTAAAATGAAAAAAAGATCAGATAAAAAATACTTAGTCCTCGTAACACTAATTTTCCTGTTCCATCTTGTTAATAATATTGTTGTATTGTACCAGGACAGTACATATTACACATACGATCTTGCAGATAATAGATTAAAAAGTATTAATTATTATTATGCAATTAAAAGTTTAGATTTTAAACAGCTTCAAGTACTGTGGAATGAAAAAGGTTTGTTTTACCCGCCATTGTTAATGATAAGTTCATTTCCATTTTATTTAATGTTAGGAAAAACACAAGACGCTGCTGCATTAACAAATTCTGTTTATTTATTATTACTATTATTCTCTGTGTATTATCTTGCTAAGAAACTGAAAAATTCTCACTACGGTGTTTTATCTGTGTTAATACTATCCTTTTTTCCAGGCATTTATAGTTATTCAAGGGTTTACATGGCAGACTTTGCACTGGCATCAATTGTTGCTGTTAGCATATGTTTTCTTGTTTATTCTAACAAATTCAAAAATAAAACATTCACGATTTTGTTTGGTATAAGCTGCGGTCTAGGTCTTTTAATAAAATGGGCGTTTGTAACATATTTAATAGGTCCATTCTTGTGCTATTTTATTTACTCGTTCTGGCCTATAAATAAAACTACAGAAAAACAAATACAAAATTTGAGCATAGCAATACTACTCGGATTATTATTGTTTTCAGCTTGGTACTATAACAAAATTCCTTTTATTATACAAAGGGGCATAGATCTTAACAAAGATTATTCTATCCAGATAGGCGGGTATGACCCATGGACTTATGATAATTTCAAAATTTATTACAAAACATTTTTTCCAGCAGTGTTTGGCTATTTTCTACAGTATGTACTGTATTGTTTACTAATCTTTTTATTTTTAAAATCAAAGCATAAATCATTAATAATTTCCTGGATTCTTATCCCATACATAATCATAAGCTATGCACCGTGGAAAAACACTCGGTATTTGTTACCAATGATACCTGCATTTGCACTAATCCTTGGATATGTATTTTATAAAATAATTACTATGTCAAAAAACAAACTTTTGTCATATTCATTTTACTTAATCATATTAGTAGTTTTAATGAACAATTTTATTTATAGTAACTATGTCTCTGATTACGGGATTGTTACTTCTAATGACTTGTTTAAATATGGATTACCTTCTCCGAGACATTTTGATTATGAACTTGACAGGATAACAAGCACAATTGTTAATAACACTGATAAACATAATTCATCAATTTTAATCATACCAAACTCTGAACTGTTAGATGCTTTATACCATAAAATATTGTTAAAAAGATTATCATACACTATAGATAGAGGCATTTTTTGCATTGGTTCAGGAGGTAGTACAAACTGTGACCCATTGGATAATACTCAATATAGAAATAAAGAATATATTTGTAACCAAGATTTCGTGATTGATTACGATGGCAAATTTAGCTATGACAAGTATAGTGTAATCTTTCTTCCTAAAGAATCAGAAGTGCATACTCAAATTATTCAGCCGTTGATAACAAACTGGAACATGTGCAAAGGTAATTTCAAAATTATTGAAAAGATTGAAAATAAAACTGATACAACCACTCGGTACAGAGTTAATATTAACATCCACAAAAAAGTAAATCCGTATGACTAAATAGAATGTTAATCAAGATTATTGCAAAAAGATTACTTTTTTGGGATCCCAGAAATCCAATTATACATTGTAAGGAACAAGCATAAAATGAACAAAAGAAATCCTAATTTATTGGATTTCTATGATATACAAGAATGAAAAAATTTAAGATAATAAGTATAATTTTATTAATTGCGTTTGTTACCAGACTATATTTTCTAACAACAACTGAAAACTATTACAATGAAGAATCTCCTGCATATGTCAGAGATGCAATGAGAATTGTTAAAACTAAACATTTTCCTGTCTGGCACAACCATCCGGGTGGTTATCAGTACATACTTGCGTTCTTACTATTTATGTTCAAACCAATAATTAGCGCTGTTTTAATGCCTAGATTGTTTAACTTTATTCTTGGCATGTTTACTATCTATTTCTATTTCCTATTGTCTAGGAAATTGTTTGGAAAAACAACAGCGATTGTTTCAAGTGTAATACTCTCTTTGAGCATACAACATATTATGCTAAGTATTAACACTTTAAGTTATGGTCCTATGTATTTTGGATTGATAGCAGGATTGTATTATTTTATTAGTTATTTGGGTTCTAACAAAAACAAACAGTTTGTTTTGTCAATGATTTTCATTGCTTTTGCTAGTATGATGAGACAGGAAGCATGGTTAATAATTCCTGTGTTAGCCCTTGTTTTATTATTAAGAAAAAAATTGATCCGACTAATCTGGTTCATAATTTTAACATCAAGTTTTCCAGTTTACTATATGACAAAACTATTTTTCATGTATAAAAACCCGTTTGAATTTTATTATGTAGGCGGTGGGTTTGATTCATTAGTAAATTATTTTGACTGGAAAATGTTTTTAACTTTCACTAAATATTTGATAGCAAACTACCCGTTGTTTTTGTTTGTTGCTGGATTATTAGGGATGTTACTGTGTTTTAAACATATAAAAAAGTACAAGCACAAATACCTAATGATTGCTTTTTTTGTTCTGAACTATATTTTTTATCAAATAATGGTCATGAGCCATAACTTTATCTTTATTAGTTCCTACGGTGATGAATATACAAGGTATAGTGTAATTTTTATTATTTTTTTAATTCCATTTACTGTTGATTTTTTTAACAAGAGTTTTACAAAAATAACTAAAAATAAAATTGTAGCAACAGTTTTAATAACTCTTCTCATGATTCCTTTTTTAACAGTTACTTACAACAATTATAGCAAATATAAACAAACCAAATTTATACCACCTGGTGAATATTACGAACTAAGAGATTTCTTAGTAAACAACATTCCAGAAGATACTAAATTATACATTGCCACAGATCTTCCACAAAGAATATCATTCGCTGTCACTGAATCAAACAATGCTTACCAATTAAGTTATTTTATTACGCCTGAAATTTTTAACCAATTGAATAATTTTAATGCTAAGTCCTTGTATGAAATCGCAGAGGATCACATTAAAGAAGACACTTATTCAGGAGATTATATATTAATAATTGACCAAGCTGTTACAAGATTAATCAATATGGAACAATATGAACAGTATTATGATGATACTAAGTTTGAAAAAACTAAGATAAACCGTGTATTAATTCTTAAACCTGTAAAAGAATAGTTTTGACAACATAACAAATCCATCTTTCAATCTAATTTTTTTACCTTGTTTTCTAGACCGTGGTTTAAATGTTATTGGAATTTCTTTTATCTTGAAATTATTCTTACAAACATAATTTGTAAATTCTGTTTCAAAACCAAAACCTTTCTCTTTTAAACAAAGTTTTTGTTTTACTTTTTTAGTAAACGCTTTGTAACATGTTGTAACATCTGTAAATTTTCTATTATAAAGTAAATTCGCTGTTTGTGTTATTATTTGGTTTCCAAAATAATAAATTATATTATGTTGGTTACATTTTATAAATCTTGTACCAAAAACCACATCACATTGGTTTTTTATTAAATGTTTTATTAATTTAGGAATCTCTTTTGGATCATATTCAAAATCTGCGTCTTGTATAATAAAAAAGTCTGCTTTAGCAAGTTTTAACCCTTGTTGAATTGCATAACCTTTGCCAATGTTTTTAGTGTAAGAAATTACTTTGATTTTATTTGATTTTACTTTTTTTATTTCGTCTAGTGAACCGTCTGTTGATCCGTCATTAACAACAATGATCTCATATGTAACAGGAAATTTAACTTTTAAAATAGATTCAAGAACTTTCTTAATATGGTTCTCTTCATTATAAACTGGTACAAGAATTGATAATTTCATTTTTCAATAATTTCTATTAACGCATTATACAAAACATCTCCAATAATTGCATGTCCTTTATTGTTCAAATGTGAATAATCATCAGGTGCAAGTCTTATAGATTCCCAGTCTACATCTTTTTCATCTATTAAAGGATATAGATCAATAGTTGTTATGTTATATTCTGATTCAGGGTAAGTCAAAATCCATTCATCATTAACATTACTATCTTTAATTAAATTTGGGAATGAAACTATTATTAATTTAAATCCGTGTTTCTGAGACAATGAATGAAATTTACCTATTGAATCTCTATTATAATCTATATTTGTATTGCCACCAATCAATTTGTATATCTCTGACGGATATTTGATTGGATCGATTCGTGAAAGCATATTGTATATTCTTAGATTTATAAACCTGTAGAACGCAGAATATCTTAGTAAAAACATATTTATTTTTTTAGAAACAGGAAAAACACTTGGCATGTTAACACTGAACAATTCATACTTGTTTGTTACAGGTTTGCTGCCTTCTGACCCGTCTTTTGAATATTTTAACACATTTGTAGGTCCATAATCATCTTGCACAAAGTTCACCAAGACCATGTCTGGTTTATATTCAATTAACTTTGTTTCAAGAAAAATGTATTTTTGTACTAAGTTATATGCACTAACTCCTGCATTCATAACTTCATATTCACTATCAAAATTGTTATTAAGTTTTGATTCAAGTATTTTTAAAAATGTATCATTAAGCAAAGTTGCTTGACCAAAAGTAACAGAATCTCCAAGAGCAATTATCCTGTAAGAATTTTCTGGTTTATTTTTTGAAAATTCTCTATCACGAATGCCGAACGAGTTAATATTAATATCAATGTTTTGCCAGTCTAGATTTACTCCTGAATTTAATTCATAGCTTAACCCTGGTATGTCTGAATGAACGTGCACTCTTTTTCTTAGATCACCTTTGTATTGGTTCTCAGAATCAATTGTGTAACCTGTACTTGAATAAAAATCAATGTCTTCTATCAATAAAAATATAATTTCAAAAAAAATTATCAGAAAAAGAACAGTGAAAATTAATAACATTATATTTTTCAGTCTTTTTTTTAACTTCATGATCTCCTAATATACAACTCCCTTTATATTTTTTCTGTCACATGTTTTTAAATTAACTTTTACGTGTAAACATTTATATAGTATAATTTCAATAGAAAAAAATATAAAAATGCGTTTAACAAAGTATGAGCATGTTATTCTTATTGGAGTTATTTGTGTATTCTTGACTGGATTATTTTTAAGTGTCAAAAATACTGTCTATACAGGAAAGGTTACAGATGATATTCTTAAAAAAGCATCTGTAGTATATTCTAAAGGAGAGTATAAAGATGCAGAAAAAATGTATGTTTCTATCCAAAAAAAGAATCCTAAGATTGATATTGTTTATTCTCATTTATTCTGGATATATTACCAAAATCCGCTCAAAGACCATGAAGATGCTCAAGATGTTATTGACAAATACTTATCCCATTTTCCTGACAGCGTAAAAGCGCATAGTTACCAAGTAATACTGTTCTTAGATTTAAATGAGCTTGATAAAGCAAAAAATCATATCAAACATATCAAAGGTTTAGATTATTCAGTAAGTCACTGGGCACAAGCATATTATTACAGCAAAATTGGTAAAGAATTAAAAACAATGGAAATGCTACGAAAATATCTTAACTCAGAAAAAACTTATCACCTTGATCACTTGGAAAGAAATATATTTATTACTCTCTTACATCATCTTAAGTTCAATCATGATGTTAATGATGTTAAATGGTTTTTTGATTATTTGATTAATGAGCAGAACAATACTTATTATATTTCTGAAGCAAAACAAGCACTGTCCAAGATGTATTTAGCCAAAGGTGATTATGAAAAAGCTGAAAGAATAATAATGGATATTAACAACGCATGCTCGTATCAAGCTCTCGGTGTTTTATATTCAAAAATGAATCAGTTTGACGATGCATTAGAGTTCTATAAAGAATCTGCTGACAAAAAGCCAGAAGATCATGGATATCAGTCAAGAACAGCTCTGAAATGTTTCAATTACGGTGATTATGACTGTGCATTAAAATATGTTAATAATGCTATTAACCTGAAACAAGACGCTATTGTTTATAGCGAACTCAAAGGATATGTTTTTCTTGCTCTTAATAGAAGAGATGATGCCGAACAAATTTTTAATGAGTTAAAGAATAACCAAGCAAGTATCATGTCAAAAATTGGGTTAGCTCATATTCATATAATTGACAAAGACTACTCATTGGCAATTGAATTACTGAATAAAGGTTTAAAAGAATTAAAAACAATTGAGGGTCATGAATATGAAAAAAAATATTTGATACCTTACATTGGCTCATTTAAGGAAATTTCAGAGGACATGGCTAATCTCGGACTAGGTTGGGTACATGCTAACCAGAATCTGCATGATAATGCAATTGAATATTATAATAAGATCCTAAACATAGATTCTAAACATTTGTTAGCAATAACCAGCAAAGCCAACTCATTAATGGCTCTTGGTAGAACAAAAGAAGCTTCGCAGTTATTACATGGCGCTTTAGAAATCTACCCCGACAACATTTATTTGATCGAGGCCAGCGGACTAGTTGATTACAATCTGGGCCAGTATGACGAAGCTGAACAAAAGTTTAAGAAAGCACTTACTTTTAACAATGAAACATACACTTGTCCATACGAAGGTCTTGGCATGATTTATTATAAGACAGGTGACTATGACCAAGCAAAAAAGAATTTGTTAAAATCCATTGAAATTAATCCTGATATTGAATACAGGAAATATAACACCTTAGCCAAGATCTATATTAATGAAGGAAAAATAGATGAAGCAAAAAAATTATTAGAAAAATCAATAGAAAATTTTCCGTATGATAATGAAGCTAGTGAGTTCTTAAATAACCTAAAATGAAAAAAAGATTATTTCATGTTTTCATAATTCTTGTTTTCTTATCTTCAAGTTATTTTTTCTTTAAAACATATTTGGTCTGGGAATGTCCTTCTGATATGGTCTACGTTCCTGCTGGAAAGTTTTTAATGAGATGGACAGGTGAAAGATACAACGGATCCACTGAAAACAGTGTTTACACAAACCATTATTGTATTGACATTTATGAATTTCCAAACATAATAGGTGAATATCCAAGATCAGCAAACTGGACAGACGCAAAAAAAATGTGCAAAGAACATAAAAAGAAATTATGCACAGAATATGAATGGCAGAAAGCTTGTCAAGGACCTAACAATTATTTATATCCTTACGGGAATGAGTTTGACGAATATAAATGTAACACACACACCAATAATACTCCAAGAAAACCTGTACCAATTGGTTCATTTCCTGAATGTGTAAGCGGTTACGGTGTTCATGATATGAGTGGAAGTCTAAGTGAATGGGTTTTTAACACCTGGCACAATGATCCTAACATAAAAACAATAAAAGGAGGGTCATATAATATCAATATTAATAATATGCAAAAATGGTTTAATAACACCTGGGTTTTTGTATTATATTCCAATGCCTGTGACTCGATTCATCATCATACTATAAATAACTGGATTGCTGACGACGGGTTCAGATGTTGTAAAAATCCAAATATTAGAATTAATTAAAAATTAGCTCTACTTGTTAAAATACATTGATAATCCTGCCTTAGCATACCTTCTCAATTCTTTAAATGATTTAATGTTTGACAATGTGTTAACAATAAACCTTGGTCTAAAGTAAAATTCTTTGTACGCTTTTTTAATCCATTTATTAAGTTCCTTATCACTTAAGTTACAGTTTATCCTTGGAAGTGGTTTAACATGAGTTTTATCTTTTACATACTCCTGCCAATAATCATAACCTATTATTTCTTTAAGATCATCATAATTTCCTGTCCCTGGTAAATTACTGAACCTGTTAAACTGCGCATAATCCAATGGCAATGATTTTGCTAAATTAATTGTTCTTCTTATGGAAGATCTAGTTTCGCCAGGGCAACCGAACATGAAATAGCCGAACGCTAGTATCTTATGTTTTTTTGTTAAATAAATTGATTTCCTGATTTGTTCAATTTTTGTGAATTTTTTTATGTTTTTCAGTATTGTTTCATCGCCTGATTCTATGCCGTAATAAATCCTGTAACACCCTGCTTTTTTCATTTCAATTAACATTTCTTCATCAATTGTATCGACTCTTGACCTGCAAGACCACGCTAACTTAAATTTTCTTTTTTGGATTTCATTACAAATTTCAATAACACGTTTTTTGTTAATAGTGAACAACGGATCAAAAATATCTATCTCACGAACCTTGTATCTATGGTAACACTCATCAATTTCTTTAACAACATTACCAGCTGACCTATACCTTATATCTCCTGTGCGTTGTTCACAAAAACTGCAAGAAAATGTGCAACCTCGACTTGTTATCATGATTGCATAATTTTTATACTTAGAAATAAACGAATAATATTTCTTCATTGGTAAAAGGTTTCTGGCTGGGAATGGTATTTTATCAAGATTTTTAATTTTAGGCCTTGGTTTTGTTATTATGATTTTATTCTTATTTTTGTACACCATTCCTTGTACTTTTGACAAATCATTATTATTTTCTAACGCATCTAATAACTCAACAACAGTTTCTTCAGCTTCGCCAATTATTCCAAAGTCAATATCATCATATTCCAAAGTTTCTTTAGAAAATAAACCAACGTGCTGCCCGCCAATGATAACTTTTGCTTTTACTTGATTTTTAAAATATCTAATAACTTGAATTGTCTCATGAAACAAATAAGTTGTAATTGTAAACATCATGATGTCTGGCTGGAACTTCTTAACAATCCTTACCATATCATTTAATGAATACCCAGACGCCATTGCGTCAAGAAAAATAATATCATGATTTGCTCCCTGTAACGCACCTGCAACGTATGCAAGGCTCATGTTAGGATAAACACCGTAATTATCTGCAACAGCTTTAATGTTTGGCTGGTTAACCTTAGAAACAACTCCAAACGAAGGATAGATAATAGCTATTTTCATTTATTTAATTGATTATTTCTATTATTATAAAGATTATGTGTGTTTTATGAAATAATTAAGATCAAAGAACTGATTATAAAAAAAAGTAAGAGTTGTAATTAAAACTAAACTCAGTTTAAAGTTAAGGATATCTTTGATTAAATAATTAACAAACAAATAAGGATTATATAAAACAATTCGTTTTACTAAGTTAATAAAATTGTTTGGAAGGTCATAACTAAAAAAACTCCAGTTTCTTGCAGTTTTAATAACAGAAATAAGAATGTCTTTTTTAAGATGATAACATACTGCTTTTGGTTCATATACTAAATGATAACCAGATTTTTTGAGTTTATTAGAAATGTCAACGTCTTCATAGTTAGTTTTGTATTTTTCATTGTAACCATTAACTTTTTTCAATGCCGAAATTTTGAATATTGTGTTTGAACCAAACAAGAACTCTGGGTTTTTGATTAAGTTATTTCCCCAGTGTTGTTTTAAGTGAAATGAACGCCATTTATCTGGTAGTGACTTTGTGTTTTTTTCAATTAACTTGCCACCAACTCCAACAACATTTCTTTTGTTAAAATGCTTTGTAATATGCTTAAACCAGTCTTTGGAAACAAGAACATCTGCGTCAATAAAACCAATAAACTCAGTTTTACAATGGTTTAAAGCAATATTTCTTGCGTTTGCCAGGTGTTTAGCTTTTTTGTTAAGAATTTTTATTTTATATTTTTTAACAAGGTTCAAAGTATTATCTGTTGACCCAGAATCTATCACATAAACATTTTTACTAATTTCAAGAACACTACTTATACATTGTTCAATAGTTTTCTCAGCATTTAATGTTGGTATATAAATATTAAATTTCATATGCTTTAACTAATTCTTTTAATATCATGTCAATATCATACTTGTATTTCCACTCAGGATAATGTTTCTGGAATTTTCTAACATCTGATATGTACCAGATATGGTCACCTGTTCTATGATTGTCATCAGTGGTTATTATTGCTTTTTTATTACTTAGCTTTTCAATCTTATCAACGGCTTCAAGTATGGATATGTTTGAATATCGTGACCCGCCCATGTTATAAACTTCTCCTTGTTTAGGATCTTTTGAAAATTCTTCAAATGCATTAACTAGATCATACGAATGTATGTTATCACGTACTTGTTTACCTTTATAACCCAGTATTTTGTATTCTTTGTCTTGGACAATACATTTAACTAAATATGATAAAAATCCATGGAGTTTAGCACCTGAATGCATTGGCCCTGTTATACAACCGCATCTAAAAATTCCAGTTTTCAAACCAAAATATTTTGCATATTCCTGTGCCATTATATCTGCAGATAATTTAGAAGCACCCATTAAACTATGCTTTGAATTATCTATCTGCATTGACTCGTCAATACCATGTTCAGAAAACTTATGCCCTGAATCAAGTTCAAACCTGGTTTCCTTTTCAACAATTGGCAATTTGTTAGGCGTATCTCCATAAACCTTGTTAGTTGATAAATGTATAAAAACAGCATTTGGCGAAAACTGTCTAGTGTTTTCTAATAAAACAAGAGTGCCGTTTGCATTCACACTAAAATCTGTCTGCGGTTCTTTAGCAGCCCAATCATGAGACGGTTGTGCAGCTGCATGAACTATTAAATCAAACGGAGCATGTTCTTCAAATATTTGTTTGATTGTATCTTTATCCCTTATATCTTCTGAATAATGTTTGTAATTGTTTAAAGATTCTAGTTGTTGTCTAACTTTACTGGTACTAGCTTCTTTACCAAAGAAATAAGCTCTCATATCATTATCTATACCAATAACTTCACAACCTTTATCTGCATAAAACCTTACAGTTTCAGAACCAACTAATCCTGTTGAACCTGTTACCAATACTTTCTTAACCAAATTAAACCCCCTTATAATACAGTAAGATTAAGGAATTTGATTTAAAGATTTCGATTCAGAGAATAAGTATTAAGAATATTTTGTGCTGTTCTATCCCATGTAAAATACTTCTCAGCTCTTTTCCTAGCTTTTTTTTCAAGTGATTTTCTTAGTTTGTTATCTTTCAACAATTGTACAACAGCCTCTGCAATCGCTGTACTATTCCCTGGCTCAACTAAGACACCAGCATCACCAATCATTCGTTTAACTTCGCCAACATCACTGGCAACAATTGCTTTTCCACTTCCTAGATATTCTACAATCTTAAGAGGTGACTTACACTCAGTGATTTTATTTTTTTCAAAACTAGCAACTGCAACGTCTGCACATGCAATATATTTAGGAATATCCTGCTTTTTAACAAAACCTGTGAATACAACACTATCTGAAATCTCAAGTTTCTCAGACAATTTAATAAGTTCTTTTAAATTAGAACCTCCACCAACAATTAACAATGAAACTTCCTTTTTTTTCTTTAAAACATCTTTAAACGCCCTAAGAACAAGTTCAACATACTGGCCACCGTGTAACTGTCCTAAATACAATACAACATTTTTCTTGAGTTTATACTTTTTCTTTACCCTATCTCCTTTTAGTTTATGACTAAACATGTCAAGGTTAACACCAACAGGTGCCATAACTATTTTATTGCGATCAAAACCTGATTTAACAGCTAATTCTCTTAACTTAAAACTCGCAACAGAAATACTATCAATAAGTTTAGGAATGCTTTGTTCCATTGTATTAATGTAAAACCCGAACAGTTTTGACGGAGGATCATGGTTATATATTTCATACTCCCAATCATCCCAGTCATAATGAACAGGTTTATTATACAAATACGCGCCAAACAATGCAGGAAAGATCGCGTTTGGAAAACATTTCTGGACATGGATAATGTCCGCCCATCTAGCATATTTTCTGAACCTTAACATGTTCTTAAAAATATGATAATTTCTCCTACTAAACGGTATTGTTTCAAACTCTATTATCTTACCAAAACTTAAACTACCACGTTCTTTTTTTGGCAATGGAAAATATATTAGTTTAACATCGTGACCTAATCTAGTAAAAACCTTAGCAAGTTCAATTATCCGTATTGTCCAGGGTTCTTTTAAAGAATAAATATCGTGCGGGTGTACCATTACAATTTTCATTTTTACTATTAACCGCCTGGCAAAAGTTTATAGCCCATTACCTTGTTCCAAAAATACAAAAATAAATCAATGCAAAGTGTAAAAATTAACAAGTAAAAGAGTAAGATTAATCTAAGGAAAGTTTTCATGATTATTGTTCAGAATTAAACTAAATTTAAAAAAACTATGTGAACAGGAAAAACCTTATAAATGATTTTTTATTTTAGAATGGTAAAATATCGGGGGACTTAATTATAATACATAAAAATGGCATCTGAGACATTAGAATCATTAAAAATAAAATCTGAATTTTACGAAAAATTGGTTCATGAAAAAAAACTGAAAAATGATTCCATGAACAAAATATTGTATGAAAAAAATAAACATATAATAGAACTTAACAGAAAAATTGAGTATCTTCTTCAGGAACAAAAATATGAAATCATAGAAATATTACAATCACTTAGAAAAAACGGTTTTGACGAGAACTTACTTTCACATTTCATTGAAAAATATGACATATCCGAAATTGACAAATGAGAAAAAAACAATCATCAAAAATAGAAAAAGAAAGAGTATTAGAAAAAATCCAATTGTATAAAGAGACCATAAACGAACAAGATGATTATTCTGGTCATTTAAACAAATTAATACTTGACAAAGATAAAGAAATTCAGAAGTTAGAAAGTAAGATACAGACTTTGATTAATAAACAAGAAAAAGAGTTGTACACTATTTTGAACCCTGTACTAAAAAAATTTTTAAAAGACCGTACTGCTGTTAAAGAAAAAGAACATGAAATGCAAGAGTTACATCTTAAAATTGAGTCAATTGAAGAAACACATAAGGAAATGATCCAGTCGCTTGAAGAAGAACATAAAAAAGAAATTGAAAAATATGAAAATATATTACGTAAAGAAAGAAAAACTATTGGTGAGTTTAAATCATCAATATCTTACCCAATATACCAAATGTCTAGTTCTATGGGAAGAACTCAACTCGGGAAGGTTCTTCAGAAACTTTTAAAATAGTCAATAATATTTATAAATCATCAGAATTGATTTAGTCAGGGGGAGATATGTTTTGTTAAAGAAATTAGTGTATAAAACTAGTAAGAATAAAGAGTCTCTTGTTATACTTGGACATAATGCTGAACTGCACGATAGAATTTGTAAAACACAAGGTGATTTTGAATCTAAACTTGAAAATTTAAAAACAACATTATCTCAACCAATAACAATAGGAATTACAAGACATAATTTCTTTCTATTAGGAGAAATAATTGACTTCATTAACAAGTTCTATTATCAAGAAACTATGTTCAGGAAAGTTAAAATAACACTTTTCCCTGTGCAAGAACTAAAAACTAATTTCCTCGCATATCTAAAATACCTTAAACAAAAGTCTGGAGATAAGTTCGAGTTCAAGATAATGGACTCAAAATTGATTGAGTTGTTTGAAACTTTAGGAAATAATTCAACAGGTGATAAATATCAAGACAGAGAACTAATTAGACTGCTCGGAATTATATCAGAACATACGTTCATTGGCCCTGAACAAATTGTAATAGATCCATTTCATAAATGTAATACTAATTGTGTACATTGTTGGAACCATGCGCCTACATTAGATCTTACAAAAGAATGGAAAGATCAAATATTGAAACCTGATTTTTTAAAACGTTTAATAGACGACGCTGCCAGGTTAAAAGTTGATCTGTTAGTGTTCGGCGGTGCAGGTGAACCATTAATGTATCCGAAAATAATCGAAATATTTGAATACGCGTCTCAACAAGGGTTAAAGATTATTGTGTCTACCAATGGTATTAACTTAACAAAAACCATGACAAACAGGTTGTTAAATTGTAACCTGTCAGAGTTAATATGCAGTCTGCCTGCTGCTTCTAATGCAACATATGAAAAAGTTAATCCCATGCATAAAAGTAAAAAAACTTTTGAAACAGTAGTTAAGAATCTTAAATATTTCACCAAACAAAAAACATTACTTAGCAAAAAATCAAAACTTAGCATGTACCATGTAATACATAACCTTAACTACCATGAGATTAAAAACATGGCAAAGCTTGACCTTGATATAGGTGTTGACATTGTTAGATTTAATTTAATTAGATTACAAAAAGAATTCATGCACTTGAAACTTAACAAAGCTCAATTGAATTCAATAAAAAACAGTATTGATTTTGTTAAAGCATATTACACAAATAAACCAATAATATTACAAAACAATATACATTTCCAGATCAAGAATTTCAAGCCAGAAACAGGTGAATGGTCAGGTTCAATATTAAATGACTGGGGTTGTAAGCTTGGCTGGTTTTTTTCGTTAGTATTAGCGTCCGGCCAGTTAAGCTTGTGCTGCCATGTTAGAGAGATTGAAAATTTGAAAAATAACAATAGTTTCAAAGAAGCATGGCTTTCAAAACAATACTCAGATTACAGGTTCAAAGCTAAATATATTAAAAATCATAAAAATACAGAGTTTAAAAATAAAGTAAAGTTGTATGATGATAAATGTGAAAATTGTGATAATCATGTTACTTTAATAAAAATTGAAGAAAAAATAAAAAAATACAATCTTGGAGAATTTTTTGAGTATAATGGCAGCTAAGACCGAAATTAATGCGCATGTAATATCTAAGCTTTTAGATAGAATTAATAATAATACAAAACAAAACTTTGTTTTGCCAAAAAAATACGTGTTTTGTATAAATGATTCATGTTCATTCAGGTGCAAAATGTGTTTCAACTGGACTAATAAACCCCACCCTGAGTTAACATATGATGACTGGATAAGGAAACTCGAAGAAATAAATGAATATGGTTCTGAAAATGTTGAGATTAACATTATTGGTGGTGAACCTTTAGAAATACCTTGGGTGATTGATTTAATAAAACACGCGAAACAACTAGGTTTTATTGTAAGTTTGTCAACAAACGGGTATCATCTTAATAAAACAATGGTTAAGAAATTGTGTAACTCTGGTCTTGATGATATATCCATCTCATTAGACGGGTTTAAAGCGTCCACGCATGACTATGTAAGAGGCATAAATGGATCTTATGATAAACTTATGGAAGGTATGAAACTGTTACAATTGTATTCAAACAGGCCTAGAATAAACATTCAAACTTTAATCATGGGATATAACATAGATGAAATTATAGATTTAACAAAGTTTGTTTCAAAATCAAAATTAGTTGATAAGGGAATAACGTTCATGGCTGTAATGAAACCTAATGATAATGTTTCTGGTAACTGGAGAACGAATTCTGAACTATGGCCAAAAGATATACCTAAAACACTAAAGACAATTAAAAAATTAATAGAGTTGAAGAAGAAAGGTTACAGAATCCTTAACTCAAATAAACAGTTAAAGGGATTTTATAATTATTTTAAAGAGCCTGATTTGTTTGTTAAAAACAAACCATGTAATGTTAAAGATTTTGGCGCGTTCCTTGAAACAACCGGAAATGTATACATATGCCGAGAACTAGGTGAATTAGGAAATATTAAACAAGAAAACATAATTGATGTTCTTAATTCTGACATTTCAGATATTACAAGACTAAGCATGGAAAAATGCACAGAAAATTGTAATTATCTAATAAACTGTTTTTACCAGGACGAAGATGAAAATAATGATCCTGTTGTAAGTGTAACAAAACCTGTTAGTAAATCTGTATTACTACAACCAGACAAAAAAATTAAGTTACATACTAACCTGAAAAACGAATTACTCAATAAAAGTTACAAACCTAATTTCTGCTTGTTAATTATATCTAGGGGGTGTCATTACAAGTGTAAGATGTGCAATTATTGGAAAGAAGATAAAAAAACTACTCCAACGTTAACTTATGACGAAATAACTACTATTGTTGATGATCTCAAAAGAATAACTGACGAAGATATTGTTGTTCATTTAATAGGCGGTGAGTCAATGCTGTTCCCAAGGTTTGTTGATGTTGTAAAATACATACGGTCAAAAGGGTTCAGGTGTTCAGTTTCTACTAACGCAAGTTTATTAACAAAGTCAATGGCTAAAAAATTAATAGACGCTGACATGACAGGAATTTTTGTATCCTTGGACAGTCTTGATGAAAAAAAGCATGATTATTTACGAGGTACAAAAGGCGCGTATAAAAAAGTAATGAACGCTATTGATAACTTGTACGAGTACAAGGAAAAGGTGAAATCAAAGTTATGCATTGGCGTAACTGTTACTATTATGCAACACAATCTCCATGATGTTATCCCAATTGTTGACTGGGCAAATGATAACCCTAAGATAAATGATGTTTTTTTTAACGCTGTCATGCAACCGTTTGAAAATCAAGACCAGTCAAAAGACTGGTATAAAAAAGAACAGTATGAAATGATCTGGCCGCAAGATCTTAACGAAGTTCAAGAAGTTATTGAACAATTAAGAGAGCGTAAGAAAAAAGGTTGGAAAATATCTAACCCTTCATCTCAATTAAAAGTTGTTAAACAATATTTCAAAACACCGTGGAGTTATGTGAAAAATCTTGGTATTAAATGTCCGAGGGGTGATTTAGCATTAGAAGTTGACGCTTGTGGTAATATTAACATGTGTTTTTATGACGACCCAATCGGTAACATTAGAGAAACTAACCTGTACAATGCATGGTATTCACAAAAAATGTTAGAAATCAGGGAAAGGATTAACACTTGCAGTAAAGACTGTGATCTTGCAGTGAACTGCTTTTACATGTTAAAAAATATTACAGATTATATTAGTGAGGATTGAAAACTTATGAAACAATTATTAAAATCTCCTGAACTAGTTGAGATAGTCCTTAACTATAACTGTAATTTAAAGTGTAGAATGTGTTATATTTGGAAAAGTAAAGCATTGGCAAATATTTCAATAGCTAGTTTAAAAAAAGTGATTGACCAGATTTCTTTGTTCAAAAATAAACCAAAAATTCAGTTCTTAGGCGGTGAAACATTATTATATAAAGACCTGGTAACTGCAATTAAACATGCATCTTATAATAAAATAAAAACTTCTGTAATAACAAACGGATTTCTACTAACAAAAGAAAAAATAATTGAGTTATCAGAAGCTGGGTTGTCAGAGATTATTCTGTCACTGGACTCGACTGATGAAAAAGTACATAATTATTTAAGGGGAAATTCGAAAAGTTATGAAAAAGTTATGAATGCTCTTACCCTGTTAAAAAAGCACGGGCCTAGCATTAATGTGTCAATAAACTCAGTTATTACTGCTGTGAATTTGTACAATTTGATAGATTTGCACAAGTATGTTCTAAAAAAGGATCATATATCACAGAATTATTTTGTTGTGCTTGAAAAACCGTACAATTCTAATTACAAACATAACTGGAGACATTCAAGCCCTGTTTCATATCTATGGCCGGATGATATAAACTTGGTTAACCAGGTGTTTAACGAATTAATAAAGCTAAAACAAGAAACTAATAAAATAGGTAACACTAAATCACAGTTAAAGAAATACAAATCATACTATCTTAACCCAGATAATTTCATTAAAAAATCTGGGTGTATGTTTGGTCATGACCATGTACTAATTAACAACAAAGGTGAAGTTTCGTTATGCGGCGGAAGCAAAGAAATTGGTAAAATTAATTCAGAAAACATTATTGAGTTATGGAACTCTGACAAAGCAAAAGTACGTAGAAAAGAAATGTTAAACTGTAAACAAAACTGTGTCCAGATTTTAAGTTGCGTGTATAAAGATGAAGATGCTTAACAAATTAATAGGAAAAACCAAGAAAAAGATAATCCAAATAGAACCGCATCTTGAAAGTGTATCTATTGTAGTCACTAACATGTGCAATTTTAAGTGTAAGATATGCAATTTCTGGAAAAATACTAACAAAGAAGAAATATCTATTACTGATTTAAAGAAAATTCTTGACAGTGTAGAAAAATTAAATAACGATAAGTTAGTTGTACAGTTCCACGGCGGTGAAACATTATTATATAAAGATTTGATCAAAGCTGTCCAGTACGCTACGTCTAAAGGTATAAAAACGTCTATTGTTACAAACGGATATTTTCTTAATGAGGAAAAAATTAACCAGTTAAGCAATGCAGGATTGCATGATTTAAACATATCTCTTGATTCTATTAACAAGAACCATCATACTTTTCTTAGAGGAATACCGAACAGTCATGATAAAATAATGGATTGTATTAATTATATGAATAATCATCCAGAGAAACTTAATGCTAACATCAACACAGTTATTACCTCTGTTAATATAAAGAGTATTATTGCAACTTCTAGGTTTGTAAATCATCAAAAAGGTCTGAAAAACATTTATTTTATAGCTTTAGAAAAACCGTATCTAACAAATTATGACAAGAACTGGAGAAAAACAAAACAAGTTGGTTATCTCTGGCCAAAAGATAAGAAACTAATTAAGAACGTGTTCAAAAATCTTATTACTGAAAAAAAACAAAACAATAAAATCAGTAACTCTATCACACAATTAAAAAAATATTGTTCGTATTACTTAAACCCAAGCAAGAACCTGGCAACTCATGACTGTATTTTCGGATACCTTCATTTACATATAAACAGTCTAGGCCAGTTCAGGTTATGTGCAAACAGGCATGATCTTGATCCAATCGGATTTTTGCCAGAATCTAATATTTACGACGCATGGAAGTCTGGTAAAGCGCAATGGATCAGGAAAAGAATGCAAGAATGCAAACAAAATTGTGTGTTAAATTTAAGTTGTGTGTATAAAGATGAGTAACAGGTTAAAATTATTTCAAAAAATGTATAATCTTACTAAAAAACCAGATATCTTTTCACAAGATAATTTAACAGAACCATTACCTGCTCCAAGACATGTGTTAGTAGTGTTGCATAATTATTGCAATTTTAAGTGTAAGATGTGTAAAGTATGGGACAAAAAAGATTCTGAAAAAATGTCTTTAAAAACATTGTATAAAATAATAAAAGACATTAGTAAATTCAAGAGTAAAGATTTAATACTTCATTTTATTGGCGGTGAAACTTTGTTGTTCAAAGACCTTGATAAAGCTATCGCGTATGCTATGCGTAACAGGTTAACTGTTGATATCACTACAAATGGGTATGCTCTTAATAAAAATAAAATAATAGCATTGTCTGAAGCAGGTTTAAGAAATATTAATCTTTCCCTTGATTCAAATGAAAAAGAAGTTCATAATGAATTAAGAGGTGTCAAGGATAGTTATCAAAAAATTATGAAAGCTATTCCTCTTCTTGGAAAATACGGGAAAAACATTAATGTTAGCATTAATACAGTTATTAATTCATTAAACCTTTCCACATTAATCTCGTTATGTAAATATGTTAAACAGGAAAAACATCTTAAAAATTTATATTTTATTGCAATGGAAAAACCGTTTGAATCAAATTATGATAATGATTGGAGAAAAACAAGCGATGTTGCATATCTATGGCCAGATAATCCAGATAAAATTAATTATGTTTTTGATGCATTGGTCAAAGAAACGCAAATTAATGAAAAAATTGGGAACACAGTTTCCCAGTTAAACGCGTATAAAAGTTATTACATTCACCCTGATAAATTCATAAAAAAGCTCGGGTGCAGGTCAGGTTGCACAAACCTTGAGATTAACATGCTCGGTGAAATTTTTCTTTGTGTCCCTAACCCAAAACTTGGAAGATTAGGTAACATTGATTCAGAAAACATAGTTCAGTTATGGAACTCAGAAAAGGCTTTCCTAATAAGGCAGGAAATGATGTTATGCAAGAATAATTGTTTGCAAGTGTTAAGCTGTGGCGAGTATGATGAAGAGGTGTTGACATAAAAAAATGATATTAAAAAAAGGTTTAATGTCTAAACAATCTTTATCAGATAAAATTAATGTTTACATATACTTTGACAAAGCTTGTTTGTTTAAATGCAAACATTGTTTTTTATGGAAAAAAGATATTGGGTTTAACACGATAAAAACTAATGATTGGATGATGATTTTAGAAGATATTTTTAGTTTGTTTCACAGCAATATCAGAGTCTGTTTAGGCGGAGATGGTATGTCCCTTACAGAAGAACTGTTCTTTCCAATTATTAAAAAATGTACTGAACTTGGTTTTGAAACTGAGTTAGCATCAAATTGTTATCTAATCAATGATAAAATACTTAAGAAATTAATTGCATACGGACTTGACACACTTGTAATTTCACTTGACTATTTAACAGAAGAAAAACACGATCTTCAGAGAGGTGTCCAAGGAAGTTATCGTCATGCTATTAAGATAATTAAAAAGAGTAAAAAACTTCCTTTAAAGATTCAATCTAACTGTATCATTATGAAACCAAATCTTGATGAGATAATACCACTTGCAAAAAAAATTGCTTCAATTAATAATGAAATTACACTTCATTTCCAGGCATTAGTACAACCTTTCAATACAGAATGCAATGAAAACTGGCATGAAACGTTTAGTGATTTATGGCCAAATAACGACACAACTGTCCTTGAAGTACTTGATGAGTTAATTAAATTAAAAATGTCAGGATATAAAATAGGTAATAACACAGACCAGATCAACTCTTTTAAATCTTATTTTAAAGATCCTAGTAAAAGCATAAGAACAAAATGTAATGTTAAAGATGTTAGTTTTCACATTCATTCTAACGGAAGATTACGAAAATGTGATTATATGGAAGATATTGGTTTTATTAATAAAGACAATTCTTTTAAGGATTTAATATTTTCAAACCAGTATAAAAAAGTCACTGAAAAAATGAGGAACTGTACAAAAAATTGTATATTAATGGTGAATTGTAACTATGAAAAAGAAAAAAGTTAAACTAATTCCAACACTGGAAACTAATTGTAAAAATGTTTTGTTTATTGATAAAAAAGTAGAAAAAACTATGTTGAAACTAAGTGACTGTGCAAGTTTATTCAAGTCACTGTCTAATCATAAAGATCAGTTTAACATTATCATTGGCGGTGGCGAACCTTTATTGCACCCAGAAATTATGGACATGGTTAAATTATGCAAAAAGAATGGCTTAAATTGTTCTTTAGAAACAAATGGGTTATTACTTAAAAAAAATATTATTGATCAGTTAATTAAACACGGTTTGGATACTCTCATCCTCCCGCTTGAATCTGTTAACCCAAGAACGCATAATTTTATCTGGAACAACCAAGATCTGTTTGAAATTATCTGGGAAGCTATAGATCATTTATCATACAAGTATGAAAACAGTGCAAAACTAATTTTTAAATGTACAATAATGAAACAGAACTTGCGTGAAATATTACCTACTATGGGCTGGGTCATTAACTTTAATTATGCAAAAATAAAATTTTTGCCTATCTCACCAGATTCTAGCAAAGACAAGGAATGGCACACTAAAAAACCTTACATCAGCGCCTGGCCAAAAAACAAAGAGATATTTGAAAAAACAATGGATTATTTAAATAAAACAAAACTAAATTATCCGGGTATATTAATTAATGAATTAGATGATTTTTATAGTTTCAAAAAATATTATTTTGACCATAAAAACTGGGTAATGACACCGGGTTCTTTTGAAGATGATACAATGTATGTTAATCCAGACAGTTCTGTACTATTTCAAAACAAAACTATCGGAAACATTAGTAAGGAATCATTAATAAAAATATTACAAAAAATAAAATAGTTTCATAGTTATGAATTTTACAATTAAAAAACGTTTGATAACAGAATTTGCAAAAAGAGCATATGATAGCCAAGTATACAGTCTTGATTATTTGAATGTTAATATCATTGAAGGTTGTATTTCAAAGTGTATTATGTGTGATTTATGGAAAAATAAAGTAAAAAAACTCAGCTTTGCTGATTTTTCAAAAGCGCTCGACATTATTTCATCTCATCTTTCTTTATCAAAAGATATTATGATTAGCATTGGCGGCCACGGAGAACCAATGATGAACTCTGATATTTTTGAAATTATTAAATTATGCAAAAATAAAGGATTCTCTACTAGCTTGGTAACAAATTCATTGTTAATAACAAAAAATAGTGCGTATAGCTTGATATCAAGTGGGTTGGCACATATAAATTTCTCATTTGAAAGTATAGACACTAAGATTAATGATCTGATTAGAAATGCCAAAGGCCATCATAAAAAAGTTTTGAAATCAATCGAACTTTTGCATAAGTTAAAGCAAAAACATAATAAAAAATGTGATCTTGGTTTTCTAACAACTGTTTGTGCAAAAAATATCTGTTCAATTCCAGATTTAGTTAGGTATGTGAACAACAATCCAATGATATCTTCTATAAGGTTCCAAGCAATTACCCAACCTTTTGGCGCGTCGCCTGTTAAAAACTGGCACACCAACCAAAAATATGCGTTCCTATGGCCTAAAAAATCTGATGTGGAAAAAGTGTACAATTTTTTAATTAAAATAAAAAATAGTTCAAAAATTGAAAATTCGTTAAGGTCATTAAAAACTCAGAAAACGTACTTTTTAAATCCTGGTAAATATAACAAACATATATCCAAAACTTGTAATGTTTACCAAGGTGCTATAATGAATGTTAATGGTGATATAACAGTATGTCCTATGGGCGAAAATATTTTTACTCCTATTGGAAAAAATGTGATTATTAATATTAATAATGAAAAACCAAACGTATACTTGATTAGGAAGAGATTGCTTAAAATTCAAAATCTTGTTAAAAAATGCAGCATGAACAATTGTCATATAATGTTAAACTGTAATTATACAGGCAAAGAACAATTTTATGATAAGATTTAACCGAGGATGGACATATGACAGTTCTTAAAACAAAAAAAGTTGTAAGGTTAGAAAATAAGTTAACAAAAAACCTTCAATCTAATACATTATTGTATAATAAAGAAGTTAAAAAAGTCACGCTTCTTTTTGGTTCGCGATGTGTTTTCAAATGTAAGCATTGTTTTAATTGGCGGTTTAAAAATAATTTTGACAGGATATCACTTGAAGAATGGATATCTTTACTTGAAAATATTAAGAAGCTAAACAAAGGTAAGGTAAAAATCGATATTGGTGCTAGTGGTATGGCATTGTTAAGCGAATATTTAATACCTGTTGTAATGAAATGCAATCAACTTGGGTATAAAATTTTATTGAACACTAACGGTTATCTTTTTAATGAAAGAATTGTAAAAAAGCTTGTTAAATCTGGTTTAAACAAATTTTCAATATCAATAGATTTTTTTTCTCCGAAAAAACATGATGATCAAAAAGGCATGGTGAACAGTCATAAACACGCACTTAATTTAATCAGATACGTAAAAAAACACAGCGGTTCTAACAGGATCAGTATAAGTACGATTATTATGAAACCAAACCTTAACGAATTAGTTCCCTTGATAAAATGGACAAATTCAATGAACATCCCAATTTTTTTTCAAGCAATTACGCAACCTTACAATACACCAGATCAAAAGTATTGGTATAAAGATAATAAGTATAAAAACCTGTGGCCAGGTGATAGCAAGAAAATGTCAACCATTCTTGATAAAATCATTGAACTCAGAAAAAAAGGTTATAACGTTGGGAATGATGTTAACCATTTACATGCTTTAAAAAAATATTTTTTATATCCTCAAAAAAGAATAATGCCAACTTGTAACATAAACAATGTTGGGTTATTGATTGACTCTTCAGGTTGCGTGAAAGCATGTCCATACATGGAAAATATTGATAATCTGCGCAATGTTCCAATAACTTCACTGGTTGAGTCTCAAAAATATATAAAAACTATAAATAAAATGTGTGACTGTCCAACAAATTGTGCGCAAATGATAAACTGTAGTTATAAAGATTATCCTGTTTCATTAATAGAGTAATAAAAATGCTAAGAAAATTATTAAAACATAAAAGAAAAGTAAAACCTTTAGTTCCTGCACCTCAATCTGTTGTTATTGGTTTGAATAACGCCTGTAACTTCAAATGCAAAATGTGCCATATTTGGAAAAATAAAAATGTTATTGAGATTCCTTTAAAAAAAATTATTAATATCATTGACCAAGTAAGTTTGTTTAATAATAAAGATTTAGTGTTACAGTTTCATGGTGGAGAAACTTTACTTTATAAAGATTTAACAAAAGCAATTTCTTATGCATCAAAAAAAAATATTAAAACTGCTATTGTAACAAACGGATTTTTTCTTGACCAAAAAAAGATTATTGAGTTAAATCAAGCAGGATTACACAGTTTGAACATTTCACTGGATTCAATTGAAAAAGATGTTCATAATGAGTTGAGAGGAATAAAGAATAGTTATCAAAAAATTATGCAAGCCATTGAATTCCTCGGTGAATATAATCACAACATGATTGTTGGAATAAACACAATTATTCATTCTTTAAACATTACAAAACTAGTTGAGATTAGTAGATTTGTAAAAGATAACCAGAATGTTTCAAACCTTTATTTCATATCACTGGAAAAACCTTATGAATCTGATTATGACAATTCGTGGTATGATAGCAGTCCTGCATCTTATTTATGGCCTACAAATAAAGATGTAATCAATCAAGCGTTTGATGCATTGAAAATTGAGAAATTCACTAATAAAAAAATTACTAACAAAAGCACTCAACTTGAAAAGTATAAAGAATATTATCTGAACCCAGATAATTTCATTAAAAAGTACGGGTGCAAATTTGGTCAGATTCAGATTCACATTAATTATTCCAATGAAGTACGATTATGTACTATCAGGCCTGAACTGGAACCAATTGGAACAATAGATGATAACCTTATCACTATCTGGAACTCTGAAAAAGCAAAACTGATCAGGCGTCAAATGACAAACTGTAAAAAAAACTGTATATTAATCTTAAGTTGTGGGTTTGAAGATGAGGAATAAATTATCAACTGAAGATTTAAAAACAAATACCTTATCTGTTAAAAGAAGATAAAATACAAAAATGAATCAAACAAAACAGTTCAAAAATAAAATAAAACCTGAGTTTGCATGTATTGGGATAACAGATTATTGTTTTTTCAAGTGTAAAATGTGCAATAAATGGCAGGAAGATATAAAAGTTATAAAAGGCACGCCTCGTCCAACATTTGAACAATATAAACTGTTCATAGAAGATCTTGCATATTTAGTAAGAGACGATCTAAAAGGACCAGTTGACAACAGGTTCACGTTAAACTTTGCCGGTGGTGAAGCATTGACACATTCAATGACTCTTCCTCTTGTTGAATATGCTGCTAAATTAGGGTTTAAAACACTTATTGCTACAAACGGAAGTATGCTCACTGAACATATGATAAAAAGACTTAACCAAGCTAAACTTACCTCTCTAAGCATATCATTAGACAGTTTAGATCCAGAAATACATGATTCATTACGAGGTTACAAAGGCGCGACAAAATTTATCATGGCTGCTCTTGAACATTTAAAAAAGTATGAATATCCAAAAGTTGGAATTTGTACAGTAATAAACAAAAAAACATACAAAGGAATTCCTGAACTTGTTAACTGGGCGAGAAAACATGAAACTGTAAAATGGCTTTATTTCATGGCAGTCATGCAGCCTAACAACACAGTTTTTGAACCAGGATGGTATAAAACTGATCAGTTTAAGTTTTTATGGGAAAACAAGTCAGAGAAAGTTATTGAAATTATTGATTATCTTATCAAAGAAAAGATTGTTGAAGATGAAGCTGTAAAAAATAATAACCTCAAACAACCTTTGTTAACAAACAACTTCTCTCAGTTAAAAGCTTTCCGGGATTATTTCGCTAATCCTGAAACGTTTGTAAAAAGCAACTCGTGTTGTAACATGGACCTGGCAATACAAACAACTGAAGTAGGCGATATTTTCATGTGTTTTCATAAAAAAAGGATAGGTAACATACGGGAAAATAGATTAAAAGATGTTTGGAATACTGATGGATCTGATGTGACAAGAGAAGATATTAAATCATGCACAACAAACTGTCACACTCTTTTAAACTGTTACTATGAAAATGAATATCCTTTTGAAATTATCAAAACCATAAAATCCAGTTTAAAATAAAAAAAATGCAAGTATTAAAACCTGTTTATTCAGATATTGGTATCATTGAATCGTGTAATTTTAAATGCATTATGTGTAAAATGCACGAAATACCTTTTCCAAAAAAAGATGCAATGATTCCAATACAAAGATGGAAACTTTTTTTTCAACATATGAAAGAAATAGCGGGTGAAGGGTTTGTGTTTAATATGCCAGGAGGCGAACCTTTGTTACATCCAGACGTGTTTGATATCATAAAAATCGCGTCAACTAATGGTCTGAAACCATTGTTATCAACAAACGCGTTTTTAATTAACAAACAAATAGCTGATAAACTCATAAAAAACGGTTTATTTGGAGTTACAATTTCTTTAGACAGTTCAATTCCAGATGTACATGATCAAATAAGAGGAGTGAGAGAAAGTTTTGATAAAGTTGAACAAGCAATAAGATACCTTGATTTTCACAGTAAAATCTACAACGCAAAGGTTAGTATTGGCATCCAGTCAGTTATACAAATGTCTAACCTGGATAATATTCCTGATTTGGTTCAGTATGTTGAAAACAATCCTTTGATTGAAAGAATTAATTTAAACTTATTAATGAGACCTAACAATTCTAAGGAGGATAAGGAATGGTACAAGAACGAGTTCAAGGAATTGTGGCCTGATGATTCTGATAAAGTTGATCAGATAATAGATGAATTAGTTGAATTAAAAGCTAAAAATAAAGTTCAAAAATTGTTGAACACAATAACACAGCTTAAATCATACAAAGAATATTTCCGTGATCCAAAAAAAACACCAAAATTGTTAAGTTGCAATTATGACAAAGCCATCTGTACAAATAGTTCAGGCGACATTCATCTGTGCTTTCATTATGATAAGATAGGTAATATCAATACAGACAGGTTAATTGATGTCTGGAATTCAAAACAAGCAAAAACTGTTCGTGAAAAAATTAAGAATTGTCACGTAACAGACTGTTGGTTCAGATTAAATTGTTTATACAGTGATTAATAAAATGTTACAATATTTACAAACAGAGGTTAATAAGTTCTTAGCAAACATTAGAATGACAAATCAAGCTTCCGGTGTGAAAAAAGAAATTATCTTTCCCGTAAGTAACAAACCAAAACAAATTTCATTATTATTTTCGCATCGTTGTTTGTTCAAGTGCAAACAATGTTTTCTGTGGAAAAGAGAAAATAATTATGAACCGTTAAAGTTAGACACGTGGAGTACATTATTAAAAGATCTCAAAAAAATATATGGTTCTAACTTAAATATTCAAATTGGTGGAGACGGTATGGCAGAGATAAATGAAAAACTTATCACAATAATAAAAACCTGTTCTGAACTTGGACTTCATACTGTATTCACTACCAATGCTTATTTAGTTAATAGAAGAATCCTAAAACGAATAGTTGATGAAGCTGGTTTGAAAAATCTGTTATTTTCACTTGATTATATGGTAGCTGAAAAACATGATAATCAAAGAGGAATAAAATATAGTTATAAGCATGTGCTTGATTTACTAGAACATGTTGAAAAATATGAAAATCTAGAAATTGTTTTAAGTTGCATTATAATGAAACCTAATCTTGATGAAATATTAGATATTGTTAAATTTGTTGATCAGTTAAAACAAGTGGATAGGGTCTTTTTTCAGGTAATTTCTCAACCTATGGGCTTAAACTTTGACTATAATTGGTATAAAGATAAAAAATTCTGTTTTCTCTGGCCTGATAAAGATAAAGCTGCCCGGATCATTGATGAACTTATTACGTTGAAGAAAAATGGTTCAAAGATAGCTAATTCACTCAATCATTTAAGATATTTTAAATATTATTTTTTGAATCCTAACAAATATATAAAAGACAACAGATGCAATGCTGAAGACCTTGGCATGGAAATTGGCATTGATGGCAATGTCAGTATATGTAACAAAATGAGAAATCTGGGTTCTTTAAAAAAACATTCAATTTCAGAGTTATTAGCCATGAACTATAAAAGTATTGCTGGAGAGATATCAAACTGTTCTCTAAACTGTCATCAGGTTATGAATTGCAGGTTTTCAGAAGAGTGATTAATAAAATGTTACAATATTTACAAATAGAGGTTAGTAAGTTTTTAGCAAATATTGGAGTAACAAAACCTGCTTCATTTATTAAAAAAGAAATTATCAATCCAGTAAGCGAAAAACAAAAGCAAATTTCATTATTATTTTCGCATCGTTGTTTGTTCAAGTGCAAACAATGTTTTCTGTGGAAAAGAGAAAATAATTATGAACCGTTAAAGTTAGACACGTGGATTACATTATTAAAAGATCTTAAAAAAGTGTATGGTCATAACCTAAAAATTGAAATTGGTGGAGATGGTATGGGTGAGGTAAATGAAGGTCTTCTCACAATAATAAAAACCTGTTCTGACCTAGGATTTAATACAACGTTCACAACAAATGCTTATTTAATAAACAGGAGGATCCTAAAACGAATAATTGATGAAACAGGTTTGAAATGTCTAGTGTTCTCTCTTGACTACACGACTCCTGAAAAACATGATAATCAAAGAGGCATGAACAATAGTTATAAGCATGTGCTTGATTTACTTGAACATGTTAAAGCGTTTGAAGTACAAGAAGTTGTATTAAGTTGTATTATCATGAAACCTAATCTTAGCGAACTAATACAAATTACAAAGTTTGTTGATCAATCAAAACAAATAACACAAGTACAGTTCCAGGCTATTGCTGAACCTCTTGGGCTTGCATTTTCTGAACCTTGGTTCCAAGATAAAAACTACAGTTATTTATGGCCTGGCACATCAAAAGTTACAAAAGTTATTGATAATTTAATTGAAATGAAAAAAAAAGGATCAAAAATTGCTAATTCTATTAGTCAGTTAAATTATTTTAAACATTATTTTAAACATCCTTTAAAATACGCAAAAAAAAATAGTTGTAATGCTGAAAATCTTGGCATGGAAATTGATGTTGATGGTCAAGTGAGTATTTGTAACAGAATGAAAAAGTTGGGTTCATTAAAACAACATTCAATCTCTGAGTTGTTGGCAATAAATTATAAAATATTAGCTAAAGAAATATCAAACTGTTCTCTGAACTGTCACCTCATCATGAACTGCAGGTTTTCAGAAGAATAATTATATAAAACAATAAATAATGTACAAAAACAATGATTAATCAAATCTTACAACCGGAATTTTGCAACATTAGTGTTAATGAAGAATGTTTTTTTAAGTGTAAAATGTGTTATAAATGGCAACCTGATAAGTTTATACCTAAAGATGCGCCAAAATTATCAACTGATGATCTAAAAAAATTCATATTTGGTTTAAGAAAAACTGTTGATAAAGAATTCTTGATTAATTTTGCAGGCGGTGAAACTCTTCTTAGAAAAGATATGTTTGAAGTTATTAAATATGCTCATAACTTGGATTTCACAACAAACCTTGCGTCTAATGGTTGGTTGATTAATGAAAACATTGCTAGAGATATGATTGATTCTGGGCTAGATAGTATTAATTTCTCAATAGATGGATCAACTAAAGAAATTCATGATAACATGCGAGGTAGGAACGGTTCGTTTGACAAACTAATGACTGCTATTAATCATTTAGTGAATTATAGAGATCAGAAAGGTCTTGATAAAATGCAGTTCAGGATAGCTGCACAGGCAGTAATCTGCGCTTTAAATCTAGAAGATATGCCGAAGTTAGTAAATATGATAGATAACCATCCTGACATCTTATCAATTAAATTTAATGTTGTCATGGAACCCAACAATACTGGACCTAATCAGAACTGGTATAAAGAAGAATATAGTTATTTATGGCCAAATGACCTGGATCTGGTTGATGATGTTTTTGACAAACTAATAGAAATGAAAAAAAATAATTCGAAAATACCTGACAAACTATACCAGTTAGAAGCTTACAAAAGATATTTTAAAGATCCAACAACTTTTGTTAAACATGGACATTGTAACTTTGACAAAGCTATTAACTTAAGTTCAACAGGTGACATGTTCCTATGTTTTAATTATGCGTGTATTGGTAACATTAAAAACACAGACTTTGTAACTGCATGGAACTCTGATAAAGCAAACAAAGTAAGACAAGAAATTATAAAATGCGAAAAAAATTGTCATTTTCTTATTAATTGCAACCTAGAAGAAGATTAGATTATTGAATTAAAGTTTCTTAGTAAAAATTATTATTCCTACAATAAAATAAATAAAAAAAGATAGAATTAATAAATAATCTAAATTCGGGATTAAAACTATTACAAAAAGTGAAAAAACTGATCCAATATAATCTATAAAAAGTGCTGGATAAATTTTTTTAGTCTTTACTATAAGGTATCCAAAAGGAAATGTAATTATAAAACTTGTAATAATAAAAATTAAGATTATTAAAATCAAAGTAAACATTGTTCGTGTGTAAGAATAAAGTAAATTAGTCTGTAAAATAAATATAGTAATAAGAGATATAGCTAAACAAGAAATGAGTACATGCGTTTTATGTAATTTTTTTGAAACTAAATATCCAATACTTCCAAATAAATAATAAATAATAAGGACAATTGGCATAAGTTTAATAAAATTAGAAATAAAATAAGGTAGCCATAAAATAAGAAACAATAAAATTATTTCATAACCTAAACCAACATAAAAATATAAAGAATATTGAATGGAATTATTAAATATAATTAAAGTAGCTAACAATATAATAAGTATTAAGATTAAATTTTTATTCAGTTGTTTATTACTATATAATCCATAGTTTTGTTTTTTTGTTAAAAAAGCAGCATTAATTTGTCTGTCAATGTTTGGTTGATCTTTTTCTCGCGAAAATAAAACTTTTGTAATATTATTTTTTTCAGTTATTCCAGGATAATAATAAAACTGATGAATATTTTTATTTGATTGATAAAAGTCACTAAAACTAAAATTCTTACTCATTAAAAACAAGAAATAATTATTATTCTCATTCAAAGTGAATATTAATAGGTTATTCTCCAAAATATCCATTCTATTTTTTATTGAATATAAATACCTTTCATATAATGAACCTCCCAGAGGCAATCCCCAAAAAATCACACCTTCATCAGTTATAGAATCTAAATATTTATCTAATGCATTCTGTGTAAATAGTTCTCCGCTTGTGTCATAAAAATATGAGTTAATTATTTTTTCTGTCCAAGGCCTTTGAATTACAATCAAATCAAATTTTTTTTTTTTATCCCTCAAGAAAGATCCTGCACTATCAGCTACAACATTTAATCTTAGATCAAATAATAGATTATTTGAATATTCTCGAAAATCATTTTTCAATAAACTAATTCTTTGTTTATCAATCTCAAGAGCAGTTATATTTGCAGTATTATAATACAATGCAGCAACAAGATCTTGGCCACCTCCAAACCCAATAATTAATGATGTATTATAATTTTTAACTTGATACGGTATTATTACATGTTCTTGTATATTTTGTATGTTGCCTTTTATAGCTATATGAGAAGGACTTACTTTATCTGATAATGTATCTATTATACCAGAGGGCGATTTAATAATATCAAGTATGCCATATGGACCCATCACAGTTTTAATATGTTCGTATCTATCATATGACAATGGTAAAGGATCTATTTGTCCAAAATTATGAAACTGAAAGGCTATCATTATAAAAATGATAGTGACATACAAATGGACAAATAGATATTTTTTAATAAATATTAAAGTAAATATAAGAAAAATAATTAAGTACGCTAGTGGAAAAGCCAAGTACACTAAAAAATAATTATAGAATATTGCAGAAAAAGTCGATCCAATCAATAGATAAAACAATATTTCTGAATAATCTACTTTTAATTTTTTAATACTATTTGCAAATAAAAATCCAAACAACAAAGATGGTATAAAAATCACAAGAAAACTTATAATATATTTCAGATAAGTCATATGGATTTGAACATAATTAATTAAGACTGCTAAACCAATTGAAATCATAGTAGTATTTGACAGTTTATTAATATTAAGTTTATATAAGACCTTAGAAAGCAATAAACCTAATGAAAAACCAATAAAACTCAGTTTTAGTAATATAATAAAAGATAAAGGATATCTAAAAAACACATCTTGATAAACATAAGATATATTTTTATAAACTAATAAAAAGTATAATAAATTAAGAAATGAGACAGATATGGCACGTAATTTGTTAACCATTTACTTTCTAAAATAATTAGAATTTAATAAGTTTGTTTAATTAATATCAACTCCTAAAAAAATTATTCATAACCATTAAGTTTCCAATACATAATCCTATTCTTACAGAAATTAATAGAAATAATCTCTTAAAAAAATTCAATTCCACATAGTTTATATTTTCAAGAACCCATTTATCAAAAAAGTTGTTAATTTCAACATAATCTTTGAAATATACTTTGCTTTTTCCATATTTGTTTGATTTAACAGGAAGTGAAGTGATTTTAATGTTTTGTTTGTAACATTCAAGAATAAGTTCCAGGTCAATTTCAAACTTGTTAGATTTTAAACTGAGTTTTTTTAATGATTTAATGTCAATTGCTCTGAACCCGCAACTCACGTCTTTTATTGAAGTGATTTGATTAGCCCAGAAGTTTGTCCAGAAATTAAGAATAGTTCTAATGAATGACCGATGTTTTTTCCGTGTTCCGATGACTAAACCTTTTTTATGTTTCAACCCTTTTAATAGAACAGGAATTTCTCTTGGATCATGTTCACCATCTCCGTCCATTGTAATAACTACATCATAATTGTTTTTTATTGTATAATCAAATCCTTTTCTTATAGAATAACCTTTACCTTTATTTTCATTGTTTTTAAGAAGTATGCAATTCCTTAGATCAAGTTTATCATCTGATCCATCATCAATAACAACAACTCTATCAACATACTTTTTTGCTATATTCACAAAATATTGCAATTTAACAGAATTTTCATTATACGCGGGAATAATACAAATAGTGTTCATTTTTAATACAGGTCAAACGAAATTTTAATATTTTTTTTATTTAAGTTAGAGATTATTCTAAAATCTTTCCTATTTCCTACAATCTCCTTAATATCTTCAATATACTTTGAAAAGATCCAGGGGTGTAACAATAACGTACCTGGATTGTTTTTCCATTCTTCAATAATTTCGTTAATTGTCATCTTATTAACAACTAACCCGTGCCAGTCAGACGGCCAGGATATGTGGTCAGAAAACACGTTATAATGTTTCTCTGGTTCTTCATACCTGAAAAATCTGTTTGAAACATATTCAAAATTTAACTCGTCCAATATTTCATACAGTAAATCGTTCTCAGACAAAAAAGGTGATCTAAACCCCTTCAATTTGACATTAAATTTACTGAATTGTCTCAAACACTGTTTAAGTTCTCTTCTAAGCCACTGCCTATTTTTATTCTTATACCTAACATGACTATGACCGTGGCATGCTATTTCATGGCCTTGATTCTTCAGTTGTTTAATAATCCCTGTTTTTTTGTGCAAATCATAAGTTCTAATAAAAAAGGTAAACCTTAACCTGTTTTCATTAGCAAAATCTAGAATCTTGTTAATATACTCTTTTTTATTGTAAAGCTTGTTTATTTGAATAAGATCATATAGTAACACTCTTAACCCAAACTTTCTTTCGTATTTAATAAAGTCTGAAAACTCTTTCAGTTTAGTTATCATATATTAATATAAATATGAAATTATTATTAAAAGTTAATGAAAGTTTGGTTATTAAACCCGCCATATAAAGAAAAAGTAATTAGAGAAGGCAGATGCGAACAAGAAATTGGTTTGTTTCAAACAACATATCCTCCACTAACTCTTTCTCAGCTTGCTTCAATACTAAAACCAAAATATGAACCTGTATTAATTGATGCTGTTGCAGAGAGTATAACAGAAACATATCTTATTAACAAAATTAACCAAGAAAAACCAAGACATGTTTTCGTAAACACTTCCACACCAACTTTTGACAATGATTTATCAATTACTAAAACCTTATTAAAGAATTCACCAGAAACTAAATTTTACATGTTTGGTGTTCATGCAAAATATTTTTCTGGAAGAATAAATTTACCTAAACATATTATATTACTTAACAAAGAACCAGAAAAAAAAGCATTTGAACTTATTGGGAAAAAAAAGGTTAAGTTCAAAGAATATCCTATACCTTCTTGGGATCTTATTAATTTAAACAATTATAAAATTCCGTTAAAAAACAAACCATTTTTAATTGTTCAAACCTCGAGAGGTTGTCCATATTCTTGCACATTTTGCACAGCTCCTTTCTATTATGGAAAAAAATACCGGATGAAAACCGTTAATTATACTATAAAAGAAATACAGAACATAACAAAACTGGGCATTAATGAAATTTTGTTTTATTCTGAGACTTTTACTTTGAATAAGGAATATGTGAAAGAAATATGTAATATAATCATCAAAAACAAATTAAACATAAACTGGATGTGTAACTCGCGTGTTGACACTGTTGACTATGAGTTATTAAAATTAATGAAAAAATCTGGTTGCTGGCTAATTTCGTACGGTATAGAAAGCGCTTCTCAAGACATTCTTAACAAATCAAACAAGAATTATAAACTTTATCAGGCAAAAAATGCAATTAAGTTAACAAATAAAGCAGGGATTTTATCATTAGGTCATTTTATTCTAGGATTACCAGGAGAAACTAAAGAATCATTACAAAAAACTATTAAATTGTCACGAAAAATAAATCTTGACTTTGCATTGTACTATGTTGCCACACCTTTTCCAGGGTCTCAGTTGTACGAAAAAAATAAAGATTCTGTTAAAAATGTGTCAAGTTTAAGTTATTCAAAGAATAATATTAACAAAGACCTTGATTTGGAAAAAAGTTTAAAGAACGCTTACACAAAATTTTATTTCAATCTAAACAGATTAAAAACAATTTATAAATTAACTAAAGTTACAAACATTACATCATTACCAAGTATTTTACAATCTGGAATTAAAACAGCAAAAATATTGTTAAAATAAAAATGGAATATGCAACACGAGTAAAACGGCGCTTGGTAAATTCTTTAATAGAACAACATACAATTAACAAAAACTATCCAATAGAAGTTATCCAATTAAATTCTACAAGAGGTTGTAACTCAAGGTGTATCACTTGCCATCTCTGGAAAAAAAAGCTAACTAAGTTAACAATGGATAATTTTGAAAAAGGATTAGATATTATAAGTCTGTTCACCAGTAAATCAAAAAAAGTTTCTGTTAATTTTACAAGTGAAGGTGAAGCCTTATTAAATGAAAAAATATATGACATGATGAAAGTTTGTTCAAGTAAAGGATTTGAAACATTATTAACAACAAATTCATTGTTAGTTACTGAACATAACGCTGAAAAAATATTAAAGTCTGGAGTGAAAAATGTATGTTTTTCGCTTGAAAGCACAACACCTGAAGTTAATGATAAAATAAGAGGTGTTAAAGGCCATTATGACAGTGTTATGAAATCCATACAGTCAATTGATTTGTTAAGAAAAAAATATAATATTGACTGCAACATGAGCGTTCTAACTACTGTGTCATCTTATAATATTTCTGGTCTATTAGACATTGTTAAATGGGTCAATATTAACCCTAAACTAGCATCTATAGGTATACAAGCTGTTTCTCCTATATTTGGTGCAAAAACTTCATTACCCATTAAAGATAATCCTTTACAAAACCATTTATGGCCAAAACAACCTGAACAAGTAGAAAAAGTGTACAATGAACTAATCTCTTTAAAAAAATCATTGTCAAAGTTATCAAACACAACTAAATCATTAATGAAACATAAAGAATATTTCTTAAACTCCAAAATTCTGCCAGAACCTACAAGAATGTGCAACATATACAAATCCACTACTATGAACCCGGACGGGCAGATTTTCCTTTGTCCAATGATAGACACCGAAAGTATGCCTTTCAAAAATATAATTTTAACTAAAGTTAGTAAAGATAATCACGATACAGAGTTATTGAAACAAAAAATTGTGGAGATCCAAAACAAAATAAGAAGTTGCAATGCAAGTAACTGTCATGTTTTGTTAAACTGTCAAAATGAAGATGTGTAACATGAAAAACGCTGTTAAGATAATGGCGCTCTTTGTCTTTGCTTTTATTATAGTCAAACCTGTAACTGCGTTCATTTCTCCAGACACAATTTCACTAATAGTACACAGTATTGGAAGTATCCTTTGGAACTTAATTATAATAGTTGCTGCAAGTGTTTTGGTTTTTGTTGTAAATACGTCAAAAAAAATAAAAAAAGTTTGGATATTGATTATTATTTTTTTCCTTGTTGTTACGTTTGTTATTTATGTCAACAAGTTAACTGAGTTAAAACAATTAAACCTAGCTTATGAGAACAAAGAAGACATCAACCTGTACTTAAGAACATATATGAAAGAAAGATTAATTGATTTTGAAAATATAAATAACAAAAGTATAATGAATAGAACACAAAAAATAAACATTTATAATGCGCTTGAAAATAAAAACATTACAATATTATCCTTTTTTCCGTATAATATAACTGGAACTCTTCCAATAAACCGGTTATTATTCTTTTATTATATTGGCAACAAAACTAAGATTGACAGCTATTTATTGTCAATGAACATATCTAAAAAAGATGATCTTGTTTTATTCTGTGAGACTGGTCTGATGTCAAGCAAGATATCTATGGTATTAAATAAATACGGTTATAACACAAAATACGCAACATTATATACTGGTGAGAATGAAAATAATTTTGATTATAAAAAATATCTAGCTTATGATTTTAACTCAAACACAATCAGTACAGACATTATCATTGATGATATTAAATATAATAAAAAAAGTGATTACATTTATTTAGTATTTAACACTATGGACTACAGCACACCCATGAATGTAAATCTGATCAAGGATATTAATAAAAAAATAATAGTTGTTAGTTATAAAGACGATTTTCCAGATTGGTTTACCAAAGGCCTGGATGATGATAGATTGTTATCTGATAATGAATTTCATAATGCCCTCTTTGATAAAGAAGTTAAAATCATATGCGAAAATATTTTACACTGTGTACTAACCCGAGAATTTTTAGAATATAATAATCTAGATTATAACAAAATAATTTACCATGTTAGTAAAAGTGAAGAGTTATTTGGTAAAGGTGTAAAAAGTATTCCTGAACTTGATGACAAAATTTTTTATTATAAATGGAATCCAGAAGAATGAAACAAAAAGTTATGTTCATCAACCCGAACTTCCAATCTAAAATTAGATCGATTTCACAAATTACTGTTGGTCCTCCATTAGGCATGGCATACCTGGCAGCAGTGCTTGAAAAAGATAATTTTAATGTAAAGATACTTGACGCGAACGCATACGGTTTAAACATAAATAACGTATTGTTTAATGTTAAGAAATTTAATCCTGATATTATTGGGTTATCGGCTGTGACACCTACAATATACACTGTCCATGATCTTATCTTAAAGATTAAAAAAAGCCTGCCAAACGTGAAAATAATCATTGGCGGTGTTCACGCATCTATACTACCAGAAGATACTTTAAAAAGATTTCCTAGTTTTGACGTGGTTGTCTTAAACGAAGCAGAGTCAATAATTTCCAAGTTATGTAATCATTTGTTAAGTGGAACAAGATTAGACAATGTTCAAGGAATAGGTTACAGAACCAAACAAGGTAATGTTAAAGTTAACAAAAACAACACATTCATCAAAAACTTGGACAAAATACCTTTTCCTGCTCGTCATCTATTACCAATGCACATGTACAGGTCTGTTGTTTCTGACAAGTTCACAACTATGATTGCTATGCGCGGTTGTTACGCAAACTGTAACTATTGTTCTGTCCCGTTTTTTTCTGGAAAAATTATTAGAAGAAGATCTCCTAATAATATTATTAGTGAAATGATTGAATGTTATGATACATATGGTACCAAACATTTTTCTTTTCTTGATGACACATTCACAACAGATAAAAAATGGGTGCACAGGTTCTGTGATTCACTAAAAAAGTCAAAACTACATAAAAAAATATCGTGGATGTGTCTAACAAGAGTTGATAACATTGACGAACATTTATTAAAAAATATGAAACAGTCAGGATGTATAAAAATCGAGTTTGGCATAGAAACCGGATCACAGAATCTGCTTGATTTTTCAAAAAAAGGCGTTAATAAAAACCAAATCAGGAACGCGTTCAGACTTGCAAAAAAAGTTGGTCTGCCAACTCTTGGCTTCGTTATATTGAACATGCCACTGGAAACTGTACAGAGTATTAAAGAAACTAAAAAGTTCGTATTAGAGCTTGATCCTGATTTTTTACAAGTATCTTTTGCCACTCCTTATCCAGGCACAGAACTTGAAAAGTACGCAAAAAAACATAACCTGAAACTAGACAAAGACTGGTCAAAATATTTATTTTTAAAGGAAGTTGTAATGGAAAATAAAAATTTATCAAAAAAAATGTTAATTAAACTAAAGAAAGAACTTGAAAGAGCGTTTTATCTAAGACCTAAATATTTTTTCAGGTTACTTAAGTTCATGATACAGTATAAAGCATACAACTCTATTATCTGGTCTGTTAAAAAAGGAATCATGGAAATAATTAAATTTTAATTGTGCGTCAAAACTTTACAAGTTTTTTTTCTTGAAATCATAAATACAAGTATCTTTGTAATAATACGGGAATTCATTACAATAAACTGAATCTTCAGCTGTCAAATATATTTGGTAATCAAATAAATTATTCACAAGAGTCATATAACAAATATCGTTTATTATTTGCTTACTATTATCGCAAGTTTTAATTGACATTAAAAAATTTCTTTTTTCAAATATTATTCCACCCATTTTTGAACCATCTTCACAAGCTGTTCTATCCAGATTAAAGAAATTATCGCAGTTATGCAACTCAGTGTCTTTGTTTAATAATCTCGGATTTTTGAGCATTAATCCTATCTTAAAAAAACAAACATGTCTTAGTTCACCAGATAATGATGTACACAAGCCTGAAAATGCTTTAACTTCATTTGAATTTTTTGCAATGGCACCACGCAATAACCCAATAATACATGGCTTGAAATTATCAGAAAAATAAACATTACAAATAAATAAAGAACTATCTGACAAGTTAATATTATGCCCTATAAAAGTCAGTGACCTTCTTAAAAAATAGTTATAACTATATCTTTTTGGTATAAAAGTTCCAAAATATTTGGACATGTTTAATGACATGTAAAATGCAACATGGTGAAAACATCCATAATCCTTATTATCTGAAGATTTTGTGCATAGACCAGAAATATTACCTATGAAGTTATAATGATCAGATAAGAATACGACTTCATCTGCAAGCAAAAAATAGCATTCTGATTTCATATCTGGTTGCACAATTGTATCACAATGGTTTGATATTAACTTAATTTTTTCTTGTGGATTTTTTTCTAATTGTGATATCAAATAAATTGCTAAATAGTATTTACATTCATCAGCTTTTGAAACATCTAGCAATGAATCACACATCATAAGCGCAGTGTCATAATCCTCTCTTGCAATATCAACCCCTTTCTTAAACGTGTTCAAGGCGTCGTTAAATAAAATAATATCTTCATGTGTTAATTCATCATTATCTTGTTGGCCGGAGATTTTATAAGGGCTAATAAGTAACTCTAAAATATGTATCCTTTGGTGAATTCTCCTGCACAAATATGATTGTTCCTGATTACTAATTTCTTCACAATCTCTTAAAAAAAAGTAACAATTATCTTTTTCTTTTTCAGATGGTATTTTTTTACATTGGTCAGGATCATTTGATGTAATCGCATTATGAAAAATGAAGCTAGAATTAATATTAATATCAGTTGAATCTGTAATTGATTTATTAGGTTTTATTGAAAAAAGCAGTCCCAACAAAACCATCAAATAAAATACTATTAATATTTGTGTTTTAAGTTTCATTTTTCTACAAAATATAAACTGATTTATATGTTTATTAAAATAATAAATACGATTAAATATCTATCGAAAAAGATTTGCGATTTAAAAAAAACATATTATGTCAAGAAGTCGTGCCCTGCACTTATTGTTCCATCTTCTATACTTTGAAGTATATCACTAGCTTCTGTATAGTTTGGTTCATTTTCCAGAGACTTTAATAACAATTCTTTTGCCTCTTCCATTTTCCCTTCGTAAATGTATATTTTTGCAAGAGAACCGTAGTTTTCATAGTTAACATGAGGTCGCAAATCTATAGATTTAAGTAAATACGGTTTAGCCTCTTCAAACTTACTTTGTTTATAATATACGATACCCAACCCATTGTAAGGAGCAGGTGAAGATTTATTATTTATACTTAACACTTTCTTAAAATAAAACTCTGCATTCTCTAAGTCATCTTGTGCTAAGTAAATTCTAGCTAAAGTAATATGAGCCCATAGTTCTTTTGGACCAAGTTCAATTGCTTTATTAATATATTCAATTGACTTATCATACTCTTTTTTAACAAAGTATAAATTACCTAACTGGGTATATACACCAGGTTCGTTTTCATCAATCTCCATAGCTCTATTAAAAGTTTCTTCTGCTTTATCATATTCACCCATTCTTTCATACAACCTTCCTAGTGTTATGTATAAATCAACCCCATCTGTACTTTTTTCAAACACAGAGTTGTTTAGTTCATAAATTTCTATTGATTTCAATATATAAGTTTCTGCTTTATCATATTCGGCCAGGTACATGTAAGCCATTCCCATTCCATTAACCGCAAAGATTTGGTTTGAGTCTACCTCAAGTGCGTTCTCATAAGCTTGTTGTGCTTGGTCAAATAGTGACACTTCAAGGTAAACATCTCCAAGATAGGTATGGTAGTCTGCGTTACCTGGATATATCTCTATTGCTTGCTTAATCAACTCTATTGACTTATTTTTGTCATAATTGTGGTAATATTCAATTCCTTTTTGATACAATTCAAAAGATTGATTAACCTCTTCTTCTGACACAAAATCTTCAGGGAGATCGACTTCTTCAATTTGTTCTTCATCAAACAGAAACATATAGCCTAGAATCACAGAAAGTAGAATGAACACTATAGCAACTGAAACAATCACGATTTTTGGATTTATCTTAGGTTTTTTTTTAACTTTTACTTCCTTAAACACTTCATCAATTAATTTTTGATTAACATTAGACTGAATTAATTTAAGCTCAATAACGTCTTTTGAAAAACCCTTTTCCAAACTGGACTTGACATAAGAAATCAGTTTCTTTTTATGTAAATTTCTAACAATTTTTTTGTCCATCCCTTCATCAGTTAAGTTAATATCCTTTATTAATTTTTTTATAATGTGCTAAAAAAACAATAAGTTATTATAACTAAACATCTGATTCCAGGTTATTCAAAATATCATAAGCTTCATTTTTGTTGTATGGAACATTTTCAATTGATTTTAAAAGCAATTGCTTAGCTTCTTCAATCTTTCCTTCAGTTATATAAATTTTTGCAAGAGTGTTATACTTTTTATATTCAGCGTTAGGATTAATGTCTATGGCTTTCTGCAGATATTTTTTAGCACTTTCGAAATTGCCCTGTTCGTAATAAAGAATACCTAAACCTTGGTAAGGACATGTAATTGTTTCATTATTGATTTTAAGGGTTTTGATAAAAAATTCTTCAGTTTTATTAACATTTCCTGTGTCTTCATAATATTCTGCTATTGTGTTATACACCCATTCATTATCTGGTTCAATCTCAACTGCTTTACTAAACATCTCCAATCCTTTATCATATTCTTCTTGTTCATGATAAAGCATGCCTAAATATACGTAAGGCTCGTATTCTTGATTATTTATCTCAATTACCCTATTCAATATTTTTTCTGCGTTACCATAGTCATTCATTTCAGTCAAAAGATAACCGTATCCTAAAAGTGTCCTCCAATCATCAGCATCAATTTCAAGAGCATTCTCAAACATCTTCTTTGACTCTTGGTATTTCTCCATCTTGTGAAGCTGTACTCCGTATTCCACATAAATCCATTCATCTTCTGGGTTGAGATCCAATGCTTTTTTTAGCATCTCATTAGCATTTTCTGTTTGATTATCAACCAAAAAAAGTTTTCCCAACCCAACATATGCTCTGTAATTAAGACTGTCCAATTCAAGTGATTTTTTAAACATTTCTTCAGCATGTTTAAACATATCCCATTCAAAATAAACCCATCCTAACTCACATAGATTATCTGAATTATTAGATTCAAGGTCAACTGCATTTTTATAAGCTTCAATTGCCTCTAAATAATCACGTTGGCTAAAATGAGTAGAACCTAATTGTACATGATAAACTACATTATTCTGGTCAAGTTCAATTGCTTTTTTTAGCATCTCAATTGCTTTTTCATTTTCATTAATTGCGTGATATTCCATACCTTTTTTATAATATCTTAATGCTTGATCAGTTGGATGACTTGGTTCTGAAAAAATAATTATTAAAACAACTATAACAAATAAGCTTAATAGAACATATTTATTCAGTTTCATACGATATCATAAATAACTTCTATATTTATTAACCTTGTCAAAGTTTATTCTAATAATACTTGAATAAATACTTTTATTAATAAATTTAAGTTATAATAACTCTATTTGTTCCTATAAATAAAAAAAAAATATTTCAATCATTAAAAGGACCTGAAAAAGACTATTTATATGTAAAAAAACCTTCTTTTTATTCTCTCCTTGTATTATACTCATGCAATTACAAGTGTAAGATGTGTTACCTGTGGACTCATCAAAGACAACAAAACGAATTATCAATTGATGAATGGAAGAAAGTCATATTTGAAATTAAAAAATTTTCTGGTTTGCATGTGCCAATAAATATAATGGGCGGAGAACCAATGCTTAAAAAAAACATTCTTGATTTGATATCTTTTACTGTTAACAAAGGTTTTGCTGAAGTTTCTATGACAACAAATGGTTCGTTAATCACTAAAAATGTAGCTGAACAAATTGCTGCATCAGGTCTTCAGATTCTTAACATTTCCCTAGACAGTATAGATGAAAAAACTTACGAGTTTATCAGGGGAAGAAAAAATAGTTTTAAAAAAGTAATGAACGCTATTCATCACGTTCAAAAGTACAGAGATAAGATCAGATACTTTAGCATCCAGACATTAATCATGGAACAGAACATGAACGGAATTATGGAGTTGATACAATGGTCAAAAAAAAAAATATTGCTGTTTGGATCAGTGCTTTAATGCCACCTTTAGATTCAGATGCCAAAACCGGATGGCACATTGATTCAAAGTATAGTTTTTTATGGCCAAAAAACATGAATAAACTTAGTTCATTAATTGACCAATTAATAAAAGAAAAAGAAAATGGAACCCTGATCATTAATTCCGCAAGACAGCTTGGGTTATATAAAAAATACTACAATAATCCTATGAGTTTTGTCTTTAAAGACAGAGAATGCAATATGGTAGATATCAGGATTACGATTGGGTCAGAGGGCGAAGTGTCACTTTGTTCAGAGTTTGGACCAATAGGAAATATAAAGTCAAACACCCTTTCTGAAATATGGTATTCAAATGAAGCTCGTCGAGTCAGGCAAAAAGTTAAAAAGTGCAGGATAAATTGTTGCCAGGCGTTGCATGAAGGAGTGTTGTATGAATAAAACTGGTATAATTTTTGCGTTTTAAAATAAGTTGTTGCTTCTTGTTCAAGACAAAGCTTAAAAACTTATTATTCATTATAAATTACAAATGAGGAAAAACATATCACTAATGTTCTCAGGCGGAATTGATTCTACAATGACTGCTGTTCTGCTTGCTGAGAAGTATGATTGTATACATTTATTAACATACAACAACGGTTACGGGCACATGTTCATGAAAACTGTAAAGAAAAGAGTAAACGAACTTAACAATAAGTTAGGTAACAAGTTTATTTATTCTATAACATCAACTAAAGATTTGTTTGAAAAAATTACAGTTAACAATGTTGCAAAAGAAATTAAAGAACATAAATCAGGTTTTGTATGGTGCATGGGATGTAAACTTGCTATGCACGCTCAAAGTATAGTTTATAATAAGAAACATAAAATCAAAGAAATGACTGACGGTTCATCTTATAGCACAAAAGAAATGGTTGAACAAAAACCGTTTAGTATCAAACTAATAAAATATTTGTATAAGAAACACGGGATTAAGTTTCACACGCCAGTGTACAATCTGCCCAGGAAAGAATCTATTAAAAAGTTAGAAAGTATGGGATTTAACATGGGCTGGTTCAAAATAATGGACCGTTTTGTTGGTATACAACCTAAATGTTTAGCTGGTGAAATATATTACTTGCCAAACATATTATTTAAAACTAAACCAAAGCATAAGAATAAAGAAATCTATAAATTTTTTAACAAGAAACTAAAATTAATTAACTCATATATTGAAAATGGGATGCTGCAATCTTGAACCTAAAGCAAAGAAGTTAAACAAAAAGGAATTTTTTGTAAAAAGTATTATAATGCAGATTATCAATTTCTGTTTTAAATCTGTAATATTATTTGTATCATTGAAAAATAAAAAATATTCAAAAATCTTAAAAGCATTTTTACTGTTTGAAGATTATAACATGAAAGATGTTTCTAAGTTAAAGAAGAATTAAGCTTGTTAAGTAATTGGATAGCTTCTTTATTATTAGGATCTTTGTCTAACACTTTTTCTAAATAGTCTATAGCACATGAATGTTTACCTGCTTTGAAACATGCTTGAGCAGCTTCTAACTGCGATTGTATCCTGTAAGGTGTTATATTTGCATATTTTTCATAATATTCACTTGACTTGTCATAATTCTCTGTCTGGAAATATAGTAAGCCTAAAGCTTGATACGGGCAGTCTAACCCGAACCCGCGTTCTTCTTCAAAGTTGGTTTCAAGGTCAAGCAATATTTTTTCAGCTTCGTCATACTCTCCTAGCTCCATGTGTATCTTTGCAAGGTGATGGAAAAGGGTTAAAGGAGTTCCTTGCTCAAGCGGGTACACATTGAACTCTAGTTTATTATTTAAGATGTCTTGAATAAGTTTCTTACATTTATCATACTGTTCGTGTTCAATTAAGGTTGTTAAAATTTTATCAATTTTTTCTATTCTAAAAAACGGATCAGGTTCTTCTAATATTAACAATTTCTTTGTTGTCATTGCACGTTCAAACATCTCGTCACCTTTTTCAAAATTATCTGTTTTATAATAATAAATGCCTTTTGCAAGGTATGTGAAATCATACGGTTCGTTTTCAATATTATTTAAATCTGATTCTATTAGGTCAAGATGATCTTGTTCAATATAAATAAAAGATCTTAGTGAGAATCCTATTTCTTTGTTAGAGGTAATATTAACATATCCATTAATTGTTTTAAGCGCATCTTCAAAGTTACGTTCAATTATGTAATAATAATGGAATAACATTAGATACGATTTTTCAAACATTGGGTCTAACAGGATAGATTCTTTAAAGTACATCACACTTTTGTCAAAATCATTGATGTAATGTTTCTGGGCTTTAATATACAATGATTCAGCATTTGTTCCAGAAATCTGTAAAAAGATTATGACAGTAGTCAAAATAAAAAATACTAAAAAGATTATTTTTTTATGTATGTCATCCATAGATATATCTCCAGATTGCAAGCGGTCTAATGTTATCTTTTGATAGTTCATTTATTAAATGTTCATAACTAACAAATTTGAAGTTTGTAAAGTATGGTATTATTGGAATCGTAGTGAGCTCGTTTTTTTGTAACTCAATCTCTTGTTGTGTTTCTTGACTTTGAAAAAATTTCAAATCCTTATGTTCAATGCCTTCATATGCCTTATGGTATGTGTTATTGTATGCTTTCGGAAATCTTTGGTACCATCGTTCATCAACAGGAACATCAACTTTTCTTGCAATGTTCATGGTAATTATAATCAGAACAAAAATAGTTAATATTTTCCATAAATGTTTTTTATTCTTAAAAACATGGTTAATACCTGAACCCATGAAAATAAACAAAATAGGTAGTACAAGCAAAATAAACGTTGTTTTAGCAACTTCCCAGTTTTCTTGAAATAATAAGAACAACATAAAAGGCAAGAACCATAACAGTAAAAGGAACTTCTTGTTTAGTTTTTTAAACAGTCCATAAATAACAAACGGAGTAAACATTCCAAAAATCTTTATTAATAATAAAGGTAAATATAGGAAAACAGGGAATGCATAATGCGGTGTTCTAACAATTTCTGTGTGTAAGGGATAATTGAACAATCCATTAAACTTAAACTCATGGCCAAATAAAGAATGTGTAAATTCAGGCCGGTGTCCTTCAAAATCACTGTATTGAGAAGAATGTATTAAATAATTTCCAAACGCGTAGTTGTTCCAATACAAAGTCGGGATTAACACCAAGACACAAATACTAGAAAAAATAAGAGTTTTTTTAAAAAAATCTTTTTCTCTTAATAAAATAAAACCAATTGCTAATCCAAACAACAATGCAGTATTTCTTAATGATCCATAAATTCCATAGGTTAACCCTAGTATGACCCAATTATGTTTTTTTTGAACAAGTAAATAAATCATTATTATTGTAAGAATCATGCCAAGCAGGTTCGGGTTAAGTGTGTTTATTCCAAGTACATATCCGTTCAAAAACATAAAAATAGAAGTTATCAAAGAAAGTGTTTTATTTTTTATTAAAGTGTTGATTAGTCCATACAATAGAATAAACCCAAACATTACAAACAATGCATAGTACAACCTGAACCCGAACAAACCAAAAAATAAAAACGGGATAGAAAACACAATACCTGTACCAAGCCTTTGATCCTTTGAAATAATGCCGTATGCTTCTTTGTTAACCAGGTCATCTGGTAACTGGTTCTGAAGTTCGTACTCATATAGCAGGTTATTGTTTACATCAACAAAATCAACGTTATTACCTGTCATGATTATTGCAGGCGAAGAAATGTAAGTGTCCCAGTAACCGAGAAAAGGTCCGGAATAATTCATAAAAAAAATCAAGAAAATAATAATAGAAAAGAACATAAGTGTAATCTCTTTCCCTGATATTGCTAGTTTTTTAACTTTTTTATTATTGAGGATTGAAAATAGAGAGAGTAAAATTACTGAACCAAACACTGTAAAATGATTGATGTTTGTTTTTAACAATATTGCAAGTGAAAATGCTATAAACGGTATGATAAAATTCACTAACAAAAAGCCAAGTGATAATGCAAATAGTTTTTTTATTGACGTGTATTTTCTAAATATATTATATCCTAGTAACGCTGTCAAAAATAAATAAACCCCTCCTAGAAACACTGAAAATAGCATGATAAACTAGATAATTCACAGATATTAAAAGTTATTTAAAATATTTTATATATTCCTAATACATCTAAGTTAATTATGGGGGATAAAATAAAGTTAGTATTTGCCATGTTCATGTTCAGTATTATTTCTATTTTAATAACATGGCCCTTGGTTCTTAACATGAACGGGTTTTTATTAACACCTGAATACCCTGACATATCACATTCAGACGCGCCTGTTCATATTGAACATATGCAACAAACAAGGTTAAGTTTATTAAATAAAACAGGTATTGTAATAAACCCAGGGTTTGGGAACGCACAAACATATGCATTATCAGGTGCTTTTATTACATTCGTGTTTGATGTAAAAGATGTTATGTTTCATAATCTATATCTCCTAGGAAGCATTTTTCTTGCAGGTATTTTCATGTTCTTGTTAGTGTATGAATTATTCAAAGATTATTACACTGCAATGTTCAGTGGCATTATTTTTATAACATCAAACTTTTTTGTACAACAATATGTCTGGGGCCATGCAAACACATGGCAAATACAATGGATACCGTTAACATTTTTATTTCTTGAAAGAACATTAAAAAATAAGAAAATTCAAGATTCTTTGCTATTAGGCATTGCACTAGCATTACAATTATTATCATCGACACAGATTATTGTTTATCTAAGTGTTTTGATTCCCTTATATCTGTTGTCCAGATATTTGTTTGTTGAAAAGAATAAATTACTTGATAAAAAAATCATAGTCAGGTTCATTGTATCTGGTTGTATTGCTCTGGTTTTATCTGGTTTTTATTTAATCAAGAGAATATCCCTACCACATTCAATTAGACTAATTGAATCAACTTACATTTACTCATGGGGCTTAACAAAACTTCACCCTATAACTGAATATTTATCTGTAAATTCAAACATTTACATTGGTTTAGTTCAGTTTATTCTTGTTCTTGTATCAATATGTCTTATTCTGAAAAACATTAAATCATACAGGCAATTTCTTTCTTATGTGATACTAGGCATTTGTTTAGTTGTTTTATTAATGGGTCCAGTTTACAAGTTTTTACCTTACTTTTGGTTATATCATCTATGGCCGTTCTTCAAACATTTTATTGTAATTGAATATTTTTTTCCTTATTTGTTAATGTGTATAAGCATACTCTCAGGTTTTCCATTTTATTATCTTAAACAAAAAAAAGTTAAGGAAAAACACAGAATCTTAGTCATTGTTATGATTGTTTTGTTAATAATTTCCACACAAATAATAAAATCTGTATGGTTAACACAGCATCATATTTATTTTCCTTGACCTCTTCATTAATCAAAAACAAAGAATTATAATATTTATAGCTATTTAATTTAATAATGGTAGATTTGTCATTAATAAAATTCTGTTCTAATTTAATTCATAAAAAAAATAGTATGCCGTTGTTTGTAACGTTTTTTGTTACAAATAAATGTAATTTAAGTTGTACGCATTGTTTTTATTCCTCTGAATTAAATAAACCTATCAAAGAATTGACTTTAAAAGAAATTAAAAACTTAGCAAAGTCAATGGACCATTTCCCAGTTTTGTACATTGGCGGCGGTGAACCGTTCCTTAGAAAAGATCTTGTAGAGATATGTTCTTATTTTTACAATTATAATAAAATCAAATATCTAGTTATTCCAACAAATGGATCATTTCCTAATCAAATAAGTAAAACCATGGATGAAATATCTAACCTGTGTCCGAAAACAAGTGTTTTGTTAAATGTGTCAATCGACGGTGTTGAAAAAGAACATAATAAAATACGAGGGAATAGTAAGTCATACGATCAAGCCATCAAAACATATAACTTAGCTAAATCATTAAAACCAAAACATGATAATTTAAAAGTTGGGTTTACAGTAACGTTTACTGCTACTAACCAAAATAATATTTTAAGATGTTACAACCAGTTAAAAAAACTTAACCCAGATAATATACAATTAAATCTTATCAGAGGTTCACCAAAAAATCCAAAAGAAAAAGTTGTAAACATAAATAAATTCAAAAAACTTACTCAACAATTTCATAAAGATGTTAAAAATAAAGTTATACCTGGTTATGATCCTATCCATGTTTCAGCAGCAAGTTACCGCCATGAAATGATAATAAAGACATACAAAGAGAATACGTTTCAAACATTATGCTATGCATCACAGTTATCATGTGTAATTTATCCAGATGGTGAAGTTTATCCCTGTGAATTACTTGACAAAAGAATTGGCAATGTTCATGATTATAACTATAATTTCAAAGAGTTATGGTATTCTGAAAAAAATAAAAAATTGTCTAATTGGATTAAAAAAACAAAATGTTATTGTACACATGAGTGTAATGTAACTTGTAACACGTTTCTTAACCATAAACATTTCACAAAAATTATTTCTAAATCTTTACTTAAACAAGTAACCAAGTAAAAAGCTGCAACCATAACTTAGGTGTGCCATGAACGCACTTAAAACAGTAAAAGGAATTTCAATTAGTCTTACTTTGATTATTGTTTCAATGGTTATTATAAAAAAATAAATACTCATTACTGCTAAAAATATTGTTCTAAACAACATTGAAAATAATGAACTAACAAACCCAGTTATGACAAAAATAAAAAACAAGCAAGGTAACACATAATATTTGTAAATAACTTTCTTATCCTTGTACAATTTGCCGTTAAACAAACCATAATTAAACATTTGATTCATAAAAGGTAAGAATGATTTTTTTCTATGATGATAAACAATAACTTTTGGTGAGTATAATATCTTATATCCATTTTTAATAATATCATAACAAAATTTAGTATCTTCGCCAGTTTCAAGAGTTTCATCAAATCTAATCTTTTCAAAAGCCTTATATCTCACAATCAAATTACATGTAGGAAGCTCGTTAATGTACTGTTTTTTTGATTTTGTTTGTCTAATGTATCCTTTTCCAAACCCAAATTTAAGTTTCATGACATTACCAGTAATTTTTTGAAAAAAAGTATCAGTATCAGGAGTTAGGTTAGGCCCGCCTACTGCCAAGATTTTCTTGTTTTTAAACAAAGGTACTGCGTTCTTTAACCAGTTTTTATCAGGAAACGCGTCTGAGTCAATGAACGCAATATATTCAGATGTTGTTTCTTTAACTGCAATGTTTCTTTTCTCAGGTATGTTCTTTGGTCCTGTTGGTTTAATAATCAATCTAGATTGTTTTTTATATTCTATTAATCGCTGACTAGGTTTATTATCTGGAAAAATACGAATTATGTAATTAGTATAATCTAGTTTTAAGCATTTATCAAGACATTCAAATAAATACTTATTCTCTTCTTTTACTACAACTACTATATCAATCAATGGTTTCATCATATGCTCTTTGTTATTATTGAAAATTTTGCTAGTTTATATATGTCCCAGACAGATAATATCCTCAGTATTCTTAACATTTTCTTTGGGTTCAAGTAAAAACTGCGATATGCTTTTTTTATAAGAATTTTTATATCTGAATTGGAGATGTTTGAAAATGCGTTATGATACGCTGTTCCATAAAAATATGCTTTTTCAGCATTAAAGTTATAGTTTCTATCAACTGACTTGATTTGGTTGTACAGCTCTGTTCCAATCATTGGTATTAACCTACTAAACTGAGCAAAATCTGTGTCAAGTCTGCACGCAAATTTGATAGTTTGCTCAATATCTTTCTTTGTTTCCCAGGGAAACCCGATCATGTAGAAAGCAAACGTGTTCAAACTCAATTTCTTGCACCAGTTTACTACTTTAAAAAACTGTTCAAGTTCAATGTTTTTTTTAATCTTTTTCTGAATTTTTTTACTTCCTGTTTCAGGAGCAATGGCTATTAACCAAAACCCTGCATTTTTCATTTTTCGTAAAAGATTATAATTAAGTCTATCTGCTCTAACACCGTTAAACGCTTGTAATCTAAGTTTAATTTTTCTTTTAATGATTAAGTCACAAATCTCTTCTACTCTACTCATATCATGTGTAAAATTATCGTCGCTTATTGCAATTTCTTTAACACCTAGTTTTTTGGCTTGCCATTCTATCTCATCAACAACATGCTCAGGGCTTCTTGGTCTCCATACAATATCATGGAAACAAAATACACATTTCTGCGGACATCCTCGAGATGTAACTATGCTAGAAATTGGCCTTTTTTTCTTTATCGGGACATCGTATCTTTCAATAGGTACTTTGTCAAGAGCAGGAAAAGGAAGACTGTCAAGGCCAAACATTTGTTTTCTTTGGCCAGAATATACAATCTTCCCATTTTTTTGTTTAAAACATAATCCTTTTATTGATTCAGGTTTTTTTCCTTGCAAATATTCAAACATAGACTGTTCTGCCTCCCCTATTAAAACAACATCTGCTTCACTTTGTTCTAAATGGTTTTTTGCAATATCTAATGTTATTGGTCCGCCCAGGATCACTTTTTTGTTTGGATATTTAGTCTTAATAACAGATATAGTTCTATAAGTGTTTTCAATGTTAGATACATTAATACTAAAACAATAAAAATCATATTTGTCATAATCAATGTCATTTTTCTGAACATTACCATCAAAAATATCAATATCATAACCTTTTAACTCAAGAAAAGATGCAATGCCAAGTATACCTAGAGGAGGTAAAGTACTAACATAATGCTGCGGTGTGCTAGGCGGTAAAAATGCAATTATTCCTTTCATGTTATTTTTGATCCTATTATGAATTTGTTTTCTTAAAATAATAAATTAACAAAAAGACTGTTAACATTGAAGTTATTAAACCTATCACATAGCTTGTTGGCAAATAATAAAATTCAACTGTTGTTTCATTTGAATTTACATGAGTTGAGAATAAACCATTTGTATCAATCACATCATGTGTCTTTGACTTCCATCCTTTGTGATAATTCTGGTTTAATACCAAAACATCATCATCTGTTAAATTAATGTTTACAATAACTCTGTTCGGTGAAAAATAATCAATTGAAGCTTGTCCATTATCATGTAAAAGATACGCTTCTCCCCTATACCAATCATTCTCCTTCGGAATCACTGCAGTATCTAATTTAAGGTTTTCATAACAATCAACATTACCAACATTTTTCAGGAAGTTAGGATATTCTGAATTGTCATAATCATATTTAACACTTGTTTGGTAAAATTCTTTCTCAGGTTGGATTTTGATTGGTTCTATGTCAAAGGTATTGTTAATAATTGGGTAACTAACTGTGCCAAGATCTATTAATATAATAAAGACAAATAAATAAAAAATGAATTTCATTATACAATTTTTTTTAATTCTTTTATGAAGTTCATTTAAAAAAAAACCAGTTGTAACTGCAAAACAAAACAAAAACATAATGTTAAACCTTGACGGTAACCTTAGCGAACTAAAAACTGGAAACATGTGCAACAATTTCCACAGTCCAAATTTAACATTACCCAAGAATAAATTAAAAAATACTGCAGTTAACAAAACAAACTTCCAGGCTTTTTTATAAAAAAAAGGCAAACATAATAAAAAAAGTATGACAGGCAGGAACCCAACATATGTACCATACTCATGCCACCAGTACGGTGTAATATCAGAAAATTTCATATGATTCTGATCCCTGGACAATATTGAATGGTATACCAGGTTAAGGTCAAGTTTCTGATTCAGTTCTGTTTTTCTAGGATGTTCAGACATTATTTCTAGCATTGGTAAAATTTTAACAGAACCTAGTAACAAAAAGATCAAAGTGACAAAAACCAAATTCATTACAGGCTCAATTTTCCTCTTTTCAACTGACTCAAAAACCGCATACATGAACAATAACAAAAGAGTAAATGGAAGTATTGTATAAGAACCACTGAATAACATTAGCAATAAAACTAATGAACAATAAACAATGTTAATCTTATTTTCTTGGATCCTGAGATAAAATAACATTGCCCAAGGTATAAATACTATTGACCAATAAGATTGATGACCTTCTATTACTCGTAAAGCAAATGTACTTGAAAACATAAAAATAAAAGATGAAATTATAGAAGCTAAGTCTGATAGTTTTAATTGTTTGCATAGCACATACATTCCGAGCAAACCTGTAAAGAAATATAACAAGAGTTGCACCTTAAGTCCTAAGTCAACCCCTAACATAAGTGTAAAAACAAAAAAAGGTGATAAGGATAATGAATGAGGAAGTGCTAAATATACATTCCCTCCACAGTAATACGGGTTCCATAACGGCATTTGACGATATTCTAATATTGTTTTCCTGGGAACAGCATTAAAAAAACTTAACTGGTTCCAGTCACGGTCGCCCCATTTATCATAATTCTGAAAAACAGGTGATAAATAAAGTAACGAAACAATTGCAAAAAAATACAACATTTGTTTAGTTTTATTACGCATTTTATTAACCAATTTCCTGAATCATCTCATGTGCCAGGTCATAATATGGACAAGTTTGAATCATGGATAAGTTTGTCATTGAAATAAAGCGCTCAGCTTTTTCATAATCTTGTTGGTTATACTCAAATAAAGCTAGCATCATGTACGTACATTCAACATCATCCTGGTTCAAATCTTCTCCTGGTGATGAATCAGTAACATTTAGAAACATGTTAAACATATTTTTTGATTCGCTATATTTTGACTGGTTAAAATAAATTAAACCCAGGTGGTAATGTGCTATGTAAAACTCCGGGTCAATATTTAGTACTTCAACAAACATTTCTTCAGACGATTCATAGTCTCCTTCTTTAAAATAAATTAAACCTAGTCCTTCATACGGACACGTGTACGTGTTGTCACCTTTTTCAATTGCTTCAGAATATTTTTGTTCAGCGTATGTGTAATTACTCAAATGATAATTAAATTCTCCAATTTCAGCAATAATGTACTGGTTATCTTTGTAAAGAGATTCTGCCTCATATAGCAGTAAAAGTGCTTGAGATGATTTGTTTTGATCAAAATAAAATCTTGCCAGTTCAAGATATACCATATAATCTTTATTTTCACTCTTGTACGCATTGTCAAAATAGATTTTAGCTTTTAAGAACTTTTCTTGACCAGTTAAGATTTTACCATAGCCAATGTTTGCTAAATAATTGTTTGGTTCTTTTTCCAGTACATTAATAAACAATTGTTCAGCATTTTTAAACTCATTATTATCATAATACACCCATGCTAAATCTGTAAGAACATTTAGGTTATCCGGGTCAAGTTCCTGTGCTTTAAGATACATACCTTTTGATTCTGGTAACCTGGCCAATTTATAGAATATTTTAGCAAGTGTAACATAAGATTTTTTTAAAATATCAACATTATTACTCTCACCGCTCTCCGTGGAACTTGTCATAATTTCCACTGCTTTCAATAAAGAGTTTACTGCTTTATCATATTCTTCTTGTTTATAATAAGCATGACCTAATCTGCTATGTATATCTCCTCTTCCGGGACTTATCAATAAAGCTTTCTCATACAATTCTATAGATTTATCATAGTTACCTTCACTAAAATATATTAACCCGAGACCGTCATATGGGCATGTGTACGTATCGTCACCTTTTTCAATTGCTTCAAGATATTTTTCTTTTGCATAAGTATAATTTTCAAAATGTAAATTAAACTGACCTATCTCAGCTATAATATACTGATTATCTTCATACAGAGACTCTGCTTCATAAAGCATGTCAAACGCGTCTTTAGTTTTGTTCTGGTTAAAATATAATCTTGCAAGTTCAAGATATATTAAAAAATCTTTATTATCATTATTATAAGCACGAGAAAAATATGTGTGTGCTTCTTTGATGTTACCTTCATTAACCAATATTTTACCATATCCAATGTTTGCCAAATAATTGTTCGGATCTTGGTTCAATGCTTCAATAAACAATAATTTTGCATTTTTAAATTCATTATTATCATTATACACCCAACCAAGGTTTGCTAAAATTTCAGTGTTATTGGGATCAAGTTCAAGCGCTTTAAGATACATATGTTTTGATTCACTGAATCTGGCTTGATTAAAATATATTTTTCCAAGCATAATATAAGTTTGTTCAAGACTTTTTTCATGTTTTTCTTTATGAATTATTTCAGAAGTTAAAGCAAGTTCCAATGTTTTTTTTAAAGAAGAAACAGCATCATCATACTTTTCTAAATTAAAATAGATTTTTCCCAATTTATAATGAGCATATTTTTGGTCAGGTTCTAATGATAAAGATTTTTTAAAATAATCTATTGCTTTATCATTGTTTTTTTGTTCATAATAAACAGATGCAAGCCCTGAATACGCATACACATTATTGTTTGTTATTTTGAGAGATCTTCTAAAAATAATTTCAGCATTTTCATAATCTTTTAACTCGTAATATGTCCAACCAAGTTCATTAAGAATTTCCTGATTGTTTGATTCAATTTCTACAGCTTTTGTAAAAATATTTTTAGCTTCATGATATTTGTCAAGTCTAAAAAGAGTAATTCCATAGTCCATGTACACCCATGCATTGTTAGGGTCTAGTTCAAAAGCTTTCTGAAAATATTTTTCTGCTTCAGTAGTGTCATTATCTAAAAGAGAAAGTTTTGCCAAGCCTAAATAACCTAAAGAATCGTTATTGTTAAGTTCCAAAGATTGAATAAACATTTTTTTTGATTCATTAAATTTATTGATTTCAAAATACGCCATTCCAAGTTCTGAATAAACCTTACTATTATTTTGGTTGATTTCAAGTTCTTTTTTGTAAAGTTCAATTGCTGTATGGATATTACCTTTGTTAAATTCTGTTAAACCCTGTCTAAAATAGCTCTTATCTGTTTTTTGATAGATTATAACCAATAAAGAACCAAATAGTACTAAACAAAGTAAAATTAACACTCTTTTCTGATAAATACTTTTTCTCATGTTTGCTCAGTTTGATTTAATAAATTTAATGCTTCATTATTATAAGGATCATATCTTAACCATAACCCAAGTATTTTGTTTGCTTCATCATAATTTTGTTCAGACATGTGAATATCATACAACAGTTTATATTTTTCATTAATAATTCCAGGTCTAAAATTTATTGAACTATTCAAATAGTACTTTGATTTTTCAAAATTGTTTTGCTTATAATAAACCATCCCCAGTCCTTCATACGGGCACGCAAACGTTTCACCTTCTTCTGCACCAGATTCAACTAATCTTAATGATTCGTTAAGATATTTTTCAGAATTTTCATAATCTCCAGTAAAATAATATACAAATCCAAGGTAATTATAAGCATATGGATCATCTGGATTATCTTTAATTATTTCTTTGAAAACAGAGATAGCTTCTGCATAGTTTTTTTTATGCATGAATAGTTTCCCGAAATCTACTCTTGTCCTTGTTTTATTAGGTTCCAAGCTATGTGCTTTAGCTAATGCTTTTTCTGCCATTTCTGGCATATTTTTTCTTAGAAATATGTCAAACAATAAATTGTAAGAGTCTGTATGTTCAGGATTTATTTCTAATGCTTTCAATACATAAAACTCTGATTCGCTAACATTGTTAGAATCATATTGTTGCTGCGCATGAAGATATAATGATGTTACGTTCATCAATTCGTTGTCAGATTTTGATACATTCACTAAAACACCAATAAAAAGTAATAAAAAGACAAAACAAAAGCATACAACTAATATTTTTCTTACACTTTCCCCCATGTCTACAATAAAATGATGTATATATTTAAGAATATTTATTTATGGAATCACGCAATTGGACAGAGAGTTTGTTTCACAATTGACTCATAACGTTCTAAATCAACATCCAATGGTAAAAATAGTTCAATAAAATACAATCCATCATTCTCACAATATTGGAACTGTAATATGCTATTATACTTAATTAAGTCCTGTGAGCATGCTCCGTAGGTTAACCTGTCAGTTGCTTGTATTATATAATAACTATGTGGCGTGTTTTTAATCTCAATTGGTGTAAACTCGCTGCTGCATTCCACTTTATTAGATAACAGGCCAGGGTAAGGCGAGTGAACTTCTCTATACAATGAAAAAATAAAAAACATTTTCTCAGAAATATACTCGTCAACTTTATCTTGTTGAACATTGTCAAATTTTTTAACCTTAAGAACCATGTTATTATGAGTTCCTTTATATGTGACAGAGTTATAATCGTCAGATACCTCAACTAAATCAAAATTATTAAAAAAATCGTTTGAAGTTCTTAAATAAGTTTTATCACTCGGTGTGCAACTCATTAAAAAAAGTATGACTGTAATCATAACAACAAAATAATTTTTCATATCTTCAAACAATATTAAATACCTTAAATTGTTTTCGTATAGTCTTTAATAGATACAAACTTTTGTTTCTTAAGCAATTTTTCAAAACTATTTTTAATATTAACTGAATAAAACAGCCATTTAGGATTTTTTATTAAATATTTTAAACTAAGAAAGTATGATTTTGACCTATAAATTTGCCACGGGTGAACAAACAAAAGATTGTATTTTCTTTTATTCATGAGAAAACCTGTGTTAAACTTTGCAAAATAACCTGAACCGTACGGAAAACCTTGTAACAAAAGGTTAAGGTTAAGGTTTCTTGGTATTTTTTTAGGATTTATTTTGTAAAACGGAAATAATGAAACAGGAATTTCATCAATACCACATAAAAAATTAGTTATTGGTTTAACATAATAAATTGAAGAATCATATTCAAGCCCTGTTTGTTTCAACACACTAAACATTTTTTTGTTAATTATCATGAACGGTGCCCTGAATCCTTTTGGTTTGTATTTGTTAAGGAATTTTTTTGAATATTGAATTTCTTTTTTCAAATCTTTTGTATTATTCAATATTTTATGTGTATTCGTGTGGTAAGCTATTTCATGGCCTTGTTTTTTTATTTTATCAATTAATTCAGGGTACCAATCATATATTTCTGACACAATGAAAAACGTTGCTTTATTCTTGCTCTTTTCCAACATTTCAAGTATTATTTCTGTTCCTTTTACAATGTCTCTGTTGTCAATAGTTTTACGATCTTCAGAACTCAAGTTAGGATCAAGATCAGGGTTTGCGTGTACCCATGATTCCAAGTCAATCGTAAGAATGTTTACCATTTTCTAACATATTTCATTTTTAATAATTTAATAAGTAATAACAATGGGTCTATTAGTTTAAACTTAGTACCTTTATTTGTTTTTAGTTTGACAGGAACTGATGTAATTTTGCACTTTTTTCTCCTAGCTTTTATCAACAGTTCAACATCAAACAACCATCTACTATGGATTAGATCTTTGAACAACAAGTCCGCAACTTTTTTATTATATCCTTTTAATCCTGAGAAACAATCATTTATGTTTAGGTTAAACAGCATATTAACAATTGTGTTAAATGATTTACCTAACATAAGTCTAAAATTTAATTTCCTTTTATTACTATATTTATTTCCAATTACAATATCATAATTGTTTAGTTTATCCTGGATTTTCAAAATATCAGTTAAATAAAAAGAATCATCTGCGTCAATCCAAATTATATTTTTTCCATTAGCTTTTGAAACTGCTTTTTTAACTGCATAACCTTTACCTTTATTTTCTTTGTAAGAAATTAATTTAATGTTTTTATTAACATATTTTTTGACAATAGTTTCTGTGTTGTCAGTTGAACCGTCATTAACCAGTATTACTTCAAGATCATGTTTTTTTGAAAATTTTGATAATAATCCAAGAAATGACAAAACTCTTTTTTCTTCGTTATACATAGGAACTATTAAAGTGGTTTTCATTTCAGTGTAACATAATAATTTCCAATAAACAAGTGTTGATTACGTGTTTTTAGCTGTGTTATAACAGCATCCTCAGGTGTGTTAACAATTGGACTTCCATGGATGTTAAAGCTTGTATTTAATACAATACCGTGACCGGTTTCTTTTTTTACTTTTTTTAGCACAGACTCATACTTTGGATTTTCTTTACCTAATATTTGTGGCCTAATAGATTTGTCAACATTCATAACAGATCTTGCGTTCTTAACAGAATTTGGTTTCAACATGTAACCCATTGTCATATATTTGTCATAATAAACTTTATTTTCATTAATGAATTTTGATGCATCTTTTTCTAAAATAGAAGGGCAAAAAGGTTGGTACCATGACCTTTTCTTAATCTGTAAATTTAACTCATTTTTAACTTCAAGATTTGAAGCAGATGTTAATACACTTCTATTGCCTAACGCTCTTGGACCAAATTCCATCCTACCTTGGTGCCAGAACACAATTTCATTATTAGTAATAAGTTCACCTGCGTGATTAGAAACATCTTTTTCTAGCTTATAATTAAGCTTATTTTTGTATTTCTCAAGTGTTTCAAGTATTTCATTGTCACTGTATTCTGGTCCGAGATAAACATTTTCCATTCTGTACGGTTTTGTTCCGTATAGTTTATTAGAAACTAACAAAGCAGCACCTGCTGATAACCCTGTATCACCCATTGCAGGAAACACGTAACATTTGTTTACGTTTTCAAGCTGTCTAATTTTCATGTTCATTTTAATGTTTGAAGCAATGCCACCTGCTAGTACAACATCTGGAATACCTGTTCTTTCTATAGAGTTTTTAACAAATTTTGTAGTGAAATACTCTAATGCAGTTTGTGCCATGTGCGCAAAGTTTTCTGGCTTGTTCTTCCACAACAAATTCTTTAGAAAATAATATCTTTTGTACAAAGGATAGTTTGACTTAATCCTTGTACCTCTAACAGAAAACAGTTTCAGCATTGGATTCTTACTCTTTTCATTACTGTAAGCATAATCTGACAATGCCATTACTTTACCTTCATCTTCAAGAATTCGCATGCCCATTATTGATGTAACTTCTTGAAAAAATAATCCTAACGAATCTTGTGTTGTGTTTTTTGAAATTGTTTTGATTGAATTATTGTCACAAACACTAACTGTTGACGAATATCCGTCTCCCAGTGCGTCCATTGTTACAGAAGTTGCTCTTTTTAATCCTGAAGTATAATACGCAGACGCTGCGTGTGCTTTATGATGATCAACTAAATGCAACCTTGTCTTGTTCATGTCAAAACCAAGTTTAGAAAGGTATTTAGTCAGAGCATATCTTGAAAATTTCCTAAAAATAGAATTAGACTTTAGTTTTCCTGTCTGGTTCAATATTTGTAAATCAATGTCCCAAGTAATAGGTTTATCTACAAGATGTCTTCTTCGTTTGTACCAAAAATCGTTTTTTAACCATGACACTCCTCTTGTTAATGTAGCTGCCCAGTCTGACGTTGAGAATGCAATGTCTTTGATATCTTTTGGGTTTAAATTATTAGATGAAAGACAATACTTAATTGAATTGTACGGAAACAAAATTTCAAGCTTTCGTCTTGTGAACCTTTCTTCACTAACAGCTGATTTTATCTTGCCATTTTCAATTAAACAAGCGCTTGAATTATGCCCGTCCCATATGCCTAGAACCTTCATTTTTAATTTTTTGTAAATAAAAACCTCAATAAAACCCCTTAAAAAAGAATAAAAATAAACCTTTTATTAAACTTTGTGCAAAGATTCCTGCATCCGTATAAGCTGGTCATTGTTCGGTTCAATATTTAAACCTTTTATTATTATTTTTTCTGCATCCTCTGTCCTGTTCTGACTAATGTATATCTCCACAAGTTGAATATATTGCAGAATTCCTCCGTAAGGTTGAATACTTAAAGATTCTTCCAAATATGTTTGAGATTCGTTGAATTTACCTAATTCATAATATACCATGCCTAATCCTTTGTATGGACACTCATAATGTTCATAGTTATATCCTATTGCTAATTCTTCTGACTTTTCAAAATATTCTTTAGCCCTACTATAGTTCTTTAAATCATAATACATTTGACCTAGCAACCAGTATGTTTCTGATTTGTCTGGAAAAGTTTTATTTAACTCATCCAAAATATCAATCATTTTTTCATGTTCCTGCAAAATTTGGTATACATGAGCAAGTTCAAAATTTGGTTCAAAGTTTGATGAATTATAAGCTATCAACAAAGTTTCAGCTTTACTGTAAGATTTCTCATCAATGAATATTTTTGATTTTAATACAATTAAATCTTCATTATTTGGTTCTGTTTTTAACAAAGTGTTGACTATAGTAAGAGCGTCTTCGTATTTTCCAGATTCAAATTTATTAGTAGCAACAAGTTTTAAAGAAGAAAATGAAGAAATGTCTATAATTTTTTCAGGTTTATTATCATTTAATTTGAACATGTCACGGTTAAATAATTGGAAAACGAAAAATAGTGTAATAATAAAAATGAACAAAACAAACATTGTTTTTTTAGATGTGGTTTCTTGTTCCATAATGTATTATCACGGTCTTTTGCAGAGAAATATCATTTTTTCTCATTAACTTTATCAACTAATTTATCCATTAATCTAAGAAATTCTTTCTTAGTTTTTCTTACTTCATACACTGCTAGTAAAATAGCAAGCGCTATCGGTACTTGTGTTAAGATAATAGATGTTGTTGTACTTATTTGCATTTTTCCACCTTTTTCCTGATTTTAATAAAAATCTTTTTAATAGAGATAATTTCATACAGTAACCATACACATACCAATAAATAAGGAAAATGTGTGTAGATTAAAGCTTGAGCAGTGTTCAAATTATCACCCCAGTAACATGTTCAAATAGAGAATAATTTATTAAGTTTTCTGAATGAAGTTCTAGAACAACACATAAACAAAAGGTGACACTGCACTACTTTGGCCAAAAATTATCAAAACTCCAACTAAAAGTAGCATTATGATTATAGGTGTTAACCACCATACTTTCCTGACTTTAAGAAAGTCCCATATTTCTATTAAAATTGGTTTGTTTGATTTCATTTTCATTTATGTTCTTAAGTTATGTCTTCTGTTTATTAAAAAGTTTCCCATGATTAAATAATCTATTTCAGTTTTTTTCATACATTTCATAGCGTCATTAGGTGTGCAAACAATAGGTTCTCCTCTTACGTTAAAAGAAGTGTTTATTAAAATTGGAATCCCTGAGAATCTTCCAAACTCTTTTATTAAATCATAATACAATGGATTTTGTTCTCTTTTTATTGTTTGCAATCTACCAGTACCATCAACATGCGTAACACTTGGTAATTTAGTATGATATTTTTTCTTAATAGGATATACCATTAACATGTAATCTGTAGGTTCTGGAACAGGTTTATCTGTTTCAAAATATTTACTAGCATCTTCATAACAAACCACAGGTGCAAACGGTCTAAAAGATTCCCTGTGTTTAACTTTTTCATTTAAAATGTCCCGCATCTTTTGGTTACAAGGATTTGCCAAAATGCTTCTGTTGCCCAATGCTCTAGGTCCATATTCCATTCTATCTTGGAACCATGCAATAATTTTATTTTTATAGATTATCTCTGCTGTTGTTTTAATTAATTCTTGATCTGTTCTAAATTCTTGATATTTCACATTGTTTTTTTCTAATAAGGTTTTAATGTCATCATTGTCAAATCCCGGGCCTAAGTACGGGTTACTAAAACAAGATGTTCTCTTTTTTCCTAATATAGAATGATAAACATAAGCTGCTACACCAACACTAGTTCCTCCATCTCCTGGATCAGGTTGTATCCACACGTTCTTGAATGGAGTATTCTTTAGAACTTTCCCATTAGCAACACTGTTCAAGCTACAACCTCCTGACAATACTAAGTTTTTGCATTTAGTCTTAGAATAAACATGGTTAAATATTTTAAACAAAGTTTCTTCATAAATCATTTGCAAGGCTGCTGCTAAATCTTTATGTTTTTGTTTAATTGACTCTCCAAATTTTCTTTCACATCCTAATAACTTGACTAGTTTTTTTGAATACATTGTGTCTTTGTAATGATAAACAAAATAATCCATGTTTAACCTGTAACTACCGTCATCTTTAATGTCAATAATCTTCCTTAATTTATGATAAAATTTGTTTGATTTAGTATTGTTACCATATGCTGCTAACCCCATTACTTTGTACTCTGAATTATTAACTTTAAAACCTAAAAACGCAGTTATTGTAGAATATAATAATCCAAGTGAAGAAGGAAACTCTATCTTTTTCTTTAACTTAATATTATTTCCATCACCAATTCCGTAAACTGTTGTTGTCCATTCACCAACACCGTCTATGGATAATATTGCTGCTTTATCAAACGGACTCAATAAAAATGAAGATGCATGCGCTAAATGATGTTCAATAAAAAAAACATCTTTCTTATACTTTAATTTTTTTTTAATTGTTTTTAATATTCTTAACTTATCGTTTATCCAGGACGGCATTGAACTAACAAATGTCTTTAAACTTAACGGAAACAGTTCAAGATGTTGAAATAAAACACGCTCAAATTTTAGTAAAGGTTTTTCATAAAAGCCAATATGGTCAATTTCATTGATTGTAATATTTCGAGAATCTAAACAATATTCAATTGCATTAATTGGAAAAGAAAAATCATGCTTTTTTCTTGTAAACCGTTCTTCCTGAGCTGCTGCTACTATTTCTCCGTTTTTCAACAATGCAGCTGACGCGTCATGATAATAGCAGCTTATCCCTAACACATACATTTTTTGTTTCCTCAAAATTGTCTATAATATGATTCTTTTTTATGCGGTTTAACATCTGACCAGTAACTTTGTTTTTTTTTGAAGATTTTATAATCTAAAAACTGTTTCTTGAACAATTTAGCAATCAATGATGTTAAACCAATACCTAACAAATAAACAGGCAATAGTAAAACAAAGTTAACAATTTTACTGACAAATTCTCCTAATTGTTTTATTACTTTAACAAAATCTGCAATAAATTTCATTTTCTAAAGATAACTTTCGGGTTCATTATATTGGAACTTAACAACAGGTTTATTGTTTTTTAAAGTTATATGCCAACTATCAATTTTAAATGGTTGTGAATTTGCTCCGTTAACAAACCAGTTCCTGATAACAATCTTTGATTCCTTTGGAACTTTAATTGTAATTTCACTAAAATCATTAAACTGTGGAAATCCAAACATTCCTGTTTGTTTTGCAAACTCTCTTGCTTCTGGATAAAAAATATAGTGAATAGAATTAATTTTCCTGAACCCGAATTCATCCTCACCATAACTAATAAATGAGTTCAAATCAAGATAAATTTCGTTCAAGAAAACAGTATCAGGAAAATTTGGAAATATTATTAAAGGCAACAGTTCATTTTGCCAGTCAACGTTAAACTCTTTATAATATACGTCTAACAATTCTTCTTTGTTTGACAAATCAAGGAACAAGTTATCCTCTTTATCTACTATTGAAACAGAGTTATCTAAATCAGTAACTAGTTTATCAATATTTATTTTTAAAGTGACAAATTCATTAGCATTAATATCTGGCAATTCAGGTTTCTGTATTTTCACATTATTTTCTTCAACATAACCTAAAACACTCTGTCTGTTAAAAATATTATAAATAACTGCTTGCTGTTCTTTGTTTTTTCTTACTAGATTAAGCTTATTTCCTAAATCATTAAATCCTGGTAATAGTCCAACTTTAGAAGTTTCTTGCCTGACAAATTCGTAATATTCTGGTGTTTCTTCCTGATAAAGCAATTTCCTTGTATAAAATCTTTGGTCAACGTCAAAATTTGCACTTGAAAAGATTTGGACAAGTGAGAATAATATGAGAAACATGAAAACAGTTGGAATGATTATCTTAAATTTATACTTCTCAAGCAACTCACATAATTTTACAAGACCGTATGCTATTAAAACATATAGTGAAAGAAAACTCAGGATTATAATTCTTAACTTTGGTGATTCAATAAAATCACGTTGTATTGCTAGACTAGACAAAGGTAATAAAATGATTAATGAAAAAATAATTCCGTGTAATTTTGATTTTTTGTACAAACAATACAACCCCAATAACATGACCAGTGAAATAATGTAACCAAAAGAGTTCAGTAGTGTCATTGATATAAAAATTAAATTTGGAAACGGAACAAACGGTGTTCTGATCCATTTAGAAAATGCAGTTTCTGTTAATGACAAATAACTTTCTGTCTCTCCAATACTGTTGAAACCATGATATTTCAGATGAGGTATGTTATAAGCAAAAACAGCAAATGCAATTAAAACAAAAGTAATGTATTGTTTAATAGATTTTTTTTCAGAAAAGTAATATAATACAATTGGAACAATGAAAACAATGGGTAAGAACCTTAAACCTAATCCTGCCAAAACTCCATATATTAAACCGTGCAATCCAACATGATTCTTGTGCTTAAACAGTGTGTAAAACAAGATCACTGAAACAACAAGTGCCATAAAATTTCTGTCTAATACTTCAATGTAAAGGTTAAACGGGTTAAATATTGCAAAGAAACCTGTTAATATAGATATCCAATGTTTTTTAGTAAAATGATTAATGATCAGATAAGTGAACAAAAACAACAACACCTGAAAAACAACATACATTATCCTAAAACTATTAAGTTCAAGAACAGGATGTGCGTAAGATGTGAACATGCTATTTCCTGGTGTTGATAATATATCGTAAGGTGTTTCTGACGCAACAAAATCTTTTAATTCTGGCTGCATTGCAAATGTTAACATGTAAAAACAATTAGTTTCGCCTTTTTCAAGGTATGATGTTAAAGATAAATAGTATACTGAGTTGTTATAATAAAAAAATGAAAAAATAGCTAATATGATTATTGACAAAATAACCACATAATCTTTTTTATCAAGTTTAGGAACTGAAAAAATATCTATTTTGTATTTCTTAATTAAAAATAAATAAATCAGTATTACAATCAAACACGTCACAACTAAAGATAAACGCCCAGAAACAATTCCAACAAAATTCAAATGTATTATTATCAATGGCACAACAAGTATTGAAAAAAACAAACTATACCCTAATAATTCAAGAAATGTTAATTTTTTAAAAAATAATTTAGTTGAAATATATCCTATTACAAGTAATAAAAAAAATATAAGAACAGGTATTATCATGAATATGTCTAAATTATTCTGTTCTTATATAATTATTTGTTAAGATACAAACACTTCTTCCAACAGAGTGCCTTCAACAAATTCTGGTATTTCATACCCAAGCGCAGTCATTAAAGTAGGGTACTGGTCAACCATTTCCATTGGATCTTCTATAAAATGGCCTTGTTTAATACCTGGTCCCATTACTATAAAAGGAGTCCACATACCTTTTGTTTCATTTGAAAAAATAGCTTGTTTATACCCAGACTTCAACGGTGTTGAAAACAATTCATGATCAGCTGTCATTTCTTCGTTCCAACCATAACCTGCTTCATTTGCAATAACTAAATCGCCCACTCGATCTTCTGGAAGGTCTAAATACTCGCGAACATCTTCCCAGTTAACAACTGCTTTAACTGGTTTAATATTAGTATCTGGATCTTCTAATGCTAATAATGCTTGTCTAACCTCTTCACGTAATTCTTCGTATTCCTCACCTGAGGCTCTTGCCCAGTTACCGTGTAACCCGTCAGGATGAACATATACATTATCCATTTTCAAGTATATAACTTGGGAGTTTTCCCAGTCAATGATTGGCTCGCCTGTGTCCGGGTTAATTGTAAACTTTAACCATCCGTTTTCAGCAAACAGATTATTTACCCTGACCCATTTATCAAGCGGAACAGCGCCATGGTCTGAACTTAAAACAACAATTGTATTTTCATCTGTATTTTCTAACATTTCACCAATCATGTTATCAAGTTCTTTGTACATGTCTTTAACTTCTGCCCATAGTTCAGCTCTTTCAGCTTCAGTAACATCATCATATCTTTGACTTTCAGGATCAATATATCCCATCCACCATCTACTAGTTAACATCTGGTTTGGCGAATATACGTCGTGAATAACCACGTCCGGATTATACTCAGACATTATAAACGGTATTGATCTAGTATGCCAGTCAAAGGTCATGTTCATTTCTTGTAAAAAAGTAGTTTTATCTTCAGGATAATATATCAACTGCGGTGGAAAGTTATCAACAAAGTCTGCCATTGGCCCAACATTTTCAATAATCTCTCCAGCAACTTCAGATGGTTCTACATTGTACTTGTTAAGATTGTTATAGAACAACCGTATCCTGAAAAAACCGTCATCGTCTAATTTAATTACATTAATTGTAACATGCGAGTCAACGTCAATCTCTTTCCATTTTAAATTTAAAGGTGTCCAGTTTGACCATTCACCTTGTTTTAAAACAGCAATTTTATTTTTTTTGTCAGGTGAAAATAAGACCCTATTATAGTTAACATGACCGTCGTTTGTACTGTCATAAACATACCCGTACACTGTAGAACCCCAACCGCTTAATTTTATTTCAAATGCTGGTGAATATGACAATGGCTGCAATGACCATCCTGTTGGTTCTTTATTATCAATGTACTGTGTTAGCTCTGGGCCAAAGAAAAACAACCTGTTTCCTCTACCTTGAGCTTTTCTTTGTTCAAGGTCAAGTTTAGATTCAAAGTTTAGTGCATGGAAGTCTGCGCCCCATCCACCCCATCTACCTCTGACAGTTATACCTTTGTCAAGCTCAGGCGGTGTACTACCAGGCATCGCTAATAATAAAACTTCTTTTCCTTGTTCTTCTAAAGTTACCCAGATAGGATCTATTTTTTTAGCAACTGATGAAAATCCTCCAACTGCAACTTTGTTTAACGGTCTTCCTTCAACGTGCATCGGACCGTCTGCAACACCGTTTGTTTTAGGATACGTACCTGTTAATAATGTTGCAAAATTAGTAGGTGTATGGCTTGGAAATGTTGGTATTGAATAACCGTAACTACCTTGATCCATCATTTTCTTTATATTAGGCAGCTCGCCTTGTTCAGCCCATTCGAAAATATTGAATAAATCTGGATCTGCTCGCATGCCGTCTGGAATGAACCAGTATAAGTTTGGTTTTTGACTTTCCACATAATTACCACACGCAGAAATAAACATTGTCAAACATATTGCTGAAATTAATATTAAATGCAGTTTATCTTTCATTAAATCATCCCCCACAAGATAAATGTTCAAAAAAACATCTTATATTTAAAGACTTAGATTTAGATTAAAATGTCAAGTGCCATTGCTATGCCTAACAAAGAAATTGTTTGTAAATTAATAATATTAAAAATAGCAATTATTAATAACACAGTTATCATTGGAAGTGCTGTATATTTATGATGACAGCTCATTGATATGAATCTATAAACACCGTAAAGAAGAAAACTGACAAATAATAAATTAAACCATGATAATTTAGTAGCAAGACCAAACACAAGTATAACCAGAATAAAACCGTATAACACCATTTTCATTGGTCTTGGAATGTCCATATGTTCTTTCTAGATTAAAAAGTAGTATTTAAAATATGTTGTTAACTATTAGATTCCTCTAAGGAAACATCATTAGAATAACCAAGTTCACATGTTTGGCCCCTACAATACCATCCTTCTACATTACACCCACTTTCTGCATCACAAATATCGCTATCTAAAAAAATCTCAGCTAAGTCTTCGCTTTGCAACTTTAGTTCTCCATAAGTAAGAGCACCACTCGTATCTTCTGGTCCAACAAACCTTATATCTGTAACATCTTTAAGGATATCCAACTTTTCTAAAGTACTTACAAACTCATCTGTAGAGTCCATATTCTTTGCTACAGAAATCATAAATTCTTCACCCAATTCTGTGGTAACAACAACAACACTTTCTCCGTCATCAATTAAACCGCCTAAAATAGCTGCTTCATCACTTATTTTTAGTAGATTTCTAACCGGCATTAACCGATTTGTTCCAACAATTTTTGTTATAGAATTAAATGCTTTATCATAAGCACCAATTGCTAAATTTCTTACTGGCTTATATATAGGTAATATCAGTGCTGCAGACTCAATTATTGAACCAATTGTACGTACAACACAATTTCCTTTTCTATTTGGGTCTTCACAAGCTATTGCATTCTCACCTAAACGTGGGACTAAAGCCAAAGCTACACCAATAAATTTTTCTTGGCCAGAAGATCCTGTTTTTAAAAGTTTAGCTGCATTCCATCTAAACATAATTTCTTCATACGCTGCGTCAAAAACATCATCTGGCGCAGTCCAATCTTGATTGTTAAATTGAACGTATAAATCATTAAAATGTCCTCTCACATCCATTGAATCAAAAAAAGTATGCATACCATATTCATCAATATCCATAATACCGCTTGCTATTCCATCACTTCCGTGTAAATATTCATCAACAACAAGATTAAATAAGTCTGGATCACTATTTTCTAAAGAAGCTAAATATTCTTTTATTTCTTCTTGATCTTCCACTCCAACAATTCCAAGTCTTGCCATCACCCAGGTTTGCATGTGCTCAGGCCAATTTTCTGGGTTATCAAGGTTTTCATTAATATATTCCAAATAAAATTCCTGAGCACCGTTAAATTCTACAGGTATCCAT
>CAZEKF010000003.1:74268-106700 GCA_964512765.1 uncultured Methanosarcinales archaeon
ACAATATTCATTCATTTGAACTCCATTCTCAACTTGAATTCTTTGAGCGTCTGTGCAATATTCTTCTTTGTTTTCATTGTCTATTCTACTAGAATCATACATACAATTACAGTATTGATCACCATTTTGAGTTAAACAATCATCAAATTCTTGGCTAGATAATATTTCACAATCAATTTTGTCGAACTCTGAATTTTCACAGAAACAATATATCACTTGATTATCAATATCTGGAATATCTTGTTCAAGACATGTATCAATGTTCTGACATTTATCTAAATTATAGTTGGGACTAGCCGCGCATTTACATAACTGATCTATTTTAATATTATCTTTGTCACTATCAGACAAGTCATTTAAACAGACATTATAATCTAATACAATCTTAGTACATCCTTCAATATTAACTTCAAGGGTGCCAACTGCAGAAAATGCTGCACATTCACATATTTCTTTCTTAGATTCACCTAGATTTCGAGACATACACTCTTCATAATTCTGTAATTCATCATCACACTCTTCTCTAGCTCTGCACATACACATCCGCATTGACTCATCTCCCATGCAATCACCAACATCAAAAAACGAAATGCCTGAGTATAATTCTGCCAAGGGATTACCATTAAGATACTTAAACGAAAAACCAGTTGTTTGTGCATCTAGATCATCGTCAAGATTTTCATAACCTAAATCATTCAAAGCAAATCTAAGATATCCTTGACCTTTTTGTTCAGAATCTGAACCATACGAAGCCATACCGTTTAGTGTAACAATCTGAACATCTGTTATTGAATAACAATAATCTTGATCTTCTTCAGATCCTTCCTCATCTTCCATAATAATTTCGTGTTCGCCGTCAACCATTACTGAAGAAAGTGCTTTGTATGACCCGCAACCTTTAGGAACACCTATTATGTTACAATCTGCTATGCTTACACAAGGATAACTAAGAGGATCTGTTAAACACGCATCACCATTGTCTATTATTTCAAACCCGTACAATCCAAGCTGATAATTTTGTATTCTTCCACCTGCACACGGCGTGTTAATGTAGCCATAGATTTCTGTTTCTTTTTCGAATTCTTCATAACACACACTAGTATCATAACCGCTTCCACTGCTCAATATTTGTTCAGGTGATAATTGCACTGGGATACTTTCACCGTTCAGTTCCATTTCAATCCTTTCACTTTCAGAAACTGGTTCACAAATCTTAACTTCACAACCTCCTGCATCACAACAACAATCTTTTGTGAAACGTGTCTCATAAATAATCGGCATTGCTTGTTTATCACCGTTGCCTGGAGGCGCACCAGGTATAAAACTTGGAACGCATTCATCCCTTATACTAACGTCAACATTATAGTTCGGATTTTTTTCAAGCAATGTTGGATTCAATGGGTCAAAATCATGTTTAATCAAACCTTCAGATCCTTCTAATTCACAAAGTAACTCTGGCAAAACAAGCATTTCATCAACATTACCAAACTCAGAGTTTATTTGTAAGATTGTACAATACAATAAATCTAGTTCAGGATGTTCCAGTTCCTTAACTTCACTGCCCGGCACGTATTCTTCCTTTTCAAGTTGCGGAAGAGAATGGAATATAAATCCACCAGGATCATCTTCAAGAACACCATTATTATTTTCTGCACAACCGTAACTCAGTACTGCCCAGTCAGAAGCGTGCGTTGTTTGAGTTGATGCAGTGTAACCATCTTCCTTTTTCTTAACATTAGTTTTTTGCATTAACCACACATTAACACGTTCATCCAAATATCCTATCCTGGATTTCATTGCCATGTCATAATCTGGCAATTCAATCTCGCTAAATTCAAAAGCTAAAGTCACAGGTTTTGAAAATGTAATATCTTCTGGACCAATTTCATATATTGTTTCACCAATCACATTCTCATTTGACAAACCATTATGGTTCCTGTCCAAAATATTGAGTTCAATCTTATCAACTTTGTTTCCATTAGCAGATCTTACTTCTGTGCCTTCACTTAATTTAACAACTAACTTATTATCATTTGAAACAAGGTTTGTATCTTTTTGTACAATGCCATTATCCAGCTTAACAACTGATTTCAATGGTAGTTTATAACTATCCTCATCATGATCAAATTTATTTCCTAGTTTTTTAAACACTTTTTCTGATTCAGCATTAACCAACACAACATAATCAGTTATTTCTGTTTCAACAGTCACTGGTTCATACTCAACGTCATATCCTTGTGATTTGTACTCGTCAACAATAGGCAAAAAACATCGATCATATTCAGATTCAACCACATGATTAAAAGATTTTATTGTGCTTTGAGTTAAACCAACCACGTCTAATGCATAGTTAGACGCTTCACCCAAACAATCGTTTGAATAATAATAAATTTGTTCAGTGTTAGGTGCAAAAGATTCTGTTTCTTGTTTCATAATTTCAAGCTTTTTTGATTCTTGATAATAAAACCTGTAATAGAACATTGAAACAATTATTAGAATAACTACACCTACAATAACAAATAATGTAATACTTGCTTTTTTACTGTTCATTGTTTATATCTAAGGCACTTAAATATTATCAATAGAAATACTGGTTTATATAATTTTTCACAATGAAAAGTTAAACAAACATCTTTAAATAACCGCTTTCTTTTAATATAAGGATGAACATTCTCTTAATTCCGCCCAACAAACAAGGTTACATTCGGGACACTTTTTACGGATGCTGGCACAAGAAAAAGTTCATTAACTATTCATGGCCACCATTGTATTTGTACCAACTTCATGCAATTATCAAAAAATCTGTTGTAATGGATTCGTCTAATGACAATTTTTCAAATGCTATTCAGAAAATAAAAAAACAAAACCCGAAAACTATAATTTGTAACATCGGAACTTACACATTAGAAGAAGATCTGGAATTCTTAAATCAAGTTAAAAAACAAACAAAAGCAAAGATAATAACATTTGGCCAGCATCCTAGTGTTGAACCTGAAGACACATTAAAAAACAGTGTAATTGATATATTAATCAAGGGTGAACCTGAAGAAGTAATTAATGATGTTATTAAAAATATTAACAACAAAAAACAACTGAAAACAATCAAAGGAGTGTGTTATAAAAGGCACATTAGTAAAGAAAAAAACATAATTAAAGATTTGGACAAGTTACCTTTTCCAAAAAGACCAAATAAAAACTATTATTTTAATCCATTAGTCAAACATGAACCATGCACAACCATGTTAATAACACGTGGTTGTCCGTTTGATTGTTCTTTTTGCACTGTCCCAACATTATACGGAAAAACATTTAGAAAAAGATCTGTTGAGAAAGTAATCAAAGAAATAAAAACTATAATAAACCAAGGCTACAAAGAAATCTTTTTCAGGGATGAGAATTTAACCCTTAACAAAAAATACTTGACAAATATATGCAATGAAATTCTAAAAAACAAACTAAAATTCAGTTGGATGTGTAATTCAAGAGTTGATACCGTTGATTTAAATCTGTTAAAATTAATGAAACAATCTGGTTGTCATTTAATTAAGTTTGGAGTTGAGTCAGGTAATCAAAAAACCCTAACTAAATTAAAAAAAGGAACGACTATAAAGCAAATTAAAAAAACATTCAACTTTTGCAAACAATTAAACATTGACACGTTAGGCCATTTCATGATTGGTAACCCTGGTGAAACAAAAAAAGATATTTTAAATACAATCAACTTTGCGATTCAACTTGATCCAACATACGCGTCGTTTGATACTTTATTAACTTATCCCGGAACAACAGCTAAAAAATCAATGATTTCTGAAAAGGAATTGGAAGATCTTCATAATTATGCATTTAGAAAATTCTATCTAAGGCCTAAATATATTGTAAAAAACATAATGTCAACAAAAACAGTTACTCAGCTAAAAAACAAAATTTTATCAAGTTATGAACTGTGGTATTCTTTTTTAACCTAAATTGAATGGTCCTGGTTTATCCAAACAACATAATAATTATCCCATAGCTTGGGTATATCATCCATAAACACTTCTTCAAGGTCAGAAGTTGGACTTATCTTAAATATAGTTTTAACAGAAGAGACATTGTAATGCTCTAATAACTGCCTGGTTAAAAAACAATGTAATGTTCTATGACAAATAATTTCTTGGTCTGGTCTATTAAGAATATCTCGTACAGAAACTTCGTCAAAAAAAACAGTTTTACTAGAATAATTTACATTTGAATAATAGAGTTCTTGATATGTTAAAACAGTTATATTATTTTTTATGTTATTAACAAGAAACCTGTTATTTAAACCAAAAAGATTATCTTCATCTAAATATACCATTAAATAATTTTGTGGATTAACAAACGTGATTTCATCAATCACAATATCTGTATTTAACTCATCAGTATTAAAAAAATAATTAAAATTACTCTCGTCAATTACAGAGTTTCCATCATAGTCAAATAATTTTGCATATTTGGTATTATATCCATAGAAATTAAGGATAAACGAGATATCTCGTGATTCATAGCCTCCCACACAAAAGATCACAACGTTATCATCCTTTGAGATATTAATAGAATATAAGTATCTATTAAGTGCATTGTAATTCCTGGCTAATGTCCTCACAGAAAAATAATCTATGTTCCCACCATTTGTAATCTTATATCTTCCAGAAGTGTATACTTTCACATCCGGATCATTGAAAGCATCCTTTAGATCCACTTTCTTAGTATACTTATCAAAAAAATCATCACCTAGTTCTGGGAGATTATATATTCTTTTGTATCTTCGCGTTGTCTTATAAGAAATATTAGATTCATTTAGAAAAGACGACCATTTTCCCTGGTAATATGCGTTGATTTCATCTTCATTATTTCCTATAAAATTCATATCTCTTAATGTCAAATATTGTTTAAAGAAAACAGTAAGAGTGATTAAAGAAAATAAAATTATTAATGTAATCAAAATAACTTTTGTTTTCTTTTTAATTTTCTTTTTTAGATACAATCGGATTAAGAGAATGTTTGTTACGAGTATTATTAACAAATTCCATAGAACGTTTTTTAATGAGTGCATAATTAAAGTTAAGTTGCTTGGCGATATAAATGCACTAACAAATTTAAGGCTAAGAACCAGGCTAAACATAAACAATAAATATAATTTTTTCATTGATGCCAACAAAAAATATAGTTAAATATATAATATTTATCAAAACAATAGTTATTCAAAATTAATCATTGCAACAATCTGTTGGCTGAAAATTATCATCCATTCCTTGAATTACAAACTGTTCAAACAACTGTAATTTCTTGTTGATGTTATTAACTAATACTGTATATTTAAACGTGTTTAGTTCTTCAAACTCAGGATCAAGATTATCTTTACTTTCATATCCACCTTCAATCAATGAATTAGTTATATGCAATCTTGAACCATTATTGTTAATCTGGTTAAGCTTGTTTCCTGTAACTTCTGAATTAACTAACATTAACTGGTTTTGATTAATGAGTTCAAGTTTATCAAGGTGTTCTGCATTTGTTAGATTAGGTCCGTCATATTCTTCATGTTCTTTAGTAATATCAAAAATTAATTTAACACCTTCATTATTATTTTTTATTACATCATTAAAAGAATATATCAGGCCTTTATTTCTTAAACTTAACCCTGAGAACGTATTATTATGAATATAATTGTTCACTAAAACTCCTGATCCCATTGCTACTTGGATACCGTTTTCTGAATTATTCATAACAGTATTATTAAACAAGAAATGTTTTGAAGGATACTCTTCGCCTAAATCTATGCCGTCATCTTTATTCTTTTCAACTAGATTGTTCAAAACATAACTGTAACCTCCTTTAATATCAATTCCGTCATCCCCTTTTCCATTTACTACATTTGAAGATACAAGTGTTAAGGACTTGATTAACCATAACCCGTCGTTACAACCTTGCTTTTCTCTATTTTGCTTTATTTGGTTATTATAAATTATGGCTTGACTATCGAGAATATGAAAATTTTTATGAATAGCGTTAGATGACAATGTATTGTTATAGAAACCACCGTTAGAGTTCATAATCTGAACAGCTCCCATATGTTCAACATTACGAAAAACTGAGTTTGCAATCACAATCGAAGAATTATAAACTTCAATAACTGCTTTGAAACGGTTATCAAGGATATCATCATCACTAACATAACTAACATTTTCAAAAATAACATAATTGAACTTGTTACTTTTAATGAGTTTGCCGCAATAATCTAGATTAAAATGATTGTCAACATCTTCAAACTCACTCCAAGACATATTAAAGATAGACGTTCCTTTTTCTTTTCCATTTATCATTATACCGCGCCAATAATCATCATCTCCTTTAAAAACAATAGGTTGTTCTTCAGTACCTATTGCTATTATTCTTCCATCAATTATGAATCTTTTATTTTCACCCATGTTAAACACTGTTCCTGGTTCAATTATGAGAGTTGTGTTTGAAGGAATGTAGATGTCTTTATCAATAGAATATTCAGATTTATTAATTCTTAATTCAACTGATTTGTTTTTTTTAATAATATCAAAGTTAAGTGAAGTTTCTTGACTGTTAAGTTTATAAAAATTAGTCACAAGATCAATAACTGTCAATAATAATAGAATACAAAAGATTGTAATTAGAATTTTATAATAAACTTTTTTTTTAAACATCCACTCTGCACCCCAATTAATAATTATTATTGTTTGGATATTAATAAGACTTTTGGTCAGAACATTTAACTGTCAAATTTCAAGAATTGACCTGATGTTCAAACAACAATATTATCTTATTAATGTTATTAACCATATTTACGTATTTTACATTAACCATTTCTTGAAACTCTGAATTTAGATCTGCGTTACTCTGAAATTCACCTTGAATAATACAGTTATCTATATCTACTAAAGAACTTTCATCATAACTTCCAGGATAATTGTTATCAGAAATAACACAATTTGTTAACAACAACCTGTTCTTGTTTATTTCTTTCAACAGTTCAAGATATTGTTCATTTGTTAAATTTGACGTGTCTTCATCTGGTGTTGTATGCCGTTTTTCAGTAAGAAAATATAAACTAATTCCTTGATTATTATGTTTTATAATGTTATTAACTGCGTACGCAGAAGCTTTGTTCCGTAATGATAACCCACTAAGTGTGTTAGCAAGAATTGTGTTATTTACAACTATCGCGTCTGTAGAAGATAGTAATATACCACGACCGGAATTGTTCGCAATGAAGTTATTATAAATAAAATATTTTGATGGAGAAATATCTCCTGCATCAATGCCTTCGTCTTTGTTTTCTTTTAATATGTTGTTTAAAACATAACTATACCCTCCTTCAATATCCATGCCGTCGTCCCCTTTTTTAGTAACTGAATTTGAAGAAATTATAGTTAACGAGTCTTGTACCCATAGTCCATTGTTTCCTTGATTATGTGTATTCAGATCTGTTCTTTGTTTGTGGATAACAACCTGGCTAGAAGAAGAATGTAAAATATCATTCGCGACGTTTATTAATAATGAATTATTAAACAATCCACTGTATGAATTTTTAATTTGCATAGCACCAAAATTAGTCACATCACGAAAAATTGAATTTGCCACAACAACTGACGTATTATGTGCTTCAATAACTGCTCTATGATTAAATTCTGTGGCTTCTTCAGTTTGCTCATAACTCACATTTTCAAAAACAACATGGTTAAATATATTTCCTTGGTCCAGTTTATTAAAAAAATCCTGGCCAAACCTGTTGTTTACATTCTCGAACTCTTGCCAAGTCAGGTTAACAATGTCTGGTCCTTGATCAGTTCCATTAATTACAATCCCTTCCCAATCATCTCCTCTAAAAATAATGGGTTGGTCTTTTGTACCGTTAGCAATTATTTTTCCATTAACAATTATTTTTTTACCTTTACCTATGTTAAAAACTGTGCCAGGGTCAATTATTAGTTTTGTGCCATTTCGAACACGGATATCTTTAGATATATTGTATTTTCCTTTTTTAATTCTTAAATCAACATAATTTGTTCCATTACCAGAATTTGATTTTTTTTTAAGATTGCCGAGTTGTTTAACTATTTTGTTAATGTTAGAATATCCTTTAGTTATCAAGAACTCTTTCACTGCCCAGCTGTGTAAACAACTGAAATCATTAGTGCAAAGAATATGGTAGATCTTATTCACGTCAATTTTTGTATTAAGATATGTACTATTTTCAAGATTATCCAATTCAAGAACTGTGTAACCTGACAAATTCATTTCTGGATAAAATACTATATAGTTATCTATGTTGCTTAATTTATGGTTAATATCATAATACACCCATTCATTAAACTGTCCAGTATCAGTAGGTAAAACACTTGTCTTGGTATAGGTTTTATTGAATAATAAAAAAAGGAATGACGGTAAATAAGAATAACACACCTTATGACTATTACCCCACGAATCAGACTCATTGATATAACATACAAAAGAAGTTTCATTATTCATAAATATATTTTTATCATTATTTGCGTCTAAAATCAGTTTCCAAATCGGCACATTGACTGTATCTTCAACATGAAAACTGTTATACTTTCTTTCTGACCTGAAATCAATCATGTTTTTCCCAGTATTAACAACATCATAAACATATGATCCTGATATATGTTCTCTGAATGTATTTAGTTTTTCACAATCTGTCTTGGAAATCAAGAAATCCAAGTCTGCATTTATTTTGTTTTTATTAATATACAACTGTGTAACAAAAAATCCAATCATAAAAAAGATGATAAAGACATATACCAATAAAAGTACATGTTTTGATTTTTTACTCATGCAATACCACCAAATAACCTATATTACGAAGCCGCTTTAAAAATAACGTAGTGTGTAAATAAGAACAGTCATTATCATTATCACACAAAAAGTGCACTTTGTTGAAATTCCTAACAACGTCTGGGTTAAAACTGTCTAAACAAAAGGTATTGTTATTAGTTAATGATTTGTATGAATCAATGTATTCTTGACAATTATCAACTTTGTAAAAATAATACGTGTCTGTCAGTTTAAGCAAGTTTGAGTTAAGTGACACCCTTACAATTGGATCAGGCCCTCCTGGTCCGCTAAGTATAAAATAATCTTTTGTGTCCAGGCCTAAAGATTGCATTCTTTTCTGAACATCTTCAGGCGTTGTTTGTAAGATAAATATGTTTGTAAATCCTTTATTTGATAAAAACTGTGCAAGGACAGATGATGAATGCGCACCGCCATGGCAGTGAATGAACAACGGTTCTGTTTTGCTCAAATTAGCGGTTTTTAGAATTGCTTCTTCAACCTCGTCAATTGATTGGTTAACAAAGATCTCATTTGAAAATCTTACTTTTTCTGCATGCCCAAGGCTTACAATGTTGACCTTTCCATTATTATCAATTAAATAATCAACCATATCTTCTTCATATATCACTGTGATGTTTCCTTTTGGCAAAAAATCAAGATAACTGTTTCTTACACATTGGTCGTATGTTATCATGTTTAGAGAATTAGGGTCAACAGGTTTGTACGTGTTTAGTTCTTTAAGATATTGATAATTATATAAACTGTAGCCAGACAATAAACCAAATATCGGAACTAAAACAATAACATATTTTAGTTTAACTTTTTTTTTTGCTTTTTTCAAGATTAACACAAGCGTGATAAAGAACGATACTAGAAGTCCCCATAGTAACGAACCTGCACTTGCAATTAATAATTGTACAGTACTCGGTGACAAAAATGCAGTTACTGGTTTAAAACTAAGTAAGACTAGGAACACAATAACATATTTCAGACCTTTTTTCATGTGTGTAATAGAATTATTAATGCTTAATAAAGTTCACTTAATTACGTGCTAAACAGTTAATCCTAGAATTACAGTTAACTTTACAATTCCGTATCTGATTAATAAGATTATTTGAGTATGGCTCTGATAAAACTTTTTTGAAATTATCAGATTTAACATTAACAACGGGGTTCATATAGGGACAGACTCTTAAATTACCTGTTTCATCTACAAAAACTGCTTTTTCATCAACATGGCAAACACCCATTGAAGAAAATTTTCCTTTTAACATATAATCCCAAAAAAACCATAATTGTTTTATACTATTACCAAGGTTATATTTTTGGTTTTTGTAAGAAATTAGCTTTGAAAATGTAAAGTTAATTTTTGTTTTGTCTGTGACAATCAAGTTCTTAAACTCTTTATGATCCATCCAGTTTTCTTCACCAGAATAGTTAGGCGGTGTTGACAATACTTGAAAAGTTACTGAACAAACAGTGTCATGGTTTTCAACCCAGTCAATAATGTTAGGAATTTCGTCAATATTATCTTTCATAATTGTTGTAATAAGAGTTAAATGGATCTTTTTGTTCTTAGAAAGAACGTCAATTAGTCCCATTGCTTTATTAAAAGCTCCTTTGACACCTCTTATCTCGTCATGTTTATTTGGATCCAGACTGTCAAGTGAAAGGCTTATAATATCAAGCCCTGATTCAAGGAATCTGTCTATCATATTTATATCTAACAAAGAACCGTTTGTTGTCAATGTTGTTTTAAGACCCATTTTTTTACATATTTTAATTATATTGTCAAGGTTCTTTCGCAGTAACGGTTCGCCACCTGTTAAAACAATATTATTTACCTCATACAGATCATTTAGATCTTTAATTGATTTTATTAATTGTTCATCATCCAAATAATCTTTTGACCATTCAGCTTCCCAGCACCGGCACATCTTACATTTATAATTACACAGTTGAGTGACTGTAAAGATAATATTATCAATCTTTTTCTTTTTTAACATAATACTATTCAAACAAGAAGAAACTTAAAAAGATTAGGTATTAACCAGTTTAAGGATAGCTGAATATTCTAACTTAAAAATATCATCAATTTTATTTTTTTTCTCAAGTTGTAATAAAATATATCTTAATTCTCTAATAATAATCAATATTTTATACTTAGCATATTCTCTCAATGTGACAAGAACAGGAAAAGTATTTTTTTCATTTGAATTCATGTAACCATCAAGATCAATTGTTTTTTTAGTTTCATAATTTGAAGCTAACTTTGCAAGTTTTATTAATTCTTCTTTAGAGTATTCTTCAAACCGTTTTGAAGAAAGTTCGTACGGGTTTAATGCATAGTGGCCAAATTTTCTGTTAAACTCATTTATTGTAATCTTTTTTTCATATAATTTTTTTAGTAAAATGTTTTTTTCATCTTCTTTAGTAATGATCGGGTTAGAAATATTTTTATGCTTTGCGTAATAATACGCAAGTGCAAGGTTATGATACACTAATTTATCATACACTTTTTCAAACTCAGAAAATAGTTTTTTTATTGATTTGGTTTTAGGCACTTTATATTTTTTAAAAAAACTGTAAAATTCAGTGTAACCTTGCCTACAGTAATATTCAAGTTTAACATCCCTAGCTAATTTTTTAAATATTGACTTAGTTTTGAACTCATCATAATACTTTTTGTCTAGTTTCAGAACAATTTTTATTAAATGTTTTGTTAGATTACTAGGATTTTGCACAAATTCTGTTGTATCAGTCATGTGTTTCTTTCACTCCATTTTGCAATGTATAATTTATCCATTATTATTGGATTCTCAGTTATGTCATAACTTTCAAATCCTGGAGATTCATATGTTTTGTGTATTTTTAAAACATCAATATCATAATAATTTAACAATTGCCGTGTTAAGAAACAATGTATAGGCAGGTAACATATTACTTTTGCATCATTAAAATTAACATTATTATAAGGTAAGATATGGCTTGAACTGAACTCATAATCTTCAGACATAAAAGGCATGACATTATTATATGTAACTGCTATAATTTTGTCTTTTGTAGTATCAATAAGATCATGGTTTAATAAAATGTACTGGTCGTGTTTATCAAACACAAAGAAGATATAATCAGTTTTTTTGTCAAATTTTAATTCATCAATAAGAATATCATTATTTCCATCCACGTTAAAAGCGTAATTTAACTTGTTTGTGTATTCAAGTTCTGTTTCTTCTTTTGTGTAAACAGAAGTGTACGAAGTATTATACCCGTACAGGTTCAAAATAATTGATACTGTTTTTGCAGTTGAGCCCCAGTGGCATAATAAAACAACATTATCTTCCCTGGTAAGGTTTAATGAAGACATATAATTATCAATTTTTGTAACATTGTCTGCGTTGTGCACTAATGAAAAATAATTTGTTTTAATAACATTTGATAAGTTTAATGATAATACTGAAAGAATTTTATAATCTCCATCAATCGCATCATTTACACTTACATAATGCATTAGTTCAGTTACATTACGGTTTTCATCTTCAACAAATGATTCCCATTTTTCTTTGTAATAATCTTCAATTTCTTGCTGGTTCAGTAAAGGATCATTTAATTTTTTTAAACGAGAATATTTAGTAATAAACTGAAATACTGTCATTAAAATAATAATTAATAAGAAAACAATAATTAATGTAGTTAATTTATTATTTTTCAATTTTTAGCACACCATTTTCATAGTTAAGAACGCCTGTTTCAGGAACTTTACTTGTTATATCAGAAATCAAGACTACAGGAATATTTCTTTCCCTGGCAAGAATAGCTAGATGTGATAACACACTTCCTGTTTCTGTTATTATCAATGACAAAGAAGGTAATATAATTGAGAAGTCAGGGTTTAAAGTTTTACATATGACGCATTCTACATTATTTTCATAGTCAAGCACATGGTTAATAACCTTATATTTAATATTTGACAAGTCGTTGCCTGAACCAACAATAGTTTTACCTGTAAATTTCATTTCACACCCCCATACTGGCATAAGTCTGGTTTGTTTAAATAGTTTTTGTGTAAAAATAGATTTAAATACATCTAGAATTTTATAATAACAATGGGGTTTAAAGAACAGTTTAACATTATTCTTGAACTGGCAAAAAAGGATATTAGACTCAATTATAATAACACAGTCTTTGGTTATTTATGGATGGTTATTAATCCTTTATTTCTACTCATTACATTATACATTGTTTTTTCTATTATAATGAAAATGGAACTGCCTAACTACCAAATATTTCTATTATTAGGTATTATTGTCTGGAACTTTTTTTCAGAAGCAACAACAAAAAGTCTTGATTCAATAAGGTCAAGTGTTGATCTGTTAAAAAAGATTAAAATTCCTCTTTATTCAATAATATTCAGCGCAAACGTCTCATCCATAATTAGTTTTGCCATTAATTTAACCATACTTGTTTTAATGATGCTTATATTCAGGATAAACATTTTTACTCCAATAAGAATATTAAGTTTAGTTTATTTTGCACTTTTATTTTTATTAGTGGTTAGTGTGTCATTTTTGATATCAACTGCTCATATCTTGTTTAAAGATACTTTCCATATCTGGAACTTTTTGTTACTCATCGGGTTCTGGTTAACTCCGATTATTTACCCTGAACAGTACATTCCTACACAATATCTTAAATATTACATGCTTAACCCATTAGCTAGGTTAATTAGTCATTTAAGAAATAGTATAATCTATAACCATGTTGATTCACTTATTCAGATACTTATCACTGTTTCAATAGTGTTCAGCGTATTTTTTGTCTCTGTCTGGTTTTATAATAATTATGCAAAAAAGATTTATGATGTAATATGAACGTGATTAATTTAACAAATATTTCAAAAAAGTATAAGTTACAGTATAAAAAGAAAAAGTTTAAGATATTTTCAAGAACTCAAGAAAAAGAATTTTTTGCATTAAAAAATATTAGTATCAAAGCCAAAAAAGGCAGTTGTATAGGTATCGTGGGTCCAAACGGCAGTGGAAAATCTACTTTGTTAAAAATAATTGGTAGGTTAATAAAACCAAGTTCTGGAAGATTATCTGTTAAAGGTAAAACCTTATGTTTTCTTAATATCCACGCAGGTTTTCAGCAAGAATTAACTGGCAGAGAAAATGTATATTTATACAGTAGTTATTTAGGATTTTCAAGAAAAACCATTGACAAAAAGTTTAATGAAATCCTTGCGTTCTCTGAACTTGAAGATTTTATTGATGTTAAATTAAAAAAGTATTCAGATGGTATGGTAATTAGGCTTGCATTTGCTACAACATTAGCTTATGATCCAGACATTCTATTGTTAGACGAAATTTTGTCTGTTGGAGATGAACTTTTTAAGAAAAAAAGTCTTACAAAAATTCTGTCTTTAAAAAAACAAGGAAAAACAATCATGTTTGTTAGTCATGACTTGAACACAGTTAAAATATTGTCTGACAAGATTATTTATTTAGACAAAGGAGAGATGAAGCATTTAGGAAAATCTGATAAAATCATTGAAAAATATAAAAGCGATAGTTTAGAAAAAGAACTTTCCAATATTGAATATATTCAGCAGAGAGCAGATATCATTTTACAGGAACGAAAAATTATTGAAAAGATTAAACGTGAGAAGAGCGGTTTTTTAAAACAAAGAAAACTTAATGAACAAATAAAAAGATACCTCTCACTAAATAAAGAGTTTAAACTGTTAGTTCTAACTACTAAACTAGGTTTGAGCAGAGAAATTGATAAACAGGTATCTAAAACAAGAACTGATGATTCTGATGAGCTAAGGAATTTTATCAGCACTTTGATAAGCACTCAGATAAAGTTATCAGAAATCGAATTAACTGTAAGTGAAAAAGAGGAAGAGAAAAAAAAACATTTAGAAGAAATCAATAAATTTACTTACAAACAAATGTACTATAAAAGGTATTCCAGTAAAAAAATTTTACAAAAAAAATTAGCTATGATGTTGAAAGAGTATAGAATTAGCCAAGACATGTTTATTAGATCTAAACGAATACCTGATATTGTTCTCATTAGTTCTAAACTCGAATTAAATTCAGGGAAATCTGTACCTAACTCATTAAAAAAAGAGATCAACTTAACTTTGGATTCAATCAAAATAAATCAAATATTTAATGACATTAAGAATTATAAAAAAGTGTATTATAACCTTGTTGTATGGTTTGTTTTCAATAATCATTATTTAGAAATTTCTAGACACTTTTCACAATTCACAAACGTAATTGTAAAAGAAAAAAACAAACAAAAAGTGTTTGAATTTATTCAAGACGAGTTTAAGAATTTGATGGATTATAAATCTCACGATTTAATATTAAGCGGCCATATTTATTTATGCTTTTTAACAACATTAAAAAAGATTCAAGCAAAAATGTCCAGTAATATAAAAGATCAAATCTCTTCCTGGGTGTTTGACGTTGAAACGTATCATGCTCGGGTTAAACGCGAATTATTAAGTAAACAGGATAAAGATAATAGTGAGTTACTTACTAAAATGAACCATCTTTCTGTTTTAAAAGGTAAAATCCTTGGTTTGAACCAGGAACTGTTTGGTAAATATAAAAACAAAAGTAAAGTAAACATTACAAAAGTGTGGTTCAGTGATTCTAATAATAATAAAGAAAACTATGTTTTCTCAACTAATGATCCTCTGGTTATTAACATTAACTATGATGCTAAAGAATTAATAGAAAAGCCTGTGTTCGGTGTAACATTTTATTCTGAAGAAGGTTTTCAAATTGCTGGTCATAACACTAAGTCTGTTCAAATTAATAATGTAAAAGGTAAAGGTAATGTGAAATGCGTTATAGATAGATTACCTTTGTTAAACGGTACGTATTACGTTAGTGTAGCAGTCCATCCTCACGATAGTTTCAAGCCATACGACATCCATGACAAAAGTTACTGGTTCACTGTTAAAAATAAAGATAAAACTGATTTCGGTGTTGTTGAGATAGAGGGGGAGTGGGAACATATTAATTGATTTTTAGAATTAGATTGGTATCTCTATTTTGGTTAAAGACAAAGAGATTATCCTTTTTCATATTGTTCTACTAACTCCTTACATTTTTCGTATCCAATTTGGTTCCATGTTCCTTTTCCATTAAGTCCTGGTTCAGGTACTACGAATTCTTCCTCATAATTCATCATAGAAAATAGAAAGTCATTTTCAGACCTATAAGCTAATTTACCACCCATACATCCTTTTACACAACCAGCATCTGGGAAATCTCCACTATGTGATAACCATAAGGATTTATAATTTTCGTGATTAGAGTGATCAGGATGCCATTTGCATATTAGTTCCTCCTCTTCAGCGATCTCTCCACCAAAATATTTTTGGCATTCAAATTCATTATTTTCATTTATAGTGCATATTTCAGGCGAAAAATCACAATTTATTGAATCTCTTTCTTTAAGGGGATTTCTAATATAGGTTTCAGCTATACCAATACCATAATCTACTTCGTCATCTAATCCACAAAAACTGTGACCAAACTCATGTAATATTGCAGCAAATGGACTATTATATCTAACAATAAAATGAAAGTTTTTCCCTGATCTGCCTTCTAACAGTCGCTCTTTTACTGAAATAGGACCAGAACTTTGGACCATAAAAATAATTTCGTCTACACTGGGACAAAGGTTTCTGAATTCGTCTAATTTAAGTGTTTTTGTAATTAAGTTAAGAATACTAAATTCAATAAGGTCATCATTCATTATCTTCCTTTCAATTTCTGAATTAATTAAAAATTGATCTAATCTTGTTACTTTAACATGCCCTTCATTAAACGGAGGAGTAGATACTATCTCTTCAGCTTCTTTAGCTGCTCTATCTACCCAAGCATGAAAGTTATTTGGAAAATCTTCCTTAGAAGAAATATAGCCAATTGGTACAAACAGAATGTCTAAATCACCGCCGTCTTGGATTATTGTACATATACTCTCGCAAGAAGAACATGAACCTCCACAATCAACAGAAAATTCGTTTACATTTTTGATTGAATCGCAGCAATGTCCAGGTGTATCATCTGGACAATGATTCCATGGAAAGTAAGAAGATAAATCTTTAATTTTACTACATTCAATAACGTGACCTTGTAGATCGTCAACTTGCATAACAAGTTCTGCTCCTTGCTCACATGAACAACCAAAACTGTTTGTTCCTTCTCTTAAATCTACCAAATCTCCCAAAGATGTGTCTATACAATTGTCATCTAGATCAGGAATCCCATCAGCATCTGTATCAACTGCAGCACAACGGCCTGCACCTGGAACACATTCTGTCCCACTAGGACAAGGTACAATATCCAATTCTGCCTTTTTTTTATAACAGTACCATTCATTTAATGTACCCTCTGTATTACAAGTATCTTCTAATATTTTTGGTTCGTTACCTTCTTTAATCTCTGTAACAACTCCTTTTTTTCCAAAATCATATCTTCCTCCATCTGTTTCTTTACAATCTACCTTTTTACATATTCCATCACCATCCACACAAGCTTCATCTTCATTAGGACAAGAAAGAATATCAAGTTTGGGATTGTCACCATCACAAGACCATTCATTAACAGAATATCCAAGGTCTGCTCCATTACAAGTATCTTCATATGGTTGAATCTTTCCAGTTCCATCATCAACTTCTACATAACCTTTAAAATATAGATTTTTATTACAATCCTCAGTATCTGTACATAAATCACTTGGTAAACATTCGCCAGATACAAACGAAACTATTAATAAAAACAAAACAAATATCAAAAGTCCTCTATTGTTTTTCATCCTGAACAATACCCATATAAAGTTGTATTTGAATACATGAATTGAAATTTGAAACTTCTTTTAAAGTTTGAATTAAAATAAGGTGCATAATCAATCAGTAAAATTCTGTTGTTGAACGGAAAAACATTCGTATAGCCATTTTTAACATAAGTGTTACACTTTTCCTCTATATTCAAAAAATCCTTATTTTCAATCATATCATTTAATATTTGTTTAGCAATTCTAAAATCATTTCCAAGTGCTATAGGAACCTCTACACGGAATGCATTTATTTTTTTTACCATCCAGGCTTTTAAGTTTGATAGGTTTAAATAGAGTAATAGAGATGTCTTCATCATTGATACTAACATTTATTTTTTCATCTTTAGATTTAAAGATGTCTACACCAAGAGTTGATTCAAAATTACCAAAATCCTTACAATTTTTTGATTCAAATAAAATATATTTACCTAGATCTTCTTCAACCTTATCTATGTTTGGTGAAATGTCTTCTTCATTGTGATACCAATAAGGAATTTTAACAAACCCTGACATTTGGTAGTTAATATTATCATTTGTTCCATATTTCGGATTCGGTTCTGGATCAAGATATCCTCCTTGTAAGCCAACTAAATAAATACCTTTAACAGATATTTCATTAATACATTGTTCAACATAGTTAGTTATTACTTCAGCTTTATATTGTAATAATTCAATATTGTTATTACTTTGGACTTCATTCACTTTTTGCTTATTAGATGACCAAACAATTATTCCCAAAATAATAATAATCAATAATCCTATAATAATAAAAATACTAATTTGTCCTTTCTTCATTTATACATCTTAATAAGAATGTTGTATTTATTTTTTATTATTTATTGAGAGGAACATCTCCTTAAAAACCCATTCTAATAATTCTACTCTGTATAATAACCTCAAACCATCTTCAGACAGAAACCTATATAAATATTTTTTTATTCGTCTAATTCAATGAAAGTTCTGGTGGTGAATCCGCCTTGGATTGAAGGGGGTAGGCAAGGTGTGAGAGCTGGTAGTAGATGGCCTCATCTTAAGATTGTTGAGGAAGAACGCTACATGCCGTATCCGTTTTTTCTTGGCTATGCTACAAGTTTGTTAAAAACACACAATTTTGATGTTAAAGCAATTGACGCAATCGCCGAGAATATTAGTTATGACGAGTTCATAAAAAAAGTAATTAAGTTCAAACCAGACATTGTATTAAGCGAAGTTTCAACACCATCTTTAGACCATGATCTTAAACTGTTAAAAAAACTAAAATCAAAAAATAATTTTTCGTTAGCGATTGCAGGGCCTGACGCAAACATTTTCTCAACAGAGTTCGTGGAAAACACTCCTGTTGTTGATTTTGTTTTAATTGGTGAATACGACAGTACGTTTCTAGAACTGTGCCAGACATTGAAATCAAAAAATAATCCAAAAGACGTTAATGGAATCATATACAGGTCAAAAAATAAAGTAATTAAAACTAAAAATAGAATTCTAAAAAAAGACATTAACAATATTCCATGGCCAGACCGTGAAGATTTTCCCATTTACAACTATCATGACTGTCCAGGCGGTATCCCTGAACCAAGTGCACAGATGTGGTCAAGTAGAGGTTGTCCGTACCAATGCGTATTTTGTTTATGGCCGCAGATAATGTACAATGGAAGTAACTATCGAACAAGAGATGTTATGGATGTTGTTGATGAAATGGAATATCTTGTTAAAAAAAAAGGTTTTAAATCTATATACTTTGACGATGACACGTTTAACATTGGTAAAGACCGCATGATTAACCTAGCTCGCGAAATAAGAAAACGTAATTTAAACATACCGTGGGCATTCATGGGCAGGGCAGATCAAAGTGATCATGAAACAATAATAGAACTAAGAAAAGCTGGTGTTCACGCAGTAAAATATGGACTAGAATCTGGTGTACAAGAGTTAATTAACAAAGCAAACAAAAACCTTAATTTAAATAACGCAATTAATAATATTTTATTCACGAAAAAACTAGGTATCAAAGTACATTTAACCTTTACCTTTGGTTTACCAGGCGAAACTAAAGAAACTGTCAGAAAAACAATAAACTTAGCAAAATATTTAGACCCAGATTCAGTACAGTTTTCAATAACAACACCTTTCCCTGGAACTAAACTGTACGAGGATATGAAAGAAAAAGGTAACATTATCTCGTATAACTGGAAAGATTATGACGGTAACACTAAAAGTGTCATGAGAACAAAGTCATTATCTGCTGAAGATTTAAAAAACGCTCAAAACCAAGCGTATCAGGAATGGTTCAATCATAAAATAATCAAACAGCGATATGCAAATAACTCGCCTTTTACATTATTCAGGATATGTTTAAAAGAAAACGGATTATCTTATACAATTAAAAAGACAATTAAATACATAATAAATCAAAGATATGAGTTGTACCAAAAAAATGCTTAATCTACTAAGAAAACAAAGAAGGGTCATTCAAAGACCAAAAGTACCTATCCCTGGCTTTTGTTGTATTGGCATAACTGACTATTGTTTTTTTAAATGTAAAATGTGCGAGAAATGGAAAGAAGATATTAAAGTTAAAGAACGAATCATTCCTTCACTAGAAGAATGGAAACGTTTCATTGACCAGTTAAGCGTGGTTGTTAAAGACAAACTAGTTGGTGACTGGAACGAAAGGTTTGAACTTAACTTCGCAGGCGGTGAAGCATTAACGCATAAACATACCTTGGGCCTTGTTAAATACGCTTCTGAGTTAGGGTTCAGGACAGTTATTCCTTCCAATGGTTACATGATAAATGATAAAATCGCAGAAAAATTGCACAATGCTGGATTAACAGCATTAAACTTATCATTAGACAGTCTTGACCCAGAAATTCATGATAAATTCAGAGGTTTTAAAGGTGCACATGAAGGTGTTATGAAAGCTATTAAAGCAATGGAAAAATATAATGATCCTGAAGTTGGTATAATCGGAATATTACACAACGAAACTTACAAAGATATGCCTAACTTAGTGAAATGGGTCATTGACCATGAAAAACTTGAATGGATCTTAATAATGGCAATCATGCAACCTAACAACACAATATTCCAATCAGGTTGGTATGAGAAACAAAAGTTCAAAGAACTCTGGCCTGACGACACTGACAAAGTTATCACGGTTATTAACCAGATAATTGAAATTAAGAAAAAAACAATGCATGATCTTGCAATTGGAAAAACAAAAAGGGATCCAATTATTAACACAATGCAACAGTTGAAAGCTGTTAAAAACTATTTCAAATATCCTGAAAAGTTTGTTAAAAGTGACATGCCATGTAACTTTGACACTGCTGTCCAGGTAAGTGCTGTGGGAGACATTCACATGTGCTATCATCATGACATGTTAGGCAATATAAAAAATACTAACTTTGTTGAAGCATGGAATTCAATGCATGCTAACAAAGTAAGACAAAAAATCCTAGCGTGCAAAACTAACTGTCACGAACTTATTAATTGTTATTACAAAGAAGAATATCCATTTGAACTGAAAAAATGACGTACATTATTAGACAAAATAACAATGTTAAATTAAAGTCTCTGTTCAAAAAAGAAAATAAAGTTGTCAGGGATACTTTTTACTTTTTTGGTGAGACAGATGATCTTGATAATAGAATTTCTGAAAAACCAGAGAATAATTTCTTGACAAAATTAGAAAATCTTAAACAAAAAATTAAGAACAAAGAAAAGGTTCAAGTTGTGATTGGCATTTCCAGGTATAATTTTTTCAAAATTCATAAAATTGCTGAGTTTGTTATAAAACAATTCAATCAAGATATTAACCTAAACAAAATAGAATTCACTGTTTTTCCTATGATAAAAATATTAGACAATTTCCAGGCATATCTTGAAAAAATACAATCAGTCTTACCAAAATATGTCAGGATAGAAATTTATGATACTGAACTTGAAGATATGCTGTTGAGATTCCAGGAACTTTCTATGAAAAATGTTGTTGACGAATCTGAACTTGCTTTGGAAAAAGAAAATGTTGAGATTGTTAAAGAAGAAACGGGTGATATAGATAAAGACGAGGAAAAAGAACTTGACCATGTTGACGACGAACATGAACTGGCAAGGTTGTTAGGTGTTATTTGTGAGACTGCGTTTGTCGGGCCAAGAGTGTTAGTGGTAGACCCGCATCATAAATGTAACACTAACTGTACTCATTGCTGGGTCCATACTCCGAAAATTAAACATACAAAAGACTTCCTAAACACAAGTTTCCCATTGGATAGGTTTAAAAAATTAGTTGATGACGCAGCTGACATGAACGTTGAAACAATGATTTTACAAGGAGATGGTGAACCATTGTTACACCCACATTTAACTGAGATGTTAAGATATGGTAGGAGTAAAGGTTTGGACATGAGATTTTTCACAAATGGTATACTGCTTAACGAAAAAATTGCTAAACTTGTTATTGAAATAGGTGTCAAAGAAATATATTGCAGTTTTCCGGCTGGCACAGCTGAAACTTACAAAAAAATTAATCAGATTCAGAAACCTGAAACTTACAATAAAGTTGTTAAGAATCTTAAAAGATTGATGAAGCTAAAACGCGCTGCTGACGTTGAAGATCCAAGAGTAATAGTAACGCACGTTATCCACACTCAGAATCATCACGAGCTTGTGAAAATGGCACAGGACGATGTGTATGAAAAAGTTGACGCTGCAAGATTCTATTTAATAAGGTTAGATGTTATGAACACGTTCTTAAAATTAAAACCTGACGAAATTGAAGAAATACAAAGACAAGTTCCTCTTGTTGAAGAAACCTTAAAAAAAGGTAATGTTGAGTTTGTTGATAACATTAAGTTCCAGTTAGAAAATTATAATCAGAAAGACGGGTCATGGTGCAAAGACGTGTTTTTAAAAAAAGGATGTACGATTGGTAACTTTTTTAACCTTGTTCCTGCAAAAGGCGATGTAAGCTTTTGTTGCCATTTAAGGACTGTTGGGTATCTTGACAAAGGAGATTATAAAGATATATGGTTTTCTGAAAGATATGATAAATGGCGTAGACAAGCTAAATATATTAAAGATAATGTCAATGCAAAATTCTTAAACAATCAAATTTTGTACGATGAACATTGTACACATTGTGATAACCACCAGGCAATTCTTGATTGTTATGAAAAATTAGAAAAATATGGTTTAGATAAATACTACAGATAAAAAATGGTACTTAATCTATTGCACGTTGGAAAAACTAAATATAAAGATAAACTTAGTCAGGCAAAGATTGCTGTAGGTATTCTTGATAAAAAAGTTTACAACGGACCGTGGGAAGTTCAAATAGACTTGACAAACGCGTGTAACAATGATTGTATTGGATGCTGGTGCCATTCGCCATTATTAGAAGAACTGGCAATGACACCTGAGCAAAAGAAAAAGAAATTGCCTTATCCACTAGTTAAAAAACTTATTACAGACCTGGAAAAAATGGGTTCACGTTACATTTATTTCACAGGCGGTGGTGATCCGTGGGCGCATCCTAAAACAATTGAACTAATTGAGTATGTAAAAGAAAAAGGGTTAATTTGTGACATGAGCACTAACTTTTCATTAGTCACAAAAGATAAAGCTGAAAGGTTTGTCAAAGCTGGCCTGGACCATATGAACATTAGTTTGTGGGCAGGTAGCCCTGAAAGTTACGACGCAACACATCCAAACAAAACAGGTAAAGATTTCTTGAAACTTGTTGAGATGTTAAAATACGTTCATAAATTAAAAAATAAATATAGAACAAAAAAACCAATCATACATATTTACAATGTTATTAACACAAAAAATTACTGGGATTTTAATAACATGTTAAAAACAGGTTATGAAACAAAAGTTAATGGAGTAGATTTTACGCCCACAGATGTTGTCCCTGGTAAAACAGATTCATTAATGTTATCACGAAAACAAGCAGACTGGTTAATAAAACAAGTTAAAAAATCCGATGAACTAATGAAAAAGTATGAGAAAAAGTATAACCATAAACTTGAGTTCCGTGGTAGGAAGCACTTCTTGAGAAGGTTAACAAACCTTGGCGTTGAAAAAGGCGAGTATGACAGCAACATTATTGGTAAAATGCCGTGCTACGCTGGCTGGACCTTCCTAAGAATACTTGCTGATGGTAATGTTAACTCATGCTTAAAATCTGTCAGAATACCTATTGGAAACATATACATAAATAGTATTGAAAAAATCTGGATGAATGGAAAACAGTCTGAGTTTAGAAAACATACTATTGATTATGATGCCAAGAACCCTTATTTTAAAAATATTGGTAACGAGCATCAGAAAGGTAACGGATGTTTCCTGTGCTGTGATAATTTAGGTATTAACATGGCAGTACATGGTGAAATGACACGATTGAATTTTATAAAAAAGAATTTGATTAAATTTTCAAAAAGGATTTAATATTATAATACTAATTAAACAATAATTTTTTGGTGCATTAATCATGTATGATCAAAAATTAAAAACACATGATAAACAGGTTAAAGAGATGGGGAATTTAGGTTTAAAAAGTAAGTCTCATAGTAAATATTTGGACCCTAATAAAAATCTGCAAAATTGTTCTATTAAGATAGTTAAAGGGTGTTTTTTCAGATGTATTATGTGTAATTATTGGAAAAAGGAAAAGGAAAACTCACTTGATATTGACACTTATAAAAACATTGTAAAAGACTTAATCAAAATTAACCCTTTTGTTCAAATATCCTTGTACGGTGGCGAGCCATTAATGAGAAAAGACATTTATGATTTTCTGGAAATTGCAAAAGTCCATAATTTAAAAACAACAATTTGTACAAACGGTTTTCTTTTAAATGAAAAAAATGTGAAAAAACTTGCAGATGCTGGTTTGTACCATCTTTATGTATCTTTAGACGGATTTAATCAAGAAACTCATGACAAGATTCGCGGTGTTAAAGGTTCATATGACAAAATAATTAATGCATTAAAAATAATACATAAACTAAAAAACAAATTTTTTGTCAGCCCTACTTTTGTTATAATGAAAGATAATTTTAATGAGGTTATTGATTTTGTTAAATGGGGTGAAAAAAGAAGTGAAATTAAAGAAGTTCACTTACAATTACTTGGACAACCATATAATACTCAGTTAGAAGATTACTGGTACAGGAACCCTAAGTATAGTCATTTATGGCCAACAGATATTATTAAAATTAAAAAAACATTCAAAGAATTAATAAAATTAAAACAAAACAAACTAAAAAAATTAAAACAGACTATCACACTATTAAAAAAATACGAAGCGTATTATTTATATCCTGAAATACACTTATACAAAGAAGCACGTTGTAATGTTAAAGATGATCTCTTAAATATTTATGATGATGGCAATGTTTTCTTTTGTTTTAAAATGCCACCTATTGGAAATGTCTATAAGGATAGCATATACAAATTATGGTACTCTCGCAAAGCAGAAAAAACAAGAAATAAAATGATTCAATGTAAAACAAATTGTATGCAAGTATTAACTAATCCTTGCTCTGATGAATAAGTTATCAAACATATAATAAATAATATGAAAAATAATAACGATATTAAAGAACAGTTAATAAATTGAATCTCAAAAAGAAAAAAACAATGTTAAATAAAATTCAAATAACTAGAAAGAATTTTCATAAGTTAAATGAAACTTTTGTTGATCTTGGGTTAAATAGTATTGTAGAAACATTTAAAGTTACTCCTTTAACTAACATAGCAAGCAGGTTTAACAACTATGTTCAAAAAATTCCCAATGCAAAAATTGATAATAAACTAGTAAAAACATTAGAAATCATTCAATCTGAATATAATAATAATCCTATAATTGATAATGAAAAATTTTTGTTAAGAATTCTTGGCATTGTTTGTAACACAGTTTTTATTGGACCAGAATATTTTCATTTAGACGTGTGCAACCCGTGCAATTTAAGGTGTAACTATTGTTGGTTTTATTCTCAACATTTAGAGAAACAATGGTCTAATGAATTTAAGAAACGTATGATTGATTACAATGACTTCACTAGTCTTGTTGATGATCTATATAAACTTGAAACAGATACAATCTTATTTACTGGCGCAGGTGAACCTTTTTTACATCCAAGAATCAATGACATGATAAAGTTTGTGAAGTCAAAAAACATTAAATTACAAATTTTTACAAACGGTACTCTTATTGATAAGAAAACAATTAATACAATAATCCAGTCCAAAACTGACGAGTTATTTATTAGTGTGTCAGCGTCTAATCCAAAAACGTATGTTAAAGTGCACCCAAGGCAAAGAAAAGATATGTTTATCAAAACTGAGAACAATATTAAAAACCTTGTTAAACAAAAAAACAGAAAGCCAAATATTGTTTTATTGTTTGTTCTTTGCAAAGATAATTATAAAGATATTATTGAAATGGCAGATTGGTCTTTTAAATTAGGAGTTGATTCATGCAGATATCAAATTGCGCATAATGATTATGCAAAAAATATTGAATTAAATAACAAACAAAAAGTATATGTAAGAAAACAACTTAAAAAAGTAATTCAGAAGTATAAAGGTAACAGGTTACACATTAATCCAAACATATTGTTTCAGTTAGAAAATACTAAAAAAGATAACGAATGGTACAAAACTCATTTCACTAATAAAGGATGTTACGTTGGGTGGTTCTTTTCAAGGCTATGGGCAGATAACATGTACTCTTTTTGTTGCATTAGAAAAGAAGTTGAGCATTATAAGCATAGAAACAGCTTTTTTAGTTTATGGAACTCAAAAAAATATAAGAAATATAGACAAGCAGGTAAATCATTTGCAAAAAATAACATTGAACTTAGTGAAAATTATTATTTAATAGACAAAGATTGTAGTCATTGTGGTAATTATGAAGTAAATGAAAAAGTAAATGATTTTTTTAAACAAAACAAAAATTTGCAGGGTTTATAACACAATCTTTTTAATTAATTTCTAGTTCCTATTTTATGGGAGTTACAATAATGAGTAAAGTATTATGTTTTTCTTATGAACGGATGTTTTATCCTGATAATATTCTTTCAGGACCAGGTTCTAGGTTATGGGAAATTGCTCAAACATTAAAGAGAAAAGGGCACAAAATAACAATTGCAGAGCTTAACCATGATAAAGATTATACAAAAGACGGTATTAAATTCATTAGTTGGGATACACAAAGGTTAAAAAATATTGAAAAAGAGTTTGACGTTGCTTTTTTGCCATTATCTGCTTATGTTGACCAGTATTTTGACAAGATAATAAAAATCCCCACAGTGGTTGATTTAAGCACGCCTATTGCAATTGAAGCAATGGCGCATTCTATTGGTGACAAAGATAACTTTTTCTTAAACGATGGTTTATTACCAACATTCAAAGCACTTGAAAACGGTGATTATTTTATTTGTTCAAACAACGCACAAAAATATTTTTACCTTGGCATGATAACTTTGCTTGGCATTAATAATTTTAACACAGATTTGATCCAAATAGCGCCGCTTGCTCCTAGAACTGTTGCAAAAGGAGTTAACAAAGACATTCTTAAGAAAACTGTTGGAAAAAATAAAAAAATGTTGTTGTTCCTTGGTGGGTTATACTCGTGGTATGATTATAAAACACCTATCCTTGCAATGGAAAAAATCATTAAAAAACAAAAAAATGCTGTTTTAGTTTTTGTTGGTGCTTTTAACCCGAACATACCTGAACTTACTGAAAATAATTATAACAATGCAAAAACCTTAGCAAAAAGCCTTAACTTGTTAGACAAATCTGTCTTTTTTATTGATTGGGTTTCTTCTGAAGATAGGTCAAGCGTGTACGCTGAATCTGATATTGCTATTGTTACGTCTCAAGACACAAGTGAATCTTTGATGTCATACAGGATGCGGATAATTGATTATTTACAAGGTAACTTACCTGTGGTTTGTACAAGGAATGATGAATTATCTGAAATGGTTACTGAACAAAAACTTGGCGAGACAGTGTCAATAAAAAACGCAGATGAACTCGGAAAAACTATTGTAAAAATGTTAAGTAAAAAAAGCATTATCCAGAGTTATCAAAAAAATATTCAGAAATACATTAAAACTGAGTTTAACATTGACAAGACAATGGAATCTCTTAACAAATTTTGTAATAATCCAAAGTTTTATCCAAAGCATCTAAAACTTAACTATTTAAAAATTATTGACGAGCAAAAGTCAAAAATTAAGAATCTTGAATATATAAAAGATGATAAAGAAGGTGTTAATAAATCATTGGTTGGCCAGATAAAAAGTTTAGAAGGTTTTCTTAACAATCGCAGAAAAGAAGTAACTCGTTTCCAAGCCAGGTTAAAAGAACTTGAAAAAGAGATTAAACAAAAATATGAAGAAATTGACGAAGAAAAAATTGAAAAAGATTTTCTAAGAAACACAATAGATGATAAAAAGAAAAAAATATTGTATTTACAGGAAGCGTTGCAAAAATCTGTGGAAAAACATAATAATATTATTGAAGATAAAGATAAACATATTTCAAACCTCAGAACAATAATAGGCAAATATCGTGCGTCTATTGTTTATCCTTTTTATAAAGTCACGCATATCATTGGAAAAACAAAGATTGGAAAAACTCTTCAGAAACTTCTAAAATAAATTTATTGTTGATAAAGTCCGTAAAACTGTTTTATACACGGTTCTTGATATTCTTCAGGAAACAAATTACATTTTTCTATGTCTTCTAAAGGTTGGCCAGTAACATACCTTGAAAATTGGCGCACAACACCGTCATAACAATTATCAATATACTTATCATCTGTTTCTTCACAAAAAATTATTGATTTTTTAATATCAGCTTTTGTTAACATGTCAAGGCCAAACGCAAAGCCTAAATGACAGTCATCCTGAAATTCAAGAGGTGTTTTTGTACAGTGCTGGTTTTGGTTATAATCCACATTTTCTTCAATCATCAAATTAACTAGGAATTTACCAAATCCAAAATAACATTTGTCCTTATACTTATTGGGTATTTCATCACAATAATAAAGATAATATTCTGGTCTATGGTCTGTACTGGAAGTGTCAACTGCTTGGATCAATCCTGTGAAACATGCATCTTGATTACTAACTGAATTACATTTTTCAAATAAGAGTGATAATGATTTATTAACAGGATCTTTCCCAATATTGTATCCGTATCCTTCGTAGCAATAATCTTTTTTATTATCAGGAACAAATTCACAGAATTTTTTTGCATCATCAGAAGCCATTAAAATTGTAACATGACCAAAACAACTATAGTACATGGCATCATCTGATTTTGTACATGCATTTGTAATAACATCAAAATATTTTCCTGGATTTGAAAGGACTAGTTCATCAGCTATTAAATAATAACATTCAGATTTCCATGACGGATTAGTAAAAGTATCGCAAAATTCAAACAAATCTTGGTAATTTGTTTCAATAATTGGAACTTCTTTTATAACATGAAAGAATTTGCACTCTTCAATTAATTCTGTTTCATTTAAATCATAACAATATTTAACATCATGCGACACAAGCGAAAACAATATTGTACAATAAAATTGATCATATCCTCTTTTATTATGGCAAGCTCCTTTTGTTAGGTTCTTAATATTTTCAGGCGTAGAAATAAAAGCCCACATGTGCGGTCTGATAATTAGTCTTTTACAATAATATGATAGGTAAGTGTTTTCAATATTATTACACTGTTCTGTTTCAATATGTGCATATATTTGACTATAATTAATTTCAGACCTTTCTTTGAAAAAATTCAAAAAAGATATTCCTAATATTAAACCACAAACAAGTACAAACATTATTAACAACTTTTTCTTCAATTTATTCCCCCATATCTATCTCATAAACCCAGACTGTATCATAGTAAATTTGTTTAACAAAATCACAGTTGATCATGTCTCTGCTAAGTATAAATTCAGCTTTTGTTTCATTAACAATCCTTTTTTGTGTTTCACAGTTGTATATATAAAAGTCCAGGTTTTCAGACGTATTACCTCCGTGTAATTGAGCAGGTATCAAGGAAATCACTTGATTTTTTGAAACAGGATACACAGCAGACGTCATGAAATACGGCGTAACCAAAATATTTTTTTCACCGTAATTGAACTGTATCCATTTTAAAGCAACATATTCTTTCTCAGTTGCCACGGGTCTTGTATATTTCTTATAATACTGGTCCACGTTATATTTTGAACTGAATAAAATAAAAACAAATAATATCAAGAAAATAAATTTCATGAAATCTTTATTTTTTAATGCTCTAGATTCAACCACTTTCTGAAAACCATAAGCAGTTAAAGGTATCATGGAAATCATTGAATAATGAACTGCTCTTCCATAAGGTACTAGAAAAGTAAAACCAAAATGTGCAAATATTGTGGTTATTGCCAGTGAAACAAAAGAAAACATTACAAAAAACCTGTACTTTAAATCATTGAACCCGTGTACCATTCCAATAAACGCTAGAAAAGTTGGTACTATTCCGTATAGTAAAGGTATGAAATATGTTACTTCTAACTTACCCCAGCCAGGTTCAAAAAATAACAAATCAAAAAAATATTCAAATGTTGAATAAAACTTGCCTTTCCATGCTAACAAATAAAATAATACAATGAAAATAATGATAACAGGTAGAATGCTTAGCTTCCTGACTTTAAGAAAAGATTTTACTGCTCTTAGATTAAGCATTACTTCAATAATAAAAGGTACTAATAATATAACAAAAGACGGCGGATGTATTAATAATAACAAAAACAAAGTTAATAATGATAAATGAAAATACTTGGCTTTTTTTTCTTTTAACGCTTTCTGGAACAAATAAACAAAACTATAAATAAATGTAAAGGCCATTGACATTGGTATGAAATAATTTTTACCAAGAATGTTCACGTTGGTTCTTAGCACTGAAAACACAAGCACTGATACAAGTCCTGATAAATAATTTTTTGACAATCTGTACACTAAAAAAAATATAACAAACCCTGTAATAACTGCAAACACCGCTGCTAAATACTGGTAATAAAAAATCGGGTCTAAACCTGTTAAAACAAACAAGTTAGCAATAAATAAATGAAACCCTGACTCTAGGTCAGTGTGCCATGTCGGAACATCCATGTAAGGGTTATGTTTAATATTATAACCTGTGTCAATTATCTGGACAACAATGCCTGTATGCTGCCATTCATCATGATGGTAAGGAAACGGATAATCAAAATGTATTGAATACGTGTTATAAAAACAAAAACCTAGCAAGAAAATTAGAATAACATATTGATAACCTTTCAGTTTCATATAATAAAATAAAATATTGAGTGTCTTAATAAAATTTCTTAATACCGTAATTTAAAAAGATAAAAAAGGAATTCAATAGCATCTTTTATACCTAACTTTGATTTCCCATGTTTTCTGTCATGAAAGATTATTGGAATTTCTTTAATTTTTGCATTGTTTTTTCTAAATTCATTTAATAAACTAACTTGAAACGCATAACCTTTCAGGTAAAGGTATTTTTTATTGATCTTTTTAAATACTAATGTGTTAAATGCTCTGTAACCTGACGTATAATCATGTATTCTTGGATTAAGAAGAAATCGTAAAAATAAATTAGCGCTTCTGCTTATTAACTTTCTAACTATATCCCACTCAGGTATAGATCCTCCTTTAATATATCTAGAACCAATGACAAAATCATAACCTTTTTCTAAACAAGAAATGAAGTTTACTATTTCATTTGGATCGTGAGATAGATCCGCGTCCATCATTATGATTCTATCTGATTTTAAATTATTAATAGCATAAGTAAATCCCTTTATATAGGCTGATCCCAGTCCCTTTTTTTCTTGTTGTGTAAGATATAGTGTCTTGTATTTCTTTTGTAACTTCTTAACTATTTCTGCTGTTTTGTCAGGACTGTTACCATCGACTACTAAAAGGTTTATGTCCCTAAGTTTCTGATTCTTAATTTTATTAATTATAATAGAAATATTGTCTTTCTCATTATAGGTTGGAATAATAATTGTTGTCTGCATAATTATTATTTAATTTGAGTAGGTTAATAAAAGTTTTCTGAAATAAATCGTAACACTTAAATCAGTCATAGTTATTGATTATCAACATGGTCATTTTCCAAATTATTGAACTTCTAAATTACCCAATGATACTTTTTCTTGGAATCATGACAACATATCAAGATCTGAAATATAATAAAATAAAGAATAAATGGATTATATTAGCTCTGGTTTACTCGTTCATTACGCTTATTTCAATGGTTATTTTCATGAAACTTAATAATAACTCCATTAATCAAAACTATCTTAAGTTGTACTTACTTAATTTAGTTATTTCACTTACACTTGGTTTTGTATTGTGGCTTGCTAAGTTATGGAGCGCTGGTGATGCAAAACTGTTCCTAGCGTTCGCTGCACTAGTACCATTAGAAACATATAAATGGGGTAACATTGGTAATTTTCCTTCTTATATTATACTAATAAACACGTTTACACCAATTTTCATATTTTATATTGTGAAAGTGTTTGTAAAAACTAAACTTACTAATTTATGGAAAGAAATTAAAATAGTATTTGAACCAAAGCAACTGTTTAATTTAATTATTTTCTTATTTGGTTTTTCATGGATAACTGTTAAACTTACTTC
>CAZEKF010000004.1:0-87338 GCA_964512765.1 uncultured Methanosarcinales archaeon
GAAAACCAGGGAGCTGACATTATGAGTTGGCTTTCGCGAGTTAATGAGGAAGCATCAAAATTGAATATTAATGTAGTAATGGATGTGAATGACATTACAGTTACACATACTACGCCATGGAATCTTAGAGTGTTTTTTAACATTACTTATAATATTAATGACCAAAAAAATATTGCGTCATGGACAATAAACAAAGAATTTTCTAAAGATTTTTCAATAAAAGGCTTTGAAGATCCTGTTTATACTGTTGAAACAGCTGATAAGGTTACAGTACTTATTAACCAAACACCAGACACAGATTTTGTTAACGATGGAACTAATGATACAACTGTTTTGGAAAATCATATATCTAATTCGTATTATATTGAATCAACAACAGCACCGAGTTTTTTAATGAGGTTTACAGGTAATTTATCAGCGTCAGAGTTTGGTATAGAAAGTATTGTAAACCCTGTAGATCTCAGTGCGCAGAGTATACCAATTAAACAACGGTCATTAGTAGATCATGTATATTTTGGAAATGAAACAACTACTGATTTCTGTAATGTTCAGAACATGCCTACGTGGTTCAGGATAGACAATGCAAATGATGATACTTATGAAGTTGACATATTAACTAAAACAAGTTGTTAAAACAATGATTAAAAACATAACAAAAAAAACAATTATATGTAAACATAAGAAGGTTTTGAATAGTGTATTTTCTAAAGCAAAAGGTTTAATGTTTTCTAAAAAAATAAAAGAAATAGGTTACATATTTGTTTTTACCAAACCAAGAAAAATAGATTTGCACATGTTCTTTGTTTTTTATCCTATTGATGTTTTGTTTTTAGATAAAGATAAAACAGTTATTGAACTTAAAGAAAATTTCAAACCATTTACAGTATATGTTTCTAAAAAACCTGCAAGTTATGTCATAGAATTGCCAATAAATACAATAAAAAATAGTAAAACACAATTTAGTGATAAACTTTTTTTCTAACCAAGAACACCAAAAATTCCGCTTAGTACGTTTAACATGATAACATAAATAAAAAAGGAAATAGGGACAAACATAAACACATACTTCATACCAGCTTTAATACTACCTTCTCTTAAATCTGCAATTATCATTGATGACATACCAGCAATTATCATTACGGATAATTTTGAAAACAGTATAAAATCCTTTGGATCTAACTTATTATCTCCAAAGTTAAGAGACAAAATACCTGTTGATGAACTAGTGCTTAACTTTTCACCTAAACTTTGAATAATCTGCATTAAATTAAATGATAATGCAAACAAGATAGGAGATACTACAACTGCAACAACAGAAATAAAAATAATGTAACTTGTTACAGACGCAATAAGTTCTTTGTTTAAGTAAGACGCTTCTTTTACATTCTTAACTATTCTGTCTATTAAATCTGAAACATTACCACCAGATCTTAGACCTATTATTATCATATCAATTGATTCTTCTAACAATGTTGAACTGTACTTGTTAGAAAATTCTTTTAATGCTTGTTCAGTATCTTCACCAGCCATAACTTTTTTTGCTACTATCTGGATCTCTGTTTTTAGTACACCAAACTCAGGTTGAATAGATTGCCATAACGCTTTGTCAAAACTCATACCTGCTCTTAAATTAACAGAAACTTGTTCTAAAAAGTCAGGAAGTACTTCTTCAATTTTTCTTGTTCTCTTAAATATAACAAATTCATAAAATAACCAAAAACAGATAATGATTAAAAATACTAAAACAAGTTCAGTAACTGTTAACACTAAGAACGATATTAAAAGTATCATTATAACTTGTGCAGAAGTTATGGTTGGGAGTATTACTAAGAAATAAATTCCAATAGTGAATATCAATGATATTATGAAGATTAAACCATAAAGACCGTATGGAACTTCTTTCTTACCAGTTTTTATAATGTAATTCTTAATTTTACCTCGGATCTTTTCAGGCATAATATTTTTACCTAATGCAGCAAACATTATTCCATCACCCCAGGTTTTAATGATCTAAAAGATAATACAAAAAAGACTTGTACGACAAGTAATAAGAACGTGATAAAAAGAAGAATTCTAAGGTCTATTACTAATACTCCAGGTAATAAACTTGAACTAACTATTAAGATTGCAGTTCCAATGCTCGGTAAAATAGCTCCAAGTATCATGTAAAACATTGACATTGGATTAAGTTTTTTACCGTATTCTTTGATATGAATCAAATGCATTCTACTAATATCTTCAATTGTACTTTTTAATGTTTTTTGTAGATCTGCACCTGTTTTCAAAGAAGTTCTAATCTCTTCTAATATCTTTGAATATGCTTTTGACGGACTGTATTCAACAGATTTTTTCAACGCGTCTTCAACAGTCATTCCCAGTGAAATGTCAAACATTAGTTCTTTGAAGTACACGCTTGATTTTGTTCTTAAGTTAGATACACTTTCAATTGAGTTTATTAAAGAAGAACCACTTTCAATTTTTAGTAATAAATGCCTGGCAGAGTACAATAAATCAGATTCAAGCATAGCTTTTTTACTTCTTAAACTAAAAATTGGGATTAGTTTAATCAAGTTAAAACTTAAAACAAAGAAGACAAAAAAGACAAATACTGCATAAAATACAGGTTTATTATTAACTATCAAGATGGCTGCAATTAACCCAGAAATAAGTAGTGAGATAATTGCACTGAATAAAAAACATGTCCTGGTAAACCTTTCAAGATCATTTTGCGTTTTTTTAAAGTCTTCTTGATATTTTTTTGAGAAAAACATGTTTGTAATATTCGTTCACCTATTCAAGTGATGTATAAAATTTGTTTTGTGATACTAAACTAAGCAAATGTTGTCTTTCAGTGTAATAATCTGACATTATTAATCCGATTTTGTTAATATCTGCAATGTTTTGGTCGACTAACCATTTTAGTACAGACATCTTTTCTTTGATTTCTTGATAAATTTGGTCAACACCCATCCCTGTGTACAGGTTCAAAGTGTTTATTAATTTGTCAGGTTTTGAAGTTTGATTCATTATATCTTTCATACTATCATGTTGCATTACTAAATTAGGGTTACCATTATCATCTATTTCTGCTACTTGGAACGTTCGTCTTTTACCTGTTCTACGGTTCCTATGTTGGACAACCATTAATCCAACCGAAGATATCAGTTTCTTTGGTAGGTTAATTGGCGGATTTGTTAAACGTGCAATAGCTTCATCAACATTGCTAGCGTGGAATGTTGTATAAACAGAATGGCCAGTATGCATTGCTTCAAACATTACTTCAAGTTCTTTTTCACGTCTTACTTCACCAACAATTATTCTGTCTGGCCGCATTCTTAATGTGTTGATCATACAATCTAACATTGTAATTTCGCCTTTACCTTCAGGGTTTGCTAATCTTGATTGCATAGGTACCCAGTGCAATGTTTTAGGCAATCTTAGCTCGCGAGTGTCTTCAATTGAAATTATTCTTTGGTTAGGCGGGAAAAAATTGGAGACAACGTTCATAAAAGAAGTTTTACCAGATCCTGTACCGCCCACTATTAAAATTGAAATTTCATACTGAATAGCTTGCCAGATTAGTGCAGCAGACGAGTAATCTATTGTTTTGTTTTTTAAAAATGAAGTTATTGTCCAAGGCGTACTAGCAAACTTTCTAATGGTTAATGTGTTACCTTTAGTAGTGATTGGAGCTAGTGTAGCATTAACCCTATCACCTGTTTCAAGATGCGCGTCTAATAATGGTTGTAACAAACTAATTCCTTTGTCAACGTTCCTACCTATTAATGTTGCAAAGTGCCTTACTTTATTTTCATCGTCAAAAACAATGTTAGTTTTTAACCAACCGTGTTTCCTATGATACACCCAGACATTAGTTTTAGCACCGTTAACAACAATTTCTTCTAACTCAGGATCTTTTAATAAAAATTCTAGTTCAGCAAGACCAAGGCTAGTAATAATAATGTAATTTGTAATAACTTCTGTTGTGTTTTCATCCACACCAGAAAACTGGCCTTTTACTATTTCTTTTAGCTTAACTTTAAACTGCTCTTTTATTTCTTTTTCACCTTGTTTTTTATCTTCTAAATTGAAACTTAAACTTGTTATGATATCTTCTCTGATTCGTTCAATAATTCTTTTAGTTTCGTCAGTAATGTTTAACAAAGAAAGATGGTAAAATGGCACGGGATGGCCCTGTTGACTGTATATGTGGATTTGTAACGGAATGTTGTCAGAAGTTACAGTATATGAATCTATTGACTTTGTTTCCAAAATGTTACCCTCTTTTTTATTCTACAGAAAATATACTCGAACTATCTTTTAAATGTTTCGTCCCAAGCTTTTTACAAAAAACCTTGAGGAAAAAGACATTAAGGACTACATTCACTACGTGAAGTAGTCCGAATAATGTATGTAAACATACACATATGAGAAACTACTAACCAAATATGCTATTGCCCCAGATGTTTAGGATAATAACAAGAATTATTACAATAATTGCTAAAAATATTACATGGCCAGGTTTGAACTCGATTTTTGACTTATAGTCATCAAAATATCTAGTAATACCTGCACCGCCGCTTGGCATGGTAATCTTATCTTTTTTTGCCATTAAACCGAGGAAAGAAAGGTTAATTTAAAAAACTTACTGAATTAATTTTTTATTATGACACCGAATCTTGTAACTAGTTCAAGGTTTGTTCTTGGGTTGGTTATGATATATTTTGCTTATGTTGGTTCTTATTTTATGTTTTTTTTAATGTATTTTATTGCATTAATGTCAGATATACTAGACGGATATTTGGCTAGAAGGTTAAATAAAAAAACTAAGTTAGGTGCTAAACTTGATATAATTGCAGATAACTTTATTGTTTTATGTTTATTATTTAGTTTGTTTTTATTCAAACGTTATATTTTGGTGAAGTATAGTCTATTATTTGTGTTTTTGTTTATTTATTATTTGCTTATACAAACATTATGTTATATAATTAAAAAAAAGTACATTTTTATGAGAACATATGCAGCCAACCTTGCAGCCATAATATTTCCTTTTGTTATATTATCAATGATTATTGTAGAGATTAAAGTTGTAATTTATTTTTATTTTATTCTGATGTTATACAGTCTTACTGAAAAATTATTTTTAGAGTTAGAAAATAAGAAAAAAGTAACAATTTTCACTTTGAAATTTAATACCATTGCAATGTTCTTGATCATAACATCTGTTTTTATAACTATATTTCTTAATGTTCCATTACTTGAAAATAAAATATGTTTTGAAAACAAAGTTTGTATTCCAATTGAAGTAATGGACAATCCTTTGTCTAGACAATTTGGTTTAATGTACAGAAACTCGTTAGAAGGAGGCATGTTGTTTGTTTTTGATCATACAGATGAATATAGTTTTTGGATGAAGAATGTTAGATTTCCAATAGATATGATTCTTTTAGATGAAAATGAAACAATACTTAACATAATTGAGAATGTTCAACCTTGTTACCAAGAACCTTGTCCAGTGTATACATCAAAAGCAAGATATGTTCTTGAAGTTAATGCAGGGTTTAGTGAAAAAAACAGGTTGAAAATTTGAGGCAGAGATAAATTTTTGCATCCCTTGTTCTTTACCAGTTTTATCCTTTTTTTCTTATATCTTTAAATATAAGATAAAATCTGCAATATTTATGGGGGACGGAATTATAAATCAAGGGCTTATAGATGAATTTTACAGACTATGGCCTGATCTTAAGGGCCCTGCAATATGGCTCGGGATTGATGTTATTCTATTAATAACTGGTTATGTCTGCAGTAAATTACAACCCAAAGATGAATCACAACAACCAGATTATCCAGGGGAACTCGAAGCATATTTAGAAAGAATACCTCGAGAAGGAGATACAATTGACAGACAAGTAGTTGAGGGTATGATGACATCAGTTCAAAATGCACTTAGAAATGACGTTCCAAAATATAAAATCATAGCAGCACTTGATAATTATTTACAAAGAATGGATGCTTATACTGAATGATCTTTCTTTTTCTCACTGGACATTAACTTGACTGAAGAACAAATATTCTTAGAAGAATAATTTTATCAAGAAAGATTATTAAGAGATTTCTATTACTTTTTTATTATGAACTTGTTAAATTGCTATGTAATGATGCATTAATCTAGTTCATTGTCTGTTCTACGAGGTGATTTAAATTCAAAATTGGAATAATTGCGGGTACAAAAATCGATACACAATTTGGCGTGGATTATTTTTCAAAAAAAGGATTGTTTGTAATAGGTTATCCTATATCAAAAAATCCGCAAGAACAAACAAAATTACAAGCACTTAACAGAAAGCAATTAACACAATTGGTTCAAACTGCAGTTAATAACCTCAAACAAAGAGGAGTTAAAGCAATTATTATTTACTGTAATTCATTAAGTGGAGCAGTTGATCTTGAATATCTTAGAGAAAATAATACTATTTCAATAATAACTCCTTTAGACGTTTACACAAGAATTGCTAGTTCCTACAATGTTTTGGGTTTAATTGCTGCTAATTGTCAAAGCACTGCAAATATTGAAAAATTAATTTTGACAAAAAACCCAGGTGCTATAGTTATTGGACAGGGTAACCTTAGGATTGTGAATGACGTTGAACAGGGATTAGATCCTTGTAAAATAATTGAAAACCATGGTTTAATAGCTCACTGTAATAACTTAATAAACTCTGGATCAGAAATAATACTACTCGGATGCACGCATTTTACATATTTTTATAAAGAGCTTAGACTGAAAACAAAAGGAAAGTTGCTGGAACCTTCAAATGAAATGTTTCATATGCTTAGCAACATATTTATACTAAAAGCAAAATAATGGATGTATGAACAAATTTAAACTGATTACTATAATAATTATTGTTGTTCTTATTCTAGGATCATTTGGTTTAGCTAGTTATCTTGCATACAAAAAATATCAGTTTGATTTTTCTTTCAGTTTTATAGAAATGACTACATACGTTAAAAATAACGAATACTTTAAAGCTGAAGAAAAATGTGATGAACTTGATTATAGACAAGCACCCTGCCACATAGCATTTTTAACTTTAATGCAACATAAGTTTAATGTTAGTGATACTCCCTTAACAAAAGACTATTGTAGTAAAATATCAGGAGAACAGAAAACTCCATGGTGGAGCTTATTTATATTTAGTAAAAAGAAATATAACCAAGAAGTTTTAGTACAACAACAGAAGTGTTTTGAGTATTTTAGTTAAAACCATCTAGGTACTTTTTTGCAATATTCTATGTAACTTTTTCCAAACCGTTTTTTTAGGTTTGGTTCCTCGTGATATAGAACGTATAAATTTATTGCTAAAAAGTTTAGGAAAGGTAGTAGTAATAACAATGTATGACCAAATATTAAAGAAATGCCTAATAAATTAGTAGTATGAGCCATATAAATAGGATTTCTTGTATATTTGTACAATCCTTTAACAACCATTTTCTTTGGTGGAGAAGTTGGAACAGGTGTTCCTTTACCAATGAACCAAAACAACCCTGTACAGTATAAGAACAAAATTACACCAAAAGTTAGAACAGTATAGCCTAAATATTTCAAATTAGAGTAAATAGGTAGGCCAAAATAATTTGATAAAGATATAAAACTAAACGGAAGTATGAAATATTCTAATGATCCAAAACAAATTGCAAGTACAACAGATCTTAGTTTCATCCTGCTCGTGTGCCGTTAGGAACAGGTTTTTCAGGTGTTGCAAGTACAGGTGTTATTTTATCAGGGTATCCAATGTCATAAATCATGCCTTCAGATTTCACGCCCATCATTTCCCTAGGTTCAAGGTTAACAACAAACAATGCTTGCATGCCTTCAATTTCTTTAGGATTATCTCTTTCTTTTTTCATGCCAACTACAATGTTTCGTTTATGATCGCCAAAGTCCACTACTAATTTAACAAGTTTGTCTGACTTTTCAACATCTTCAACCTTTTCTATTGTTCCTACTCTAACATCTATTTTTTCAAGATCTTTGTAACTTATTGTTGGTTTTATTGGTGCTGCCATAATACATGACAAAATACTCTGAGAATATAAATTTTATTTATACTTAATCTTAAACCCAAGAATTATTGATGCAAGGATAAACACTATTCCGTTCGCAATTATCATTGGCCATTTCATTAAAACAATCCCGTACAAAAACCATAGAAAAACACCAACAGAAAATAATGAGAACATGCCTAATGAGATATCTTTAGTTTGTTTAGTTTTCCATACCTGGACAACCTGTGGTATAAACGCTACTGTTGTTAATATTGCTGCTAATGTTCCTAGTATTTCTCCTGAAACCATTAGGCTAGTTATTGTGGTTGTGTTTATAATGATTTTGGTGTAGATGAGAAACAATTAAATAGCACATGATCCTAACCCTTTTAATGGTAAGATTCAAATTAAAAGAATGCATTATAAGGCCATTCAAAAAAACAGACATTAATGCTTTGTATAAGAATATTAAAAGTTACAATGTAATTAGATACACAACAATTCCTTATCCTTATAAGAAAAAAGGTGCAAAAGAGTTTGTTGAAGAGGCTCTCAAAAATTATAGAAAAAGAAAAAAAACAGATATTGTTTTTGCAATTGAGATCAATAATGAAGTCAATGGAGCAATAGGTATTCATGAGATTGAGGAACATAAAGCAAAGATAGGGTATTGGCTTAATGATAAATATTGGAACAAAGGCATAATGAGTAAAGTAGTAAAAAAAGTGTCTAGTTATGCTTTTAATACTCTTAAGCTAAAAAGACTTGAAGCACCAGTACATCCTAAAAATATTGGATCTATGAAAGTTTTGGAAAAAAATGGTTTTAAATTAGAAGGTAAGTTCATGAAGTATGAATATCATAGAGGTAAATTAAGTGATACTTATTTTTTTGGTAAAGTTAAATAATTAATCAATTATGGATTTCCACTGGACACACATTTCATCCAATCTTCTGGTCTATTAATACTAAAAATATCTTCACTGGACACACTGGACATTCTCACGTAACGCTTATAAACAATGTTGTGTTAAGGTGATTCGGTGATACAGACATGGAACATAAAATTGTACATAAACCAAGGTTTAGAGTAGTTGGCATGGAAGTTGTAACTTCTATGACAGACGAAAAGAATAAGAAAGATTGTCCGGATATATGGACAAAGTTCATGCCAAGAATTAATGAACTAACTAACAAAAACCCTGGTGTTTGTTACGGGTTGTGTATTATGCTAAACGAGACAGATTTCAGGTATATTGCAGCTGTTGAAACAGACGACGAAATCCCAGAAGGCATGATTGAACTAGAAATACCTGACTCAGACTATGTCATGATAACGCATAAAGGCCATGTAAGTAAAATGTGCAGTACATGGGATGCACTGTATAAAGAAGTACTCCCTAAATCTGGTAGAGAAGAGATTAAAGAAGGGATTAGCTTTGAATATTATGATCATCGGTATAAAGATGATGAGACTAATGAGACAGACCTTTACATACCTGTTAAATGATAATTAAACAAACTTTTATTTTTCTTTCTAAACTTAAACATAAAAAAGAACAATTGATCTGGAGCCAAGGAATCACGGACTGGGACAAATTCCTTGGCAATCAAATAAAAGGCATTTCTAAGAAATCTAAAGCGTATTATGATAGGAAGATACAGGAAGCTAGGAAAGCTTTGTACGAAAACAATTCTTCATATTTCATGAACAAACTACCAACCACAGAAACATGGAGATTATATGATTCTTTTAAACAAGAAACAGTGTTTCTAGATATTGAAACATCTTCTGCAACAAACATTAATTCATATCTCACAGTAATTGGATTGTTCGATGGAATTAACACAAAGATAATGATAAGAGATGTTAACTTAAACATCAAGGAGCTAAAAAAAGAACTAACCAAGTACAAACTAATTGTAACTTTTAATGGTTCAACTTTTGACATTCCGTATCTTAATAAAAAATATCCTGACTTACTTCCTAATATACCTCACATTGACTTGAGACATCTCTGTAACAAGATAGAATTAAAAGGTGGATTGAAACAAATTGAACAAAAATTAGGGATAACCAGGGAAAACAAAATAATTGAAAGATTGTACGGAGGAGATCCATTAAAATTATGGCGAATGTTTAAAGGAAGTGGTGACGAATATTATCTTAATCTGTTAGTTGAATATAATGAAGAAGATATAATAAATTTAAAGAAAATAACCGAACATACTATAGAAAAGTTAAAACAAATTTATTTAAAACAATAATTAATACTTAATCTAAATGAAATTTTCAGAAATAGAAAAACAGCATTTGCTAAAAGCATGGTTAGCACTAAGCTTTGCGTTCGCTATTTTATATTCAAGTGTGTTTTCACTAGGTTTTATGATTTATTTTGTTATGGCATTACTAACCGTAGGGTTAGGTTTCATGTTACACGAGATAGCACATAAATACGTTGCACAACGGTACGGGTGCTGGGCAGAGTTCAGAGCAGATGATAGAATGTTAATGTTTACTGTAATCTCTGCATTCTTAGGTTTTGTGTTCGCTGCACCCGGAGCAGTTTACATCCAGGGACATGTTACAATAGAAAAAAACGGTAAAATATCTTTAGCAGGACCAGTAACAAACATCTTGTTATCCATAATCTTTTTATCGTTAATGTTATATTTACCTTCACTAGGATTATTAACAATAGCTTTTAACTATGGATATAGAATAAACGCATTCATTGCATTATTTAACATGCTGCCTTTTATGAACTTTGATGGTGTAAAAATAATAAAATGGAACAAAATAATATATGTTATAACAATTGTTTTTGCTGCTTTGCTTGTGTTGTTACCAATCCAACAAATCTTGCTCAAGATTACTTAGATCAGTGTCAATTTCTTCCTGGCTAAGTTCTGTGTCAACAGATTCTGCTTCATCAATACTTTCTGTAATATCAGATGTTGCATCGTCATTTGTTCCAGGTTCTGCTGTTTGATTACTACAACCAGTTATTACCAAAGAAACCAGCATTAAAACTAATAATGTTGAAATTATTTTTTTCATTGTATCCCTCTTTTCATATTTTTCATAGTATAGCTGTTATTTATACTTTGTGAAAAATATGAAAAAATAAATTAACTGGTTTCCTCACCAGTTTCTTCTTGTTCAGACTCTTCGACTTCTTCACTTTCTTCTTCAGAGTCTTCTTCTTCAGAATCACTATCTTCGTCATCATCAACTTCTTCAACAACAACGTAATCTTCTTCATCTTCTTCATCTTCTTCAGTCACTGATTCAACACTACCTGCAGTGTCACGGATACTTTCAATGATTTCTTTAGAAACCTCGTGTGCTTCTTTCAAGTCTTCGTGAGCTTCTTTGACTAAAGCTTTTGCTTGTTCAACTAGATCATCAACTTCTTCTTGAGTACCTTCTTCAGAATCTGCTAATTCTCTTGCTTGTTTAAACATCTCACTTGCATCTTTGAACTTGGTTCGCGCACTTTCAACTTCTTCACTGAACAATTCAACTAAATCTTCAACTTCACTAACATCATAACCTTGTTCTTCAAGTTTCACCAAAGCTTTTTCTAATTTTCTTTCAAGATGCTCTGCTCGTTTTAACACGTCCTGAACATTAGCTTTAATAACACGGCCAGCATGCAACTTAACTTTATGCTGCATTCTTTTCCATGCATGAATAATAGCTTGACCTGCTTCTTTAACTTCTTCTTTAGTTTCTGCAGAGTCAACATCAGACTTAGCATCTTCAATTACCTGGATCTTTTCATCAAGATCAGCTAACATTTCAGTTACTTCATCTTCTGTTAAATCATCATTTTCTTCAACTTTTGCTTTGATCTTTTCTAAGTTATTAATAACCAGATCAGCAACTTTTGTTAAGTATTGTTTAGAATGTTCCAATGCGGTTTCTTCATCACCAGACTCAACAGCATCTTTGAACTCTTTTCTAAGTTCTTTTAACTCATCTTTTAACTCACTGTACTTATCTTTTAATTCACTATATTTGTGCTTTAACTCTTGGTAATTTTTAACAGTCCTTGCTCTGAACATGTCTGCTTTGTTAGCAAATTTATTAACTTTATAATGAGTCAATGCTTGTTTTAACTCGTCAACATTTTTTGTTGCCAAATCTTTTATCTTTTGCCTGTTAAGATGGCTAAGTTTTTTTTGTTCAGCTTCATTTAAACCTGCTGTGTTCTGTAACTTACGAGCACTAAGCTTTCTAACTTGTCCAACCTGTGCTTTATCTACAATGTTCTGCACAAGGTTTTTACACTCAGAGTTTAACCTGTGCAGTCCTGCATTAGGAAACTTATCTTTTAAATACCTAACACATAACGCCACACTCCCTTTTTTCTTTGCTTCCCCTTTTATTTCGTCTGTTAGTTCAACATCTTCTGTTTGTGCAAATACAATGTTTGTAACAAACATCAAAACCACAAACAAACTAATGATTTTTTTCATGTTATTTCAACCTCCAATTTATATTTGTTTATTTTAATTTAGAATAATGTGAAACCTCTATTGTTTATAAAGAAACTTTCAGTTTTTATTATTTAGAAACTTTATATATTTCAATTTCAGTGATTAGAAGCTTTATACTTGCTTTTTTCAAGTTATGTATTTCAGAAACCTTTTTATACAATTTAGTAACTACCTGGTTTATGAAAAAGATTATTATTTATTTTTTCTTATCATGTTTACTATTATCTTTTTCTAACGCAGCAACAATTTATGGTACAATTTATGATCTTTCAATTACCAGAGTAAACAATGCAATTGTGGAAATAAACACAAACCCAAATCAAAGATATGTGGCAGTAAACGGAACTTACCAATTTGAAATACCTATTGGAGATTATACAATCACATCATATTTTGAAGGAATGAATGCTGAAGAAAATTTGACAGTTGTTGACGATGGAATTTATATTTTAGACTTGTTTCTATATCCAAATCTAGACGAAGAAGAACAATTGTTTGAAGACCTTAATTTTGATATTCAAGACCCCTACCAAAAACAAAAAAAAACAGGATGGATTTTATTTCCAATAGTACTAGCATCTGTTTTTTTATTCTTTATATTAAAACTAAACACAAAATTAATCAAAAAAGAAGTCCAGGAAGAAATTAAAATAATGGACACTGATCTTAACAAAATTCTTTCTTTACTAAAAAAAAACAAAGGTAGAATGACCCAGAGAGAAATAAGAAAAGAATTTCCACTGTCTGAAGCAAAGGTAAGTTTAATGATAACAGAGCTTGAATCAATGGACAAAGTCAAAAAAATAAAAAAAGGTAGAGGTAATGTAATAATATTCAAAAAATAGGTTTATTCTCTTAACTTTCTTTTTCTAACTTCTTGTTTAAACCAGTTTTCCCATTCAAGATATATTTTTTTATGATCAAGTTTGCCAGTTTTTTTCTTAACTTTTTCATTAAAAATATGAAACATGTCATTGCATAATATTACAAACGGTGCTTCCAACATGTCCATGTCATCCAGTTCAACAGCTTTGTTAACTAAGGTTTCTCTGTACTTGGCTCTTAGCAAAATGTCTTGCCAAACAGCGTCCCAGTTACCTGCATAATCAGCTATTTTACCAGCAATTGTTTTCAACACATCAGACTCACCGTTAATCAAATCATGTGTTGGTACTAATTCGTCTTTTTTAGCATCATATTTCATCAAGTCAATAAATCCATGCTCTGTCAATGGATCTTGTTCCCAATGTTTCTGTACTTCAGTTATTTGAGTAACTCGTCTATACTTATGTAAACCGTCTGCAGATTTAATTGGTGCAGCAATAACAATAATATCAGTTGCTTTGAAACTTGTTTTTGGCACTCCAATATCATTCACAACTCTATCATATAATCCATAAGGAGAATCAGCGTGGATAGTGCCTGCTACAACATTTGCAGCTGCACCGACTCGCATTGCTTCATACAATGCAACAGCTTCTTTACTTCTGACTTCACCCACTATTAACGAACTATCACCCAACCTTAAAGTGGCTCTTATACCAATACTAGCATCTAACTCGCTTCCTGTCTGGGTCAATGCAGAAGCAACTTTCATTGATTGAATATTAAACCCTAATTTTCTTAACTGAGGCACAGGTAATTCTAATGTGTCTTCAATTGTTATTACTCTATACCTCCTCATGATTTCAACCATTATTGATGACAAGAAACTACTTTTACCAGAACTTCGAGTTCCACAAACCATCATTGTTCTAGTACCATCTATTAAAAAACTCAATAACCCAGCTGCAAGAGGATTAATCATTTTATATTTGATAAATAAGGGTAGTGTCCATGGTTTATCTCTATGTCTTCTAAAAGAAAACGCTAGTCCTGTAGGGTTCAATGGCCTGTTAATAGCTGAAACTCTTGTGTTTGCACCAGGTAATTCTAACTCTGTGTCTAAAATAGGATTTGCCTCGTCCAACGGCCTGCCAGAAATCATTCTTAGTTTAGACGCCCAGCTATCAGCTTCTTGAGGAGTAGGTATAATATTAGTTACACAGTCATCATAGTTACCGTGGACAATAAAAATAGGAATACGCCCCATTGGACTATTAATGGAAATGTCCTGGATTTCTTCGTCTTGTAACAACACTTCAATTAAACCAAAACCAACAGTATACCGTACTAAGATTTGAGTTAATTCTTCAATTTCCTTTTGCCTTAAAGGAATTTTTCTATAACTAGCAAGTTCTTCAATTAAATCACGGCCAACATTAGAAAAAACTTCACGCATTCTTTTAGGATCAACAAAATCTTCTCGTTTAGGTTTATGCTCAGCCATTATGTTACGAGCTGTGTCTAATAACTCATATTTCTCTTCACTTAACTTAAATTCTGGCGGCATTATATGGTATAATGTTTTAACATCTTCATTTAGCCTAAACACAGTTATCTCTGTATCAGTACCGATTGTATAACTATCTATTTCTTCACCATTTTTAGGATACGTAGACATTAACTTTGTATACATGAAATCAGGTTTAATAGTTGGGTTAAAGATATGTCTATAAGCAGACCTTTCACCGATCTCGTAACCTGCTAGATATGGTCTTGCAATAATGATTAACTTTGTGTCTTCAAGAAGGTCAATAAGATATTCAAGTATTGAGACGTAGGTTGTAATACAATCATTAGTAGTCTCATCATCACTTTTTTCTAATATTATTTTTTCACGTCTTTTTATTCTTTTTAACTCGACAAAAGCTCCTAATGGATCTTTTAGTAATAAATTAGATATGATGTTTTTAATCTGTGTGTACCATGAGTCTGCAAACTTCTTGCATTTTCCTGAGCTTAAAACAGTAACACCGAACTGATCTTTTTCTCTAGATAGTTTTCTATACAAAATAGCAATCTCTGTTAACAATGAAGTTTGTTGGTAATCATATTCATATTCTCTTTTTTGGTAAAAAACAATTTTGCTTATACCAGAAATCTCTGCAACTTTTTCAATCACTTTTGACATTGTGAATGAACTATCTTCAACGCTTGGCATGACTGAAGTTTGTGAAAAATCGCATTTTAACGTGGTATCTTCACCTACTCGTTCAACAGAAAATTTAATATCAGCCATTTTTTTAATTGAGCAAAACTTTATATATGCATTACAAACTAATATGATTTAAAAACTTTTTTAAGATGGAACAACAAAAACCTGAACCTAAAAAAGAAAAACAGGACAAACATAAACAACCTAAACCTGTTAAACCTTCTAAACAATCAAAACAACAACCTCAAGTCCCTGACAATGTTGTTAAGCAATTAGAAGAGATAACTAGAAGGTTAAGATTGTTAGAAGAACGTTATTCTGGGTTAAGAAAAAAGACACAGTTCACTGAACAAAATATGTTAAAAGATGCAAAGGATTTGTTTGAAGAAATTTCGAGTTTACAAGAAACTATTTCTGAACTAAAAAACGAAATGTCTGAGTTAATAGAAAAATTAGGCAAGTTAAGTGAAGAAGTTAATAACGCAGTCAGTAAAACTGAGTTTAATGTTCTTGCAAAATATATAGATTATTGGCAGCCAATGAATTTCCTTACTAGGAAGGAAGCTGAAGAGCTTATTTCTGAACTGAAAAAAAATTAGCGAAAGTTATTTATACTTTGAATATCTTATTTTGATTCAAAATGCCACAAGGATCGCCTATTAACGAAATTCTACAAATGAGACAGCAAGGTTTGTCAAATAACCAGATAATTCAAAATTTGCAAAGAGAAGGATATTCAAACACACAAATTTTTGATTCCATGAACCAGGCAGATACAAAAATGGCTGTGGAAGGAATGCAACCTGTTCCTCAAGATCAGGCAACGCCTGGCAAAGACGTTTCTCAAGATGTTTTTACTACAGCACCCGTTGGAGGGCAACCGGCTGTTGAACAACCACAAATGGAACAACAGGTTGTGTCTAACCAAGTTTCGTTTAATCAATCATCTGGTGACCAATCTTCTTTTAGTCAACCAGAACCGTCAATGAAAATGCCACAATCATCTTTTCAAAATGAACAAGTAAAAGTTGAAGAACTTGTTGAAGCTATTGTTGAAGAGAAATGGGATGAATTGTTGAAAGATGTAAATAAAGTCGTGCAATGGAAGAACAAAGTTGAAGCACGCGTTTCTGAGATAGAGATTAAACTTGACCATTTAAAAGAAAGTTATTCAGAGTTGCAGAAAGCAGTTATGGGTAAAGTTAACGAGTATGATAAACATATTATGGAAGTTGGTTCAGATATAAAAGCAATGGAAAAAGTATTTTCAAAAGTACTTCCTGTATTTACTGAGAATGTTAATGAATTGTCTAATATTACAAAACGTGTAAAAGAGGATGAAAAAAATGATTAAAAGGAAAGCACAGGCAGCTGTTGAAACTTTGTTAATTTACGGAGTAGCAATCTTGATTGTGATGCTTGCTATTGGAGCATTGATTGGGTTCGGTGTTATTGATTTAGGTAAATTGTTACCAGATACGTGCGGTGAAATAGGGACTGCATTTTCATGTGAGAATTACGCTGTTTCTCCTAGTAGTGTTCAGTTAGAACTAAAAAACATTCTAGGTAAAAATATTGCAAACTTTAGTGTTACTGTGATTGGTGAAGCAGATAATGAAGGACTATGGGGTTGTACAGAGACAGAATATAATTCTATATTAGTAAACGGTGTAATAAGTGAAGTAATAGAAATACCTTGTAATGTTCAAGTTCCATCAGGAAAAAAGATACAAGGCGAGATCCAAATTAACTTTTACACTGTTGGAAGTAGTATTCAGAGAACAGGTATTGGTAAGTTTAGAGCAACAGTAAGCTAACAACCAAACCTTCTTTTTCTTTTTGAATATTGTTCTATACACTGTACAAAATCTTCTTTCTCAAACTCTGGCCACATTTTATCAACAAAAATATATTCAGAATACGCGCTTTGGAATGCTAAAAAGTTAGAAGTACGTTTTTCACCGCCTGTTCTAATGATTAAGTCAGGCTCTGAATTTAGGTATAAGTTATTTTCAAAAACAGATTCATTAATGTCATTAATATTTAACTCACCAGATTTCACTTTTTCAGCGATTTTTTTAGTTGCGTCAATAACTTCTTCACGCCCACCGTACGCCATTGCAAAGTTAATTATGTAACGATCATGGTCTTTTGTTAGGTCCATTATTTTTTGCATTTTTTCTTGAATTTTCTTAGGAAACATCCAAATCCTGCCAATTATGTTGATTTTTATTTTATTATCATAAATTCGTTTATCACTTTTTATCTGGTCAAAGTTCTGGTCAAACACTTCCATAAGATATTCAAACTCATCTTTTGGCCTGTCAAAATTCTGGATAGAAAACGTGTATACTGTTAGTTCTTTGATTTTATACTCTTCACACCATTCAAGTACCTTTGCAAGCTTTTTCGCGCCCCATTCATGGCCTTTCCAAGGTTTCACCATTAATCTTTTTGCAAACCTTCTATTACCATCCATGATTATTCCTAAATGTTTAGGAACATTTTCATTTGCCATATTTATTTTGAGATAAGAGAGAATGTTTAAAAATTTTTCTTAATAGTAGAACATGTCGTCTGTTAAACGATTGTTCATTTCACCAACTAAGTTTTTAGTTATTAATTCTTTAACTTTATTTTTTGGATAGTTTGACAATAACCATGCTAATTTAATAAAAGTTGTCACAGGAGTCATATCATTCATATTACCTAGGACACCGATTGCTTGCGCATTTCTTTGGTCTTCGTACACATTCATGTTCAATCTGCCAAAAATTGTTTGAGGAGCGTTCACAACAATGCATCCACTGTCAATTATTTTTTTAATAGCTTTTTTTATGTTATCAGATTCTTTTGTCATATTGTCTATTTGACTAATTGGTAAACAAGCCAACCCTGTAGCTTCAATCACAAGACCATCATAATCTTTGTAAAAAAGAAACTGTTCAGCAAACATGTTAGTATGTTGTTTCATTATACCCACTTTAATTTTTTCATTAAACAATTTTAGGTTGAGTTTTTGGTTAGATTTTTTTCTATAATTTTTTCTAATTATTTTTATTTTATCTTTTGCATAATTAACACTCGCTATTGGTTTTGCATTAACAGGTTGGAACGCGTCTCTTCTGGAAGTATGAAACTTTCGCGATTTAAGACCTGGTAAAATCCAACAATTTTCATCATCAGTGTTTTCATGCATACAAATTCCAACTTCAGCGAAATTATTGTTTACAATAAAATAGACAGCATTTAACAGATTAAGATATGCGTCACTGCTTCCTCTATCAGAACTACGTTGTGCACCGACTATCAAGACAGGTTTTGGTAGATCTTCCAAGATAAAGGATAATGCAGATGCAGTATAATGTAAAGTATCAGTACCATGTGTTATAATAATACCTTCTGAACCTGCTTTAATCTCTTTTTCGATTTCTTTAGCTAATAAATTATAGTGGCTAAACCGCATATCTTGAGACCACATGTTTTTAACAAGCCTACTTCGAATATTAACAATTTTTCTTAGCTCAGGAAACATTGACAATATTTCTTCTGGAGTGAAGTTAGAACCAACACCGCCTGTTACGTAGTCAATTTTACTTGCAATCGTGCCGCCTGTATGTAATATAGAAAGAGTTGGTAAATTTTTCTTAACAGAAAGTTTCTTTTCTTTTCGATTGGTTTTTTTGTATTTCTTTATTAGATCAATTTTTTTAATTTTTTTCTTGTCAATACCTATATTGTAACCATTTTTCAACTTTAAAACTAACATGCCTTGGCCTGTTAATTCTAATGATGGCATTAAAACTCCTTCATAAGAATCATTTTTAGTAATTACTTTGATTGTATCTCCAGCATTATGAACCATACCAAAAAATAAAGTTGTAGTGGTTTATTAAATTTATTGCTTTGATTTTCCAAAACCTATATAAACCATATTGCCTCTTTTTTGTAATTAATGAAAAAGAGGTCGCAGATTTCTGTAGAGTTTGTTATGATAATTGCTATTGGTCTTATTATTATTTTGCCAGGAATTTATTTGTTTAGAAATTATGTGTTTGAATCAAACGACGCATTATTAAAATCAAGAGTAACAGAAATTTCTACACAAATATTGTCGAAAGCCAGGGTAATGTATTATTACGGCCCACCTTCTAAAACAACGTATGAAATAGAAATGCCACCACAAGTTAATAATATGTATCTTTTATCAGTTCCTGATAACAATGAATACTATCTTGTATTCAATATTTTAGCTTCTACAGGACCAGAAGATCTTTATTATGAATCAGAAATACCGTTGAAAGCACAGGAAAACATTACATGTAACATAGCATGTCAAGGGAACTGTGATTGTTTTCCAGCAAGATATTTTTCAAAAGGCGTTAAAAATTATAAAATTGAAGCAACACAAAATTGTAATTTGGAAGAATATTGTATTATCATTGGAGAAATATCTCCTGAACTAGTTTAAGGTGTGATTATTTGAAAAAATCTCAGGTTATAAGCATGGATTTTATCATGACTTTTATGGTTTACATGTTTGTTTTATCAATTTTTTTCATTGGCTTGAAAAGTAATTATTCAGATTCGTCAAATTTAAACATTAACGCAGAATTATTGTTTAACAGACTTAGTAACGTATATGACCCAGACTACAGTTTTTTATCAGCATCAAAAGTTAATGTAGCAAGATTCGATGTTTTATTAAATAATTATGATCCAAATAAAGGTTATGAACTTTTTTTTAAAGATTTTGAAACCACAACGTATAGCAAAATTGATTATTGTGTTTATCTTGAAAATAATACAGAGATAATTAAAAATTTTGCAGCATGGTCTGAGCATAGAACAATAGAAGAGTATTCAGTTTTTATTAATAGTGCCAAATGTGGATCTAACAAGAATCTTGTATATCCAGAAGCAGTTGTTAGTTGTCAAGATCCAAGATCAGATTCATTAATACTATCAAAACCTGTGTTATTTGGTCAGGACATAATAAAACTTAGCGTGGTTATATGCGCAGAAAAAAAATGAAGAAAAAAGCATATATTTTTTTAATGGACGGAATCTTCGCAGTGGTTATTCTTATAATAGGTTTTATTATCATTTCTTCGAATAAACCAGGGATGCAGACAACAGCATCGCTGGAACAGGTGTCTGAGAACTTAGTGGATATATTTTCAACAGTAAAAATTAATGATTTATGCACAAATTGTCATTGTTCAAATAAAAAGCTTACCGAGTACTGTAACCAAGGTCATATAAGAAATAAGGATCAAACAATATTCGATTATATTGGCGAGTTATATTATATTAATAATAAGGAAAAAGCAAGAGACATGTTTCAAAACATTACAGAAGATTTGTATAGGAAAGATTTGTTTGGTGTAGAACTCAAAATTGATGATGAAATTGTTTTCTCTACAAATAAAGATGGTGTAACGAAAAACCTCATTTCACGAAAAAAATTAATTTTTGGGTTTTATGAGGTATCAAGTACAGGCATTATAAATTTTTGGGGGCCATTTAAAGTAGAGGTAAATATGTGGGAAAAATGAAAAATTTAAAGAAAATGAAGAAAGGCATTTTTTTTTCAGTGATAAGTGTTTTTATAATCATACTTTTCGTTGCAATCACAGAACTTTCTACAAATTTCCAGCTTGAACAATTCGAACTTGAAACTACACGGACTCGACTTAAACTATTAAACTCATTAGTACGTGATATGGAAGACACATATTTTGAAAAAATGATTTATATTTCAACAAAAAACGCTTTGATTGGTTTGTCAAAATATTACTCAGAAACAAACTTTGACCAAAATAGGTTACAAAAGAAGTTAGGATTTGTGTTAGATGATGTAATTTATAATAATACCTTAATTGATAAGAACGGTAATGAAATAGATCTATCGTTATATGTTGATCCTGATTATACGATCTTTGGTGTTATTGGAGATATAAAAGAAGTGTTTGATAGCTTAGGTTTGGAAGTTAGTGAGTTCACGGTTAGTATAGACGAAGACGAGATAGTACAAGTAGATCCTTGGACAATTGAAGTTACTGGTCAGCTTGTTTATAATTTTAAAGATAAGTTTAACACTGTTTCATGGAAAGGTAGAACAACTAAAAAGGTTAATGTTAGTGTTATAGGTATAACGTCTTTTGATTATGAATTATCAGAAAAGTCTAACACAGGCATAATTACCAGTTCATGGGTCAAGGATGAAGGTCCGTATTATACTGAACCATCGGTAGTAGATAAGTTAAGTTTACCGTCACCTTCACCAACTCAAGGTAAAGGTATATGTTCTCCGAACTTTAATGTTAATGGTCGTTCATGTAGTGACGACCTTGCGAGTGATCATTAAAATGAAAAAACACGATTTATCAAGAAAAGCGCAAATATCGTTTGAGTTCATTATAATATTTAGTTTAGTATTTACTGCATTATTAGGGTTTATTTATATTATCAATGAAAGAATGTCTGAACTTTCAGAAAAACAAGAACAGTTAGTAATGAAAAGTCTTGCAAATAATATATTTAACGAAGTTGTTTTAGCATCATCGGTTAATAATAATTACATTCGTAACTTTGATGTTCCTGTAAAGTTACTCGGTAGAGATTATAAAATGTTTATTGATAACAATGAACTTTCTATTCAAATAATAGACGGTCCAGATTATTTCGCACCGTTTCCTGTTGAAGTTAAAGGAACATTTATTGAAAATATTGATGTTAATACTACAAGACATTGTATAACAAAAAATAAAGTTGACGGTATTAGAATTTCAAAAAACCAAGCAAGTTTAGAAACAGAGGTTTTGGAAGTGACCAAAGGTGACGAGTTTATTGTGTATGTCAGCCTTTTCTGTATAGTTGATTTAAAGAGTATAAGAGTTACAATTAAATATGACCCTGTACAGTTAGAAATAATAAAACAAGAGTCAAAACCTGTTGTTACTTCTGACCCAGAGTTTGAAAATAGAGTTCCACTTTTTGACCATTATAGCTTAATTTATGACTATTCAAACACTGGCGGAGAATATATTAACGACGTTACAGGAAGGTACACGTATGGATTTTTAGGAAGAGAGTGTAAATCTGGCTATGGTGACGTGATTAAACTCGTTTTCAAAGTGAAAGATACAGCAGATATTGGAATAACGTCAATCGAATTTGATGATACAATGGATGAAACTATTAGAATGCTAGACTGTGCAACTAACCAGTTCACAAAAGAAGGATTGCCAGATTCAAAGAACAACGTTAATATTAATATAGTTTAAAGACGAAAGGTTTATATAGGTTGAAACAGGTTTGAATTAAATAGTTAAGAGGGTATGTAAATGAAAAAGATTGATTTTATTGTTCTAATATTAGTTGTTTCAATGTTTATAGTGATCGACCAGGATGTTGATGCAGGTATATGTTGTTGTAGTGCATCAGAATGTGATGGGAGTGCTATTGACTATTATGATCCAGGAAGCAGTGTACCAGGGAATAAAATTTATGACGATGCAGGAACTGGAGCAAGATACTATTTTGAACCATCTGACGAAGAAGAGGATGGAGGTGGAGGCGGTGGTTATGTTTGTTCACCGAGTTGTTCAGGTAATGAATGTGGTGATAATGGTTGTGGTGGAAGTTGTGGAAGCTGCGATGGTTTAGCATTCACAACCGGTTGTGCAGGTAAAGTATGCGAGTTTCAGGATACTAGCTTAACTGTAGAAGTAGAACCAATACCTTGTATTTCAGAATCAAAAAGAGAATTTACAGTTAGAGGTGTTAATAATTACTGTGGTGATCTCGAGATTCTTATTTATTATCCAGAAAGCACTGAATCTCATCCTATTAGTACAGACACATTTGGTTCATATAATTATGAACACACGTTTGTTATTCCAGACGATGTTGTATTGGCACCTGAGCCAACTATTAAAATTGAAGTTAAAGGAGACCGTATGTCTAGAAGAGATCCAAAAGATGAAGGTAATTATGATTGTGAAGAAACAATAGACTCATTAAATCTTAACTATAAGAACTTCTATTACTGTCCAGATTTTAGTGAAGGAGTAACATCTTCTGAATTTGATTATTATGACAAAGAAGAGTATTATAATTTTTATGACAATGATAAGACGTATAATTGGGATGAGGACTGTGTAAGTGATGAATCTGTATCATTTTGTTCACCTAACCCAACAGATTGTGTTGATGAAAATGGAGATACGTTTAGTTTTAAAACAGCACACGACGCGGATAGTGACGATGAAATTGAAGTATGTCATGCAATAGATAACATTCAAGGAGGTTGGCTTGACCCGGATGTTAATGCAGATGTTTGTAGTTATGTCTCTGGCGGTGATTGGTTTGATTGCGATCCTTTAATGGGAGGGTGCGATCCTGACAAAGATACGTTTGCACCTGAAGTTGCAGGTTTTTGTTGCGGTGACGAAAATGATGAAAAAGCTATTTCTACCAAAATTTTGAAAAATTGGGACAATGAGTATGTTAAGAATAACGACGGGTCAGTAAAAGAATATACTGCGTGTTGCGATCCACAAGATAGCTGTGTTGATGAGACAGGCATTTGCAGAGAAGAAAATTATGAATATTGTTTAGCAGTTGGTGGTGTGAAAGGAGTATGTACTAATACAGGGTCTGGTTATGATTGGGTATTGTACAATGAACCTACTTGTGTAAGCGGTTGTGAAAAATGTGACAATAATCAAGATGCAAAAGTTGATGACATTGACTTGACAAACATTGAACTTAACTATGAAAGTACAGGTGTATCTTACAACGCAGTTTATGATGTTAACGAAGATAATGTTGTTGATGAAGCAGACAGAGAATTTTGTCATGATAACTTTTTTGAACAAACCTGTGCATATTGCGGAGATAATTTACTTCAACCAACGTACGAAAGTTGTGACGTTGTAGATAGTGTAATTGAATACGCTTGTCCTGAAGATTATTGTTCAGTAGAAAATAATGCGTATTATGAAAGACAAGATACTTGCGATGATTTAATTTGTGAGTGTTCTTATGAATTTAAAGGATGTGACAAAACTGAATGTCCAGGGACATGTGAAGTAGATGACGATTGTGATTCTGGTTATTTGTGTAATCTTGACACGTGTAGTTGTTTAATAATAGGTTGTCCTATGGGAACTTCATTGTGCGATGACGGTACATGTAAACCCGACTGTAACTTTGTTGGTTGTGATGGTAGCCCGGATGACGTATGTTCACCTGGCGAAGGATGCGCATGTATAGACTGTCTAGGCCAGCAAAGTATTTGTAATGATGGAGGAGTATGCGGCCCAGACGGATTATGCGGTTGTCCTGAAGGTACTGCATTATGTAACGATGGTACTTGTAGCTCAGATTGTGTTATAACTGATGATGATTTTGCTGCTTGTTTACTTGATGATAATTTAGTAACTCCTTTTATTAAAAATCCAAGCTTTGAAACAGATGAAGCATGGAATTTCAGAGATTTTGAAAGAATAACGGAAAAATCTAAAACAGGATCTTATTCAGTAAAATCTGTAGATTACTTGGGAGCTGCAGAACAACAAGAAATAAACGTGCAACCTTTAACAAAATATCAATTAAGTGGTTACATATTTAACGAATTAGAAAAAGGTAACGCATACCTTGATTTAAAGGACATACCTGAAGAGTGTCAAGCTATATCAACAAAAAAAGACCAATGGGAATTAGTGTCTTGTGAATTTACAACATCGTTAAATACAAATAGTGTAGTTATTAGATTGGTAACTGACCATACACAGGAAGAAGACCCAGTAGGTGTAGCATATTTTGATGATATTGAATTATTACCTTTTGAAAGTGTTGTTGTTAAGGATTATTCAGGCGAAGGTAATGATGGAACATTGTATGGACCTACTCTTGTGGATGGTAAGTATGGTAAGGCTTATGAATTTGATGGGGTTAATGATTACATAATAACGCCAAACTCAGCAGTTCTAGAAGATATTTCAGAAGGTTCTTATACTTATGAAGCATGGTATTATCCAAAAGAAATCCCTCCGGATATTCAATATAATAATTATCATTTTATCTTATGTAAACAAGGAGAACACAATCCTTTGCTATATCATAGAGAAACACATTTTAATTTTCATATGTGGAATGATAATCACCAATCTTTTGGAATTAATTCAGGTGCATCTAATCTGGTTAATAACTGGTATCATGTTGTAGGAACATTTGATATTAATTCTAAGGAAGTAAATCTTTATGTAAATGGTATTCATCAAGGAACTGAAATCTTTACAGGAACACCAAAAGATCATGGACAAAATCCAATTAAGATTGGTATGTGCAATGGCTTTGGTCAGAACTGGGCAGGCCCTGCAGAAGGTATTATCGACGAAGTAAAAATCTATAGCAGAGCTTTATCGCCTGGTGAAATCACAAACAGTTACCAAGGAATTCCTGTTTCTGATGCTGGTTTAGAATTATACTATCCGTTTGAAGAACTTGAATACACGTTAGATTATTCCGGTAATGGAAATACAGGAGAAGTTAACGGTGCAACACTTATAGATGGTAAATATGGCAAAGGATACAATTTTAATGGAATTAATAATTATATTGAAGTATTCAATTCATCCACTTTTGATTTAGGATCATTACAAGGACTTAGAACAGATGCAACATTTAGCATGTGGGTTAAAACAGATTGTAATGAATGCGGAATAATGTCCATCTTGGCTGGACACGAAGGAAATAGAGGTCATGATAGACACATTTTTACTAACAATGGAAAAATTGACGGTAGAATCTGGCACGGAGACAATGGTGGATTTGAGATTGGTGACAAGGATATTGGAGACGATTCCTGGCATTTAATTACTATGACAATTGAAGAAGAAATTGGAAGTAAATTTTTTATAGATGGTGTCGAAGATACTACAGTCACCAAAGACCAGTCAGATTTTAACTGGAGTGACAGATTATGGTTAGGTTTTTCAAACGACGCAGATAATAATTATTTCAATGGTATTATGGACGAGTTCAGGGTTTATAACAGAGTATTAAATCAGCAAGAAATTTCTAACCTCTACCAAGGAAATTCTGTTTTAGATAATGGATTAGTTCTGTATTATCCGTTTGACGAATCTTTAGATAACAACACACAACCGAACAGCATTTGTGAATATGGTGAAGGTTGTGCATGCAGTGACTGTGAAGACCAACAAGACGGCTGTATATTTGGTTTAGCATGTGATGATGGTTTATGCGCGTGCGTACCTACACAGGAATATGAAACAATAATTGACGACGGTATTGATAATGACTGTGACGGGTTGATAGACGAACCGTATTTTGACGATCCTGGAGTTTATATCTGGGAAGCTAACTGTGATTATTACATGTGCGTATACTCGCATGATTCAAACGAATATACAACAACTGGTGTGTTGTCAGGGTCAGGTTTCTCGCAAATCAGAGAACATGACTGGGAAAATGACGATAGTTACACATACGATAATGTTAACAATCTTATATCTTTCACATCTGAACTAAAAAATGATCTGGACTGTTTAATCTTTAAAACAGACAGCATGGTTACATATGATTTGAACTTAAGCAAAGATAATGTTTATTTAACACAAAGAAAGATTAATCCATTGGAAAATCCGTTTGATTTCTCTAGTCCTGAATGTAACAGTTACTGTGAATATCCAAACTTTTGCGGAACTACATTATTATTAATAGGAAGGGTTGACTGTGACTATGAACAGTGTATATTTGACTGTGGCGGGTACTGGGTTGATGTTGAGTCAGGTTATGACTTTTTACCTGAAGGTGTTGCAAGAAACCCTGGTGATTATTGTTCAGTTTGTTCAAATGACATGGTTTGTTCAAATTATACAAACCTATACTCGTGCCATTTTGATCCTTGTGAAGCTTCACTAACATATTTCGGATGTAACTGGGACGAAGCATCAGATACCTGTGAAGACGCGTTTAGTCCATGTATGCCAGGAACTACATTATGCAAAGACGGAAGTTGCAGTCAGGACTGTGAAGATACAGACACTGCAAACGCAGGTTGTATAGGATATCCCGATAATGTTTGCGAACTAGGCGAAGGATGTGCGTGCAGTGATTGTGACGACGACCAGGCAAGTTGTACAAACGGCGCTATTTGCGGTGATAATGAACGGTGCGGATGTCCAGAAGATACAACCTTGTGTAATGATAAAACATGCGATGAAACTTGTGAAGATAATGGCGGTAAAACAGGATGTATTGGTAGTCCAAATAATAAATGCGAGTTTGGCGAAGGTTGTGCGTGTGAAGATTGTTTACTTTTACAAGACAGTTGTGTTGAAGGCATAGTTTGTGAAATCGGAGAAGAAGTTTGTAGTAAATTTGGCATTGAAGAAAAATGTCCAGCAGGAACAACATTGTGCAACGACGGTACCTGTGACAATGATTGTAATAATAATGGTGGTAAACGGGAATGTTACGGTGACCCGGACGACATTTGTCAGTACGGTGAAGGATGTGCATGTGAAGATTGTGATGAAAAACGCGATAATTGTGTAGATAGGGTATATTGTAATTATGATACTAAACTGTGTGAAGGAGAAGATTACCCAGACGATGACGATGATGATGACGACGATGATGAAGAACAGTGTATAGATAAAGACAGTGATAATTATTATAAAATTGATAAAGATTGTATAGGTAGCAATGATTGTAATGATAGAGATAGGTCTGTGAACCCTCGTGCCAACGAAATCTGTAATAATAATAAAGATGATAACTGTGATGGTTACATTGATGAAGATTGTGATTCGTCTCTTAAGGTTAAACTCGGGTCAATACCTGAAGTACGTGTTTTAGATAAATTTGAACTTGAAATTACTGTTAATAATAATTTAAACAAAGAAATTGAACAGGTTGAACTAAACGTGGACGTGCCAACAGGAATTAAACCAAATAAACAAACTCAAAAAATATATAGTATAGATTCAAAAGATTTTGAAAAAGTTACATATGAACTGTTTGTAAAAGACTTCAAACAAGATAAGGCAGATATTACTTTAAACATTGAAATTCCTGAAGAAGTTGATATTTCAGAAGAGTTATCAGTGAACATTGACATTCCTAAATTCCTTGTAGCAGCTGACCCTGAAGATGTTGATGAAAAATGTGTTGATTTGTACTACGTTATTAATGATAACTCATTACAAAATGAAGTTGATCTTGAACTTAATGTAATAGATCCTAACGCATTGCTCAGTAAAACAGTTGTTCTTGATTATCTAAGATCCATAAAAACTAAAGGAATAGTTATTGAAGAACTGATTTCAAACCCGTATTGTTTAGAACAAGGTAATGACTACGAAATATTTGGTTATCTTTACCAGTCAACACCAGGGTTAATTGTTGACACTGTTGCTCAAAGCAAAGAATATTTAAAGACTTCGAACAATGTTATTAAAATAACAGTTGATATTAATGATGTTTAATGTTTATATAAATGAGGTGTGTGTAAAATGATTATATTTGGTTTAAACTTACCCTTACCAGAATTGTTTCTATTGTTAATAATAGTCTTTTTTGTGTTTTTAGTAATGATTTTAGCCCAGTTGCAAAAATTGCAAAAAATGACAGCTGAAGAACGTAAAGAAATTGAAGAACTAGAAACACTTGTTCAGGAAGAGAAAAAAGATCTTGAGCAGCTCAAAGCATTTGAAAAAATGGAATCATACGATTTGGTTAAGTTTGAAAAAGAATTGTTTGAACTTGAAGAAGAAACAGACACAATTTATCTGAGAAAACTCGCACCTAATCTGTTCAAGCTACAAAATTACGTGCTATGGGCATTGAAAAAAGGTTTAAGTCCTAAACAAATCAAGGAAAATTTGTTGTCAAAAGGTTGGAAAGATACTAAGTTTATAGAGATGGTTATTGATGATACATTGAAATATCAAGGATACTATAAAAATAGGAAAGGTAAAGTTGAATCTCCTTCAATTAAAATTGAAGAAACCACCAAGATTATACAACCTGTAAAAGTTGTGAAAGTTGAGAAACCTGAAGTTAAAAAAACAGTTGAAAGAGCGCCGCCACATCCTAAGGCAAGAAAAGTCATAACAGCAAAACCAAGACCAAGTGATGACTTGAGTAAAATAGAGAGTGAACTAACTGCTTTGCAAAAAGATCTTACTAAAGAAAAGAAAGTAACAACTAGAAAAACAAAGTCAAAGAAAAAAGCAACAACAAAGAAAAAAACAGGAGTCAAAGCTAAAAAAACTGTTGTAAGAAGTAGTGTAAAGAAAAGAATGGTTTTAGGTACAAAAGGCGGTAATAAATATCATAAACCAACCTGTATAGTGATGAAAAAAGTGCCAAAAGATAAAGTTGTTACATTCAAAAACAATGAAGAAGCACTTAAAAAAGGTTACAAGCCTTGTACTGTATGTGCAGTGGAATCAAGTCATAACTAATTCTTTTTTTATATTATTATTTTTGTTAACAAATTAGTAAAGCTAAATATTAATACTAGGTTAAACACTAAATGTGATGTGAAAAATAATATTATTTGAGGTAGTGAACTTCCCATTAAATAATAAAATACAACAGTAATAATTTCAAATATTAAAGTCAAGAGAATTAATGCAATAACTAAAGGAAAAGTTAAGAAAAACTTTGATAATATTATTACTGAACAAAGTCCAATTAAAGTAACAAGCGTGTAATGGCTTAGTTTGTTTGCTAAATAATCTGCAATTAGGATGCTGGGTATTCCAACAACAAAACCTAGTATAATGTTATTATATGTTAAAGAAACTATTAATGTAGGGAACAAAATAAAATCTAGTCCTAGTTTGCTCTTTAAGAATTTGTGATATATTTTAGATAAGCTCCCAATTACTATGAGAACTAATATGAAAATTGTTGTTCTTACGTACTGGCTGTATGTCAGGAATAAAAACATTACAATCATAATTAAAAGAATAATTCGTTTTTTGTTTTTCAACAAGTTATAAATTTTTTTAAGATAATTGTTTAGCATTTTTCATTAACTTTTCTAACGGTAGCTCAGAAAGTATCATTGCAATTACAATAATTAACCCACCCATTGCTCTGTTCCTAATAAAAACTTCGTTGCCTAATGTCCAGGCAAACACAGCAGCAAACACAGGTTCCATTGAAAAGATTAAAGCTACTTTGACAGGAGTTGTATACTTTTGTGCTATTAACTGAATAACAAAAGCAGACACAGTTGGAAATAAGGTTAAGAATAATACAACTCTTAAAGTATTAATTGTCCCAAAACTAGTTGGTAGTTGAAAAACAATTCCTGTAATAATGCTTAACACACCAATAAAAAAAAACTGTTGGAAGCTTAAGACATATGGATCTGATTTCTTTTTAATATATTTATCAGCAAATAAAATGTGGAATGCATAAGTTACTGCTGCAATTAAAGTTAACATATCACCAATATTAATTTCTTTAAGACCACCTGTTAATAACCATAAACCTAATAATGCAAGAAAAACAGAAAACAGTTTTGCTATGGATAACTTTGTTCGAAAAAACATCATTGAGAAGATAGGCACAAATAAGATAAACAATCCAGTTATAAATCCAGAATTTGAGGCTGTTGTATACTTCAATCCAATTGTTTGTGAAATATAAAGTAACCACAGTATAAACCCAAGAACAAAACCGTGTTTCCAATTATTGAATAACCTTTTTTTCTGAAAATAAACAATAAAACCAAGTATGATAGCAGCTAACAAAAATCTATATCCTACTAACATTACAGGATCAATGTGCTTTAAACTCTCCTTAACAATGAAGAACGTAGAACCCCAGATAGCTGCTGCGTATAACAAACCAAGATCAGCTAACAATGTTTTTTTCTTTGTAACCAATTTCATTTAAGAAAAGAAGTAAGATGAAGTTTATATTTGCTTTTATTTCAAAGCATGTAATCCATTGCACGTGGAAGTCTAAGAAGTTCGGATATATTAGATACTGCTCTATCAGATTGTGAAAGAGGATCAGGAGTCTTATGCCCTATAGGAGATACTAAATCTTTAATACCTATATCTCTCTTTAGATTTAATGATTTTAACATTCTGGCATAAGGAGTATTATCAGCACCAAGTACTTCATGGAACAGAGAATATTCTCTAGCGGTGATTCTAGGATCCATTCCTGAATAAGGCCTCAAATTAAGTTCATTATTATGTGTATATAAAGCATTCTGTGCAGCTGCATCTTGTTCTCCAATTGTTGTATATCCCATTTTTTCCTTAATATTCTATTTTTCTACTATACTAATACAATTTCTTTTACAAATGTTTCGATTTTGTAATCACTGTCAAGTGATTATATCATCCAAGCAAAGTTTTAAATATAAAATTAATCTACTGTTTTGTTATGTATTCGTTATGGAAAACTTTAGCAGTAGTAGTGGTGCAATAGTTTCCATTGGCTTTTTTCTTCTAATATTTTATTAATTATTAGGAAAATTATATAGAAGAGAAAGCATTATAAATATGAAAACAAAGGTGCATGAATATGGAAAAAAAAATTAATAAATTTTTTAACCACCAAAAATCACAAGGTGATTTTTGATGGAATTACCAAAGAAATATGATCCGAAGATATCTGAAAAAAAATGGCAAAAGTATTGGGAAGATAAAGAAATTTACAAGTTTGACCCAAAAGATACAGAACGTGAGTTATATGTAATAGACACTCCACCGCCTACTGTATCAGGTGCTATGCATATAGGTCACGCTTCAATGTATTCACAGATGGACATTATTGCACGTTATCAAAGATTAAAAGGTAAGAATTTGTTTTATCCGTTCGGCACAGATGATAACGGGTTAGCAACTGAAAGATTAATAGAGAGAACTAAAAAAGTAAGATCTGTTAACATGAAGAGATCTGAGTTTATTAAACTGTGCTTGAAAACATTGGAAGAAATCAGGCCAGGCTTTGTTCAGGACTGGAAAAATGTTGGTATTAGTTGCGATTTTACATTGTTTTATTCAACTATTAATGACCATTGTAGAAAAATATCACAGAAATCATTCCTTAAACTGTATAAAAAAGGCAGAGAATATAGAAAAGAGTCACCTTCTATATGGTGCCCTGAGTGCCAGACTGCAATTGCGCAAGTCGAGTTAGAAGATAAAGAACTAAAAAGTACATTTAATGATATCATCTTTAAAGTAGATGGTAATGATTTGGTAATTGCAACTACACGGCCAGAAATGTTAAGCAGTTGCGTAGCAGTTTTTGTACATCCAGATGATAAACGTTACAAAAAATACATTGGTAAGAAAGCTAAAGTTCCGTTGTTTAACTACGAAGTACCGATTCTAATTGATAAACGAGCAGACCCTGAAAAAGGTACAGGAGTTGTAATGTGTTGTACGTTTGGTGACCAGACAGACATTGAATGGTATAAAGCGCATAATCTAGATCTAAGAATATCAATTACCAAAGATGGTAAAATGACAAAATTAGCTGAAAAATACCATGGATTAAACATTGAAAATGCTCGAAAAGAAATTATTAATGATTTAAAGAAAAACAAATTATTGATTAAACAAGAGCCGATTAAACATACAGTTAATGTTCATGAACGATGTGGGACAGCTATTGAAATTCTTAACACAAAACAGTGGTTTATTAAGTATCTTGATCTGAAAGATCAGTTTTTGCAGAACGGTGCAGCCATGAACTGGTATCCTAAACATATGAAGTCTAGATTAGATAACTGGATCAATGGTTTACAATGGGACTGGTGCATTTCAAGGCAAAGACATTTCGGTGTACCGTTTCCTGTATGGTACTGTAAAAAATGCGATACTGAAATTCTTGCAAATGAAAAAGATCTTCCAGTAGACCCGCTAGAAGATAAACCACCAGTTAAGAAATGTCCTAAATGTAGTTGTAAAGATTTTGTACCTGAGAAAGATGTTTTTGACACATGGGCAACAAGTTCATTAACACCTGAACTAGCAGGTGAACTAATCAAAGGTAGTCCTAATTATAAAAACATTTATCCGATGGATTTAAGACCGCAAGCGCATGACATTATAACGTTTTGGTTGTTTAACACAATGGTTAAATCACAGTTGCATCACAAAAGAAACCCGTGGAAAAACATAACCGTTTCTGGCTGGGCTTTGGATCCACACGGTAAAAAAATGTCAAAGTCAAAAGGTAATGTTATACATCCACAAGAAATGATTGAAAAGTACAGCGCTGATGCGTTAAGGTTCTGGGCAGCTGGAAGCAAACTTGGAGATGATCTGCCTTTCCAAGAAAAAGACCTTGTAACAGGTAAAAAAACCATTACAAAGTTATGGAACGCTAGCAAGTTTGTTTTAATGCATCTTGAAGATTATGAATATGAAAAACATGATCTTGAAAATATTGACAAATGGATCTTGTCAAAGTTACAGAACTTAGTTAAAACATGCACAGAACATTTTGATAAATATGAATATTCAAAAGTTAAGTTGGATGTTGACACATTTTTTTGGCACGTGTTCTGTGACAACTATCTAGAACTAGTTAAAGATAGATTGTACAATCCAGAGAAACATCACAAAGGTGCAAGAAATTCTGCACAGTTTACACTTTATGAAATATTGTTAACTATACTTAAGTTATTAGCACCGATATTACCACATATAACTGAAGAAATCTACCAGTTGTACTTTGCAAAAAAAGAAAACAAGAAAAGTATCCATATTTCTTTGTGGCCAGAGTTTAATATAACTTATGTTGATAAAGAAATTGAACAAACGGGAGATTATGTGGTTAGTATAGTATCTGCGGTTAGAAAAGCTAAATCCGAGAAAGCTCTTTCATTAAACACTGAACTAAAAACATTAGTGATTGAGTGTTCATCTTCAATAAGAAAAAATCTCGAGTTGGTGTTACCTGATATCAGTGCAGTTACAAAAGCTAACAATATAGAATTTGGTAAGGGTAATATTGAACTAAGTAAAGAAATAAAGATTAAAGTTATTTTTTAAATCCAGTATCCGATCAAAAGCACAGCAAACAAACATACAATAAGTACAAGTAACATAGCTAACACTTTAGGATGGAACATAGTAGCACCAAAATTCTGCGCATAGCTGGTTGAACCAACATCACCACCTTCTCCAACTACAACACTATCATAATCAATTGATTCATTGCTTAAGAACGGCCCAGCTCCTTGTCCAAGTCGCATTGCAATGTTAATAACAAGTATGATAAGACCAATAACTAAAACCCAAGTTCCCATAGTTTTCATTAATTCTGGAGTGAATTCTGCACCAATAGATATTGTAACAAAGTATGCCATTGTCAAGGCAACTAACATGATGATATACCAGGGTACAGTGTTTTTAATAATTTCAACAGCATCTTTAGAAAAAATGAACATCATGGAAATAGCGAAAGCAAGCATTGCGTTAAGACCTTTGTGGGATCCGAACGGTGCTTTTAAGGTTAAGATGGCATACACTGCTGTAAACACAAATAAAATTACAAAAATGTCTGAAAAATGTCCAAGCAGTGATATGTCAAGTAATGATGCCATTTTATGTTAGTTTAATGACTGTCTCCTTTTCCAAGCCATCCTCCAAAGGCTCTATCAAGTGCTTTGTGCGTTTTTTCTCGTTCAGGTTTATCCTCTTTAGTTATGAACCAAATCACTAGCCCGAATACTAAAATTGCAACAAGTAGAGATTTTGTTTCAGGGTCACTTAACCATGCGATTTCTTTTACAAGTCCTGCTGATGCAAGAAATGTCCAACCAACAGCAATGACAGCAAATAATACTACAATTCCTTCAAGAGGTGATCCTAGTATGTTAACTTCTTCACCAAACACACCAATTAATAGTAAAGCCATCATTGAAGCGATCATAAGTAATGATACATTTGGAAGTGCAGCATTAATAATTACAACAACGTCGGGACCTCTTCCTATGACGTGAGGTATAATCGATGCGAGTGCTAACACAAAACTGATCACTGTGTTAAAATTTTTTGAATCTTTACCAAGTATTTTTGATTTTTGCAACACTGCAAATGCAATTGTAAATATTAACATGAACGGTAGTAACACGTCCAAAAATCCGTAGCTTTCAAGAGTTGCAAGCCAATTTGCGAAATATGACATTTTTATTAAACCTCCTTTCTAGTATTTAATGATCGTCTTTTTTTTCTTCATCTTTTGTTGATTTAGCAACACCAAACGCACCTTCAGTAGGTTTGGCAGTAACAAAACCCATAATACCAACAATAATTAATGTTAAAATTAATGCGCCCATGGCACCTGTGTCAAAGTTTCTTACAACATAATTCCATGCATAGTATAACCATGGTGTGCCATTTTTTGTTTTTATAGCGTGTAAAAATATTGCTAATATTCCAACCAGCATTAATATCATGAAAATGTTTTTATAACCTTTTTCCATTTCAAACTCATCTTTACCAGTATGGAACACTCCTGCTAATAGTAAAAAGCAAAATCCTAGCAATAATAATATTGTCATGTTTGCGATTGCTTCATTAACAGCCGCAACCAATCTTGTACTGGCAACAACCAAAAATGCTGTAACAAAAGCAAACATACTGTTGAGGTTCTTTTTAGACATCTCAACTTCGCCACCTGCACCTGTTGCAGCCACAACGGTTTCTGTGCCGAAAAGCCTAGTTTTTTCAAGGATAGCAAATACTAAAGTAAATATTAATAAAAAAGGTAAAAGAACTTCATATACTCCAATTCTATCTAGAAACTGGATACCAGTAGCAAAAGGTGACGTATAATCTGCCATATTAGTATAGAATTAGATGATTCTTCCTATATAAATGTTTTGTTTCCCCATATATAGGTTTTAGACGAAAAAAAGAGTAAATAATTTTATAAATAATATAGGTTTACCATGGTTTTATGAAAGAAATTTTTTCAAAAATAAAAAAAGAAATTGAAAGTAAGGATAAGGTTAGAGAAGAGCTAATTGTAAATTCCAGGCCAATTATTAAAAATTCGAAACAAGCAATTTATGCAATGCATAGAAGCGCGTTGAAAGAAGCAAAAAAGTTAATTGATATTGCAAACAAAGATTTGGATAAGTTAAGAAACATAACTAATAAACAAGAAATTGGTGCGTTTAACGCAGCACTACAAGAATATGCAGAAGCTGTTACTTATTATTATTATTTAACTGAACAAAGATTAGTTAAACCAGGTGAGATTAAAGTAGATGCAGAAAACTATTTATTAGGTGTTTGTGATCTTACGGGAGAATTATCTAGAAAAGCAGTATTTTCTGTTGTTAATGAAAAATATTCAGAAGTTGAAAAAATTAAAGATTTTGTTTCTGAAATCTACAACGAGTTCCTTAAATTTAGTTTTAGAAACAGTGAACTAAGAAAAAAATCAGATTCTATTAAATGGAACTTAAAAAAAATTGAAGAAATAATGTATGATTTGAAAATCCGGGGAAAGATATAAATGGGTTTTAAACAGGCATTGGAAAAATTACATAGTTCTAAAGAGTACAATGATTGGAAGAAAAAGAATACATATCTTACTTACTGTTTTATTATGATATCTCCTGAAGTTAAACAAGAATGGCAAATAGGTTACTATGATCCTGATGCTGATAAAATAACAGCTTTCAGTGTTTCTGATGATGTTGTTAAAAACCCTGACTCAGAAGTGTTTAAAAAAGATAAAAAAGTTCTTGAACTAGAGCCGAGTAAGGTTAAAATTACGCTTGATAAAACACTTGAAAAAGCCAAAAAATTGCAGAAAACAGTGTATAGCCAACACACACCAGTTAAAAAAGTTGTTATTTTACAAAAACTTAGTTTAGGGCAAGTCTGGAATGTAACTTATATTACTCAGACTTTTAAAACATTGAACATTAAAATTGACGCAGAATCTGGTGAAGTAATAAAACACGATTTAATAGAATTGTTTAGGTTTGACAAATAGTTACTTCTCAATGAATTTCTTTATAAAATTTATTTAATTAAAACCTATATATTTGATTGTAATAGATTTTATAAAGCGCAAAAAAAATAATAAATTTGTTCTTTGATTGAATGAGTTGAATAAAAAACATGGTAGAAGTAAGAGTCTTAAAAACAGATCCTGAACTAACAACACCCCATTACGCGCATACAGGAGATGCTGCTTTTGATTTAAGGAGTTGTGAAGAATTAGTTCTTGGACCTAATGAACGTCATACAGTTAAAACTGGACTGAAAATGGATATTCCTGATGGTTATTTTGGCTTAATAAAAGATAGAAGCGGTTACGCGCACAAGTTTGGAATACATTGTTTGGCAGGAGTGATAGATTCAGGCTATCGCGGTGAGATAGGTGTTGTCATGATTAATTTAGGTGACGATGCATTTGAAATCAAAAAAGATATGAAGATTGCGCAGATGTTAATCCTTCCAGTTCCAGAAGTTACTCTTAATGAAGTAGATTCATTGGACGATTCTGGGAGAGGAGAAGGGGGTTTTGGTAGCACAGGACATCATTAATTAAAAGAGAGGTGAAAAAGTAAAATGGTAGACGACAAAGAAATTGTAAAAAATAAAACAACAGTAAGTTATAAAGCAATGATGTCAAGTAAAAAACTAGATTCTTTTTTTGAAGAAGAGGATGAAGAATAAGTTCTTTTTCTATTATATTTAAATATAAGATTAATTCTCCCTGGTTTTATGATACGTGAAATGGACAATACTGAATGTGATATAACTGAGTTTGACAAAGCAAACCAAAAATTAATGAAATGTAAACAAAGTGTAAATTTTATAGGTTTGAAATCATGCAATCTTTTTTCACACAGGTTTGACACTAGTTATGATATAATGGCTCATTGTGGTAGTTGTAAAACTAATAAGAAAAAACCAACTTCAAAAACACTTAATGTAAGATTTTATTAATTTCTTGAATAATTCTGTTAAAAACTGTTTCTTGATCTCCGTTAGCGTCAATGCTAACCCAGTTATCTTTGAACTCTTGCATTTCAGAGAGTTCAATGTAACCTTGTTCTATTTTTTTGAAAAAATCAACATTTTCTTGTTCGAATTTATCTCCTTCTTTGTCAAAAGATCTGTTTAAACCTATTTGAGGATCTAATTTTAGGAATAATATTAAATCAGGGCTAGTGTTTTCAATTGCTGTTTTGTTAATCTTTAATACTTTGTTTATCCCTATACCTCGCGTATATCCTTGGTATGCAAGACTACTGATGAAACTTCTATCTGATATTACAATTCCGCCTTGGTCAAGAACTGGTCTAACAAGGTTTCTTAATAATTGTGCACGTGCAGATGCGTATAAATACGCTTCACAAACAGGATCCATTTTTTCTTCAAATTTGGTTCCCTGCACTAATTTTCTAATAGCTTCAGCAATCTCTGTACCACCAGGTTCTCTTGTTAGAACAACTTTTTTATTAGGAAATTTATTTTTTAGATATTCGTAAACATTAGTTGCTTGGGTTGTTTTTCCAGTACCAACTACACCTTCTAGAATGATGTATGTACCTTTCATAGGAATTTAGATAAAAGAATACTTTAAATAAATATTGAAAACCTATTTAAACCTCTAGTTAATTCTTTTAGCCATATGGCGGTAGTCGTATAATGGTTAGTATTCAGGACTGTGGCAAGTAATTGCAGACATCCTGAGGAGCGAGCTGATGATTGAAATGAGCATCACGCGAATTCGATTCTCGCCTATCGCCCTCTCATTTCAATTTTTCCTTATTTTTTTCTATAACATTTAAATATAAAGAAAACCTATAATATAATTGATAAAAAGAATGGTTAAGGTGTTTTCATGGTTAAGAACAAAAAACCTTCTTCACTTAAAAACAAATATGCATGTCTGATTCAAATAATTCTTTTACTCTTTATTATTCTTATTTTTACACAATATAAACCTTTACTACTTATCTTGGTTTTTGAGATTGTTGAATTAATAAAAGTGTTAATAAAACAAAAAACTAAACAATTTCCTATTGATTTTGTGTTTGTTTTTGGAATAACTGCATCTTATTTTTATAGTCCTATAATAGGATTTGTAATATTTTTTTTAGGCGTTCACAACAGAAAACTGATGAAAACTATTAAATCAAGACATATAACAAAAGGTGTAAGACATTTAACTTTGTTTTTGATTGTAAGTTTATTAAGATCGTTTCCTTTTTTTAGTGCGGCAGTCTTAATGTTAATGATAAATTATGCTTTTAAATATTTAATAGGAATTCTTTTCTTAAGCGAGAATGTTTTTGATAAAGCGCTTTACCATATTACAAATTTCATAGGTTCAACTGTATTATTTCAAATTATTTCAATTTTATATCAGAATTTAAGATTTCTAAGACCATAACCTTTATATATGACTCATAATTTCTTGGTGTATAATCAACCCGAGTTAACGCGATAGGGTTAATAATTGTGTTAATTCTTGGGTAAATTGAATATAAAACACTAAAAAATTGCTAGCAATTTTTTGTGTGCCAAAAATCATATGGTGATTTTTTAGCATGGCAGATGAACAACAAAAAGTTAAACATATTGTAAGGATAGCTAATACTGACGTTTCTGGTCAAAAAGCTATAGTTGTAGCTTTAACAAAGATTAGAGGTATTGGATATGTTTTTGCGAACACAGCATGCAAACTTGCACATGTTGACAAAACTAAAAAAGCAGGTTTGTTAGACGCACGAGAAGTTGAAAAGTTAACAGAAGTTATTCAAAACCCTGCAAAGTATAATGTTCCGAGCTGGTTATTTAACAGAAGAAAAGATTATGAAACAGGCGATGATAAACATATTATTATGGGAGATTTGATATTTTCAAAACAGCAAGACGTCAGAAGATTACAAAAAATTAAATCATACCGTGGTTTAAGACACGCAGCAAACTTACCATTAAGAGGCCAACGTACAAAATCCAATTTCAGAAGAAATAAAGGTAAAGCTGTTGGTGTTAAACGTAAAAAAGGAAGTAAATCAGGTAGAGTCTAAAAATGGGAGACCCAAAGAAACTAAGGAAAAAGTATTCAACACCCAGCCATCCTTGGCAAAAGCAAAGGATTGATGAAGAAAGGGTTTTAATGAGAGAGTACGGGTTTAAAAATAAAGCTGAGTTATGGAAATTAAATTCTAAATTAAGAAAATATAAAACACAGGTTAAAAACCTTATCTCGAAACATGACGAACATGCTGAAAAACAAAAGGTTGAATTAATAAAAAGAGTACAAAAATTAAATTTAATTGATGAAAAAGCTGTTCTTGAAGATATTCTTTCATTAACATTAAAAGATATTTGTGAAAGACGTTTACAAACAATTGTTCTGAAGAAAGGATTGGCAAGGTCTATTAAACAAGCTAGACAGTTTATCACTCATGAACATATTGTTATAGGTGACCAGAAAATTACGTCTCCGTCGTACATTGTTAGTTCAGGTGAAGAAATTATTGTTAAGTTTGCAGATAATTCAGAGTTTAGATCTGAAGATCATCCTGAAAGACTGGCTGAAAAACCTAAAGTAACAAAGAAAAAAGAACCTGAACCAGTTGAAGAAGAAGTTTCTGAAGAACCTATTGCAGAGAAAGAAGCTCCAGTAGAAGAACCAAAAGAAGAGCCAGTTGAAGAAGAAAAACCAGCTGTACCTGAACCAGCAGAAGAGAAAAAAGAAGAAGAACCAGCTGCTGAAGAAAAGAAAGAAGAAGAAGAACCAAAAGAAGAGAAGAAGGTTGAAGAAGAAAAATGAGAAATTCTAGAGGAGGTAGAGGACCAAGAAGAGATCATAGAGCAAGAGTACCTAGAGGAGATATTAGATGGGGCATTTGCCACATATATTCTTCATATAATAATACAATTGTGCATATTACAGACATAACAGGTAGTGAAACTATTGCGTTATCATCAGGCGGTCAAATTGTTAAAGCAGACAGGTTAGAAAGTTCGCCAACAGCTGCAATGGCAGCATCAAAAAAGGTTGGGGAAGCAGCTCTTGAAAAAGGTATTCGAGGGTTACATGTTAAAATAAAAGCACCTGGCGGTCATAACGGTCCGAATAACCCAGGACCCGGTGCACAGGCAGCAGTAAGAGCGTTATCAAGAATGGGTTTAAGAATTGGTATAATTGAAGATGTTACACCTGTTCCTCACGACGGTTGCAGGAAAAAGGGTGGAAAAAGAGGTCGACGTGTATAAAAATGGTAAGCTTTGAAAAAATATCAAATAAAGATAATAAAATGACGTTTTTATTAAAGAAAAGTACACCTGCTTATGCAAATGCATTAAGAAGAATTATGCTTACTGAAGTTCCAGTGATGGCAATTGAAGATATTGAGTTTAGAAAAAACAGTTCTGCATTGTACGATGAAGTATTAGCTCACAGGCTTGGTTTAATGCCATTAACAACAGACTTGAAATCGTACGAGCTTCCAAAATCTCAAGAAGATGTTGACAATAAAAAAGCTAAATGTACGCTACAACTAACACTTAAAGAAAAAGGTCCAAAAACTGTTTATGCGTCAGACATGAAGTCTAAAGATCCCAAAGTTAAGCCAGTATATCCAAAAACACCAATTGTGAAATTGTTAAAAGATCAAGAATTGGAACTTGTTGCAACTGCAATATTAGGAAAAGGCACTGAGCATGTTAAATGGTCGCCAGGACATATATGGTATAATTATAATGCAAAAATTACAGTAAATAAATCAAAAGATGTTGAACAGTTTAAAGAATTATATCCTCCGCAAGTGTTTAATAAAAAAGGAGAGATTGACGAGAAATTAATTTTGGAAAATAACTTAGTGGATGCAGTCGCTCATGTTAATGAAGACCTTGTTAAAGTTGAATATGATGACACAGAATTTATATTTCAAGTAGAATCATGGGGACAGTTGTCTCCTAAAGAAATTGTAGTTACAGGATTAGGAATATTTAATGATAAACTTGACGAGCTAGGTAAACTCCTCAAATAACTCTCGCATAAATTATCATGCGGGGGTGGCAGAGCCTGGTCAATCGAAAATCGAAGATTTTCGAAGCGTCAAAAACCTTCGGTTTCAGACCAAATGCGCAAGGTTGAGGGCCTTGTCCCAAAAGTGGGTGCGCGTGTTCAAATCACGTCCCCCGCATTATATAAAATAAAAAAATGAAGAACCAACAATTAACAACATTGGTAACAGAACTAAAGAAAACATCAATTGAAAATGATGTTAAACTTTGGAAAAGGATCGCGTTAGAGTTAGAAGGACCTACAAGCAAAAGACGAGTTGTTAATTTATCAAGAATAAACAGGTATTGTAAAGATAATGATGTTGTTGTCGTTCCCGGAAAAGTATTATCAATGGGTTCACTGGATAAAAAATTAACAATCGCAGCTTACAACTTTTCAGGCCAAGCACTTGATAAAATTAAAAATGCAGGTAGTAAAGCAATTACAATTTATGATTTAGTTAAGAAAAATCCAAAAGCAAGTAAAGTGAGGATAATAGGATGATTATTATAGATGCAACAGATTTAATTGTTGGAAGAATTGGTACTTATGCAGCTAAACAAGCATTATTAGGGGAGGAAATCAGGATCATAAACAGTGAAAAAGCTGTTATTTCAGGTAGAAAAGAAAATACATTTGAAAAATATTTAACAATAAAAGCAATGGGTACACCGAGAAAAGGACCTTTTTTGCACAGGATGCCTGAACGATTGTTAAGAAGATCTATCAGAGGCATGTTATCTCATAAAAAGCCAAGAGGCAAAGAAGCTTACAAAAGAATATTATGTTATCAAGGCATTCCGGATGAGTTTAAAGATAAAAAATCAATTACAATCAAAGATGCTAACAGATCAAAATTGCCAAATTTAAAATATGTAAATTTAAAAGATGTATCAAAAAGATTAGGTGCTAATGTTGGGTAAGAAAAAATCAAAATCAATTGTTGTGTCAGGAAAAAGAAAAACTGCTATTGCACGTGCTACATTAAACCAAGGCACTGGAAAAGTTAAAATTAACAATGTTCCTCTGGACTTGTATGTTCCAAAAGTGTATAAAATGAGGATTGAAGAACCTTTAATTCTTGCAGGAGATGTAAGAAATAATGTTGACATTTCTGTTAATGTTAACGGCGGCGGGTCAATGAGCCAGAGCGACGCATCCAGAACTGCAATTGCAAGAGCACTTGCAACACATGATCCTAAACTAAAACCTAGGTTCTTAAATTATGACAGGCATTTACTTGTCGCAGATGTTAGACTAAAAGAAACTCATAAGCCAAACAGGCATGGTAGTGCTAGGTCAAAGAAGCAAAAATCTTATAGATAGTTTTATTTTTTCTTTATATTCTATTCATAGACCGAAACAAATTAAAACTCATATTTAATTCTAGATGAGTTATGTATGCTATAGAAGTTAAAAATGTAAACAAAATGTTTAAGCATAAAGATAGAGATATTTATGCTCTTCAGGATGTTTCGTTCAATGTAAACAAAGGAGAAATATTTGGTTTTTTAGGACCAAATGGAGCAGGTAAAACTACTTTGATAAACATTTTAACTACAATTCTAAACCAAGATTCAGGTAGTGTAAAAATTGAAGGATTGGATGTTTCAAAAAATACGTATAAAGTTTTAGAAATAATAAATACATCAAGTGGCAGTGCAATCTGTCATCATTTACTAAAAGTCAAAGAAATCTTAAAGTTTTATTCAAGGTTATATAGCACATCCGAGAAAAAGCGAATAAAAAGAGTCAAAGAAATAATTAAATCATTGGAAATTGAAGATTTGCTTGAAACAAAGTTTGGTGTGTTGTCAAGCGGCCAGAAAATGCGGACAATACTTGCAAAAGCATTATTGAACTATCCTAAAGTATTGTTGTTAGATGAACCAACAATTGGTATGGATCCTGACATTGCAATAAAAACCCGAAAGTTAATTAGAAAAATCAATGAAAAAGAAAAATGCACTATTTTGTTAACAAGCCATTACATGCACGAGGTTGAAGAATTATGTGAAAGAATAGCGTTTATAAACCATGGCAAGATAATTGATATTGGAGATATTAAAAAACTAAAAGATAAGAGATTCTTTGGTTTTAAAGTTATAATTAAAGTTAAGGAAATTATCAATAAACAGTTTTTACTTAAAAATAAATTTGAAGTTAAAGGAAATACCCTACTTAAAAGGGTGCAGACAGACGATGAAGTTAGTAATATAATGGAGCTATTAAGTAAAAACGGTTTTGTTGTGTTATACATTGAGTCAAAATCACCAACATTAGAAGATTATTTTATAAAAATGAGTAACATGAAAAAATGAACTTAAGAAGAATACTTGCAGTTATTGAACGTGATCTAAGATTAACACTAAGATTAAAATGGCGTTTAGTTGAAACATTATATTTCCCAATTACAAACGTTATTTTATGGGGCTTTTTCACGATCTGGACCCAGAATCTAGCAATTGAAGCAGCATTTACATTACTTGCGATTAACATGTTCTGGACATTTGCATACCAGTCTCAATCAGGTAGTAACCAACAAATGATGGAAGATAGATGGACACAAAGTTATCCGCAGATATTAACAACACCATTAAGACCTACTGAATATTTGATTGGTAAGACTTTTTTTGGAGTAGTGTTTACAGGTATTAGTTTCCTAATTACATTAATATTGGCACATACTGTGTTTGATTATACAATTTTTATTGAACATTTTAATTTGTTTTTGATATTGTCAGTAATAACAATTATTGCTTCAGTTAGCCTTACAATACTTGTTGCTTCAATTATCAATGTACTAGGAGTGCATTATGCGTTTTTATCATGGTCAGCAATGCAGCTTGTTGTACTGTTTTCAGCTCCATTTTTTCCATTAACAATATACCCACCTGTACTTCAGGCTATTTGTAAATTTGTACCTTACACATGGGTGTTTGAGTCAATAAGAATGGTCGGTGCACAAGGGTTTATCCATACCTCTTTCTTGTTAAAAGGATTAGGCCTTAGTATTCTTTACCTGGCAATTGCTGTTCCAATATATTATTACACAATGGACAAAGCAAGAAAGTCTGGGAAGTTAGTTAAGATTTGGTAGTTTTTTATTCTCTCTAACCATCAACACTAAAGCAATCGCAATAGTTACTGTCGCAGCTATTCCTAAACTACCTGGATAGAAATAATTTATCATAGAATTACCTATTACTGGCCCGATAATTTGTGACATGCTTCTCAACGAGTTCCTAACACCGTTAATAGCGCCTTGTTCTTTTTCATTAACTTGCCGAGATATGTCTCCGGATAATAACGGTATTGCAAGTCCTGCACCTGCAGAAAATAATGTCATTACAATTACAAACAACCAAACTTGGTTTAGGAAAGTTAAAAAAATCATGCCAAGAAGTATTGAGTTTACACCAATGAACCTTAGTTTACGTTCACCAAACCAGTCAATTAATTTATTAAGTAAAAACCCACGCATAATAATACTAATAACACCTACGTAAGTTAACAAATAACCAATATTGTCTGATTGAAACCCAAATGTTCTTTCTGCAAAAAAAGCTAAACCAGTTACATAAACAGCATGTGTTAATGAAAATGAAAAATATTGCCAAAGCTTTGATGATACTTTTTTATTATGAAAATATTTTTTGAAATCATTTAAATGAAACGCTTGTTTTAGATTGAATTTAATTTCCTTTTTTCTTTTAACTGTTTCAGGTAAAAAGAAATAAGTTGTGATTATTGTCATTAAAGAAACTCCTGCTGCAATGAATGAGGGTATGCTGTAATTAATCTTTGCTAAATAACCTCCAATACCTGGCCCAATAAGAAATCCAATTCCGAACGCAACACCAATCATCCCAAATGCTTTGCTTCTATTTTTTTTTGAAGAAATATCACTAATATATGCTTGTGCAATTGTCATGTTACTTCCTAACATACCATCAACTATTCTTGATAATAATACTAACCAGATAGTGTTTGCAAATCCTAAAATAATAAAACTAATAAAAGTTGATAACTGTGAAAATATTAACATTGGTTTTCTACCGTAATAATCGCTTAACTTGCCCATGATTGGCGCAGATACAAACTGAAACAATGAAAATGTCATTAAAATAAGACCGTATGTTAAAGGTGTTGCACCAAGTGATTCAACATAGAAAGGTAAAAATGGAAGTATCAAAGAAAACCCAAGAACTTCTGTTAAAATAATGAAAAAGATTATTGTGTATTCTTTTGAAAACTTCATTATTCCTTGAATTAAGAAGTGGTTTATATGTTTTTAGATGCATTTAATTTGAAATAAACTTTTGTTCCTCCAATAACTAAAGTAACAAATAGAAATAACAACCAGTTGAATTTTACACCTTCTTTAAGAAGGTTATCGAAGAAGTTACCGAATAGTCCAGCGTAGAAACTATTTACAAAAGTCAATAAGATTCCTCCACCTATAATCATAACCATTGCTTGAGGAAAAGGGTATTTAGCATAGAAAAACCTCATAGGAAGCATTACGAGTAATCTAAGTATTGAATACCATATTGTTGTAACTATAATATTTCTTCCCACTATTAAATATACATAAGGAATTATAAAACAAACAATGAATTGGGCAACTGCATCTTTCATTATAGTTATCCAGTCTGGGAAACTGCCAACAATTCTCGATCCAATATTGATTATTATTGAGAATAGTGCTCCACTCAGTCCGCTAATATTAATAGCTACGATTATACTGAAAATGTCTACCACGTCAAACAGCATTAACCATTCTCCTGGGGGAGGAGTTCCTACTCCAGGTAGTCTTGACCAAAAAGCTACTAATGCGAACAAAAAAACCGTACTGGTTACGGATTTAAATGGGAGAAATAAAATTATTCCAATGTATAAAACAATTGTTACAAAATTAACTAGCCGCCATTGTACTGAAAACATTTGAAAAAGTAGTGGGAAGTTATTAATAAATTTCAGTCGTAATATTTGTTACGACAATTTTAAATATTAGTTTTGTTTTAATTAATTTATGGATATTACTTTGTTTGAAGATCTTGGATTGACAGAAAATGAGTCTACAATATATTTAACATTATTAAAAGAAGGAGAGTTAACAGCTAACGAAGCAAGTGAAAAAACTGGATTGCATCGTAGTTATGTATACGATACTCTTTCTAAAATGGCGAACAAAGGTTTTGTTAGTTACTTGATAAAATTAGGAAAAAAGCATTTCAAAGGAGTGCATCCAAACAAATTTCTGAAAATGCTTAAGGAAAAAGAAGAAAAAATTCAAGAATTAATTCCTGAACTATTAAAAGTGTATAAAGAGGAAAAAGCGGACTATAATATTGAGATTCTAGAAGGTAAAGAAGGCCTAAAAACTTTTTATGACACTTTGTTTGATTATCTTTTTTCTGAAGATCCTAAAGAGGTGTTACAATTAGGAAGAAAAGAGCCCATAGAAGAGCATGTTGTTAAATATTACAGAGTTAAAATGACAAAAGAAGCTGAAAAATTAGGTATTATGAAAAAGTTAAAACAAGGAAAAATGAAAGCAAGATCATTACTTGACTACTCTGTAAAAAAAGAAAAACGTCTTATTAAAGAACTAATGCCTTATAGATATTTACCAAAAGAATTTGATACAAAAGGAAAGGATTTGTTGATTGTTGGAGATAAAACAACCATTGAATCAACAGAGGGAAAACCTTTTGTTATAGTAATATCCAATAAAGGAATAACAGATTTTTTTAGAGAAATGTTTAATGCTTTGTGGAATATCTCTGAAGAAGAGTAATTATTACCACATTTTTAAGTATCATCAATGATTTCAACACACGCTCCATTTTGACAAACTGTACCAGGTATCATATCTGAACAGTTTCTATACCTTTCAACAACCTGTCCATACGCATTACATGCATACTCAGTAATAAATTCATCAGAATTACAATAATCTGTTCCTTCCATGGGTTCACCTTGAGCGGTATATCCTGTAGCACTACCTGTTTTATTATAAATCCAACCAGATTCAGTAGTACCATATATTATCCCAACGTCTGTGTCTTCACACAACCTTATACATGCACCATCTACACACCCATCTGGACAATCTATTGCTTCATTTACTCTTAGATCATTTTCACAATATTGTTCAATTACCTGTGTGCCAGAAAAACAAAATTCACTAAATTCATTGTCACAACCAGCGCAAGTATCAGAGTTTCCATTTGCAGATCCTTTTATGAAAGGTTCTTTACCTTCATCAGAATCAACACATTGTGGAACATCATCACCGCATAGTACCCAGGGGTTGACATATTTCACACCACATTTGCCATCATTGTTACATTTTTCTTTACAAAACTCATGTGCAAGGCTAGCCCAGTGTGATACTGTTTGGCAGTCATATTCTGAACCACCTTCAGATCTTTCTCCATTATAACACACCCACATAGCCCTACGTCTAGTTTCTTTTGAATATATACATGCGCCGTTTAAACAACCTCTTTTAAGCCCGTCGGGTGACGCAAACATTGGACAAGTAAATTCTATATTTTTAATTTCACTGTTTTCACAATAATATTCAGTAACTCTTTGTTCAATTCTGTTTGGATGATCCCAGTCACTCTCAACCCAGTCATTGCAATAATCGTCATTACTATTATCATTCAGAGAGGTTTTACCTTTGACATAAAACTCTTTACCTTCATCCGAATCAACACATCCTATATCACAATCTAAACATATATCTACACAATTATTATTCAAACATTCCTGATTTTCTTCACATTCTAAATCAGTCACACATTCAAATTCATCATCTGTGTCGTCTTCATCAATATCATCATCGTCAATAACAATACAAACATTGTTTGCACAGGTTTCATTAATATCACAATCTGCATCAGAAACACAATCTGGCGGTTCAACAGGTTCAGTCTCGTTACATTGGCCCAGATAATCACCGTGTGCTAAATGAGAATCTATTGCAGATAACGAAATTTCTATGGTATGCGCTGACCCAGTATTTCCTGGAGGGATGTGACAAATCACAACTTTTTCGTTTTTTTCTTCCTGCTCTTCTTCATCAGGCTTTTCTTTGTTTTTTTTATTCTCTGAATCTTTATATCCAGATTGTTTTATTGTATTAATCTCGTTAAGAAAATTACTGGTCTCATCCTTATTAGGATTGTCGTTGTTTATTGTTTGCTTATTAAACCTTTTTTCAACTTCATTATAATGTGCGTCCAGATGTGATTGAATAAATTCTTTGTTTTTTGCTTTTGCTTTGTTAGACAGTTTTTCAACATAAGTGATTGTTTTTAAATATTCATCCTGTGCTTTTAGAGTTGCTTCGTTATTCTCATTTTCAGCCATTTGTTTAGCTTCTTCAAGCCTTTCATTGGCTACCTCAATTGCTTTTTGAGCCTTTTTTTCCTTATTAAATGTTAATGTTACTGATATTTTATCAATAAATACATCAAATCCATAAAAAAATGAATCAGGAGTAACTCCTGCATCTGTAGCAGAAACTATTGGCATAAATAGTATTAATAAAATTAATAAAACAGTTTTTTTCATTATCATTATAAGATATAATATTTTAGATATTACTATAAATATTTTGCCAAAAAAAATAATTTGAGATAATATTTAATCACCCATAACCTTTATATATTTTTAAACTAACCACTACAGAATACAACAATCATTCTTACTCTTGGTTCTTGTATTATTAGCGAGGTGTTTATTAACAATGGAAGTAAAAGAAGGTAGTAAAGTAAAATTTCATTACAAAGGAACTTTGAAATCTGGAGATGTTTTTGACAATTCTGAAGGCAGAGAACCGTTAGAGTTTGAAGTTGGTAAAGGCATGATCATTCCAGGATTGGAAAAAGAAATGATGGGACTAAAGAAGGGCGATAAAAAGTCAATAACAGTAGCAGCAAAAGAAGCGTACGGTGAACCTAATAAAGAATTAATAAAAGAAGTTCCAAAAGGTCCTGTTCCTGAAGGTATGAAATTAGAGAAAGGTGCAATGTTATACTTGAAAACACCTGAAGGCCAACCGTTTCCTGCAAAAGTTGTTGAAGTTAAAGAAGAAACAGTTGTTTTAGATCTTAACCATCCTTTAGCAGGTCAAGACCTTACGTTTAATGTTGAGATTGTCGAAGTCAGTTAATTTTATATATTATTTATGATTTACTTTTTTGTATGATTACTAAATGTAGTAACGATAATAATTTCTGTACAGATGATTGCGGTAGCAGTTAAACTGTCATTGAGTTTCTTTTTATATATAATTAATAGGTGAATTATAATGAAAATCCCAAGAGCAATGTCAACACAACATCCGGATAATGTAAAACAACCGTTTTTTGTAGAAAATTCTGTAATCGGCGGTGATGATGAGATTAAAGAAGCGTTTTACGCGTTCTCACATCTTAAAATAAAAGAACAGTTATGGGACTGTGAAGGTAAAGAAGTTGATAACTTTGTTGTTGAAAAATTATTAAGTAGGTATGAGCATTATTTCAGAGAAAATAAAATTGGTAAAGATATTTTTATTACTTTGAGAAGTCCAAACCCAAGGATTGAGAAAGGTAAAGGAAAGTTATTACTTGAAACATTAGAAAGCATACCAAGGAATTATGACATTGCTAAACAGTTTTACGGTGAAGACATTGCACCTATATTTGAAATAACAATACCCATGGTGTCAAATGCTAACGAGATTCTTAGAGTTAAAGATTATTATACTAAATACATTATTGAAAAACAAAACAAAATTGCAAATGATATCAAAGTTAAAGATTGGGTTGGCGAGTTTAAACCTGAACAGATTAAAGTTATTCCTTTGATAGAAGACAAGGATAGTATGTTAAATGCTGATAAAATTGTAGAAGAATATCTGTCTAAAGCAAATGAAAAAGAGTATCAAAGAGTGTGGCTGGCCAGGAGTGATCCTGCTTTGAACTATGGTAATTTAGCAGCTGTTTTAGTTAATAGAATAGCGTTCCAAAGATTGCATAAATTACAGCAAAAGTTATCAATTGAATTATTACCTATAATAGGCTGTGGTTCTGTGCCGTTCAGGGGTAACTTTCGTCCTGATAACATGCAGAATATACTAAAAGCATACCCAAGTGTTCAGACGTTTACATTACAATCTGCGTTTAAATACGATTTTCCTGAAGAAGATGTTAGAAAAGCAGTTGAGTTATTGGATAACACACCAAGAAAAGATCCAAGAAAAATTAATGAAACAAAAGCACTTGAAATTATAGAAAAAACATCTAAAGAATATCAGAAACAAATTATACAAATAGCTCCATTGATAAACCAGATAGCTAATTATGTTCCTCAAAGACGAAAAAGAAAAATGCATATTGGTTTGTTTGGCTATTCAAGAGATGGTTCCGGTGTTAAACTGCCACGTGCAATTAAATTTTGTGCGTCATTATATTCACTAGGTATACCACCAGAATTGTTTGGACTAAACGCACTAGATGAAAAAGAGTGGGAATTTATTTTTGAAAATACAGGTGTTGAAAAAGATATTAAAGATGCATTGTTATTTTTGAACAAAGATAATCTATCAATACTACCTAAAGACATTCAGAAAGAATTAATGTCTGTCATTAACAATTTTAATGTTGAACCAGATCTTAAACACAAAAAGATTACATCAATCATATTCAATGACTATAAAAAAAATAATCTAATTGCGTTGTCAGAAAATATTGAACGAGCAGCTAGTATTAGGAATTTTTTAGGATAATATAGATAAAATATTTAAAATAAAGATGAGTAAGAGGTTAATACAATGCTAAGAACACATAATTGTGGAGAGTTAAGAAAAAAACATATTAAGAAAAAAGTTACATTATGCGGGTGGACAAATTCGTATCGCGACCATGGGGGCGTAATATTTATAGATCTGCGTGATCGTTGGGGTAAGACACAAATAGTTTTTGATCCAAGCCACAACAAAAAATCACATAAAGTGGCAGATTCTTTAAGAAGAGAATGGGTTATCCAGATAGAAGGCAAAGTCAGAAGCCGTGGTGAACTTGTTAATAAAAAACTAAACACTGGTGAGATTGAAGTTTTAGCAGATTCTATTAAGGTTCTTAGCAAGAGTGAAACACCGCCTATTGAAGTGGATGATAACAAAATAGCAGGTGAAGAACCTAGGTTAAAGTATCGTTATTTAGATTTAAGAAGACCAGTTATGCAGAAAAATCTATTGAATAGACATAAAGCAATGAAATCTGCTATGAATTATTTGGATAGTCAAGATTTTGTGCATTTAGAGACTCCAGTATTAATGAAATCAACTCCTGAAGGTGCAAGAGATTATGTTGTTCCTTCTCGTGTAAACATGGGCAAATTTTATGCATTGCCACAATCACCGCAGTTGTACAAACAAATTCTAATGGTAAGCGGTTTTGACAGGTATTTCCAGTTTGCTAGGTGTTTACGAGACGAAGATTTGAGATCAGACAGGCAACCTGAACATACACAGATAGATTTAGAAATGAGTTTTGTTGAAAGAGAAGATGTTTTTGAAGTTGTTGAAGGATTAATGAAATCTATGTGGAAAGATGTTCTTAAAATAAATGTAAAAATACCTTTCCCTAAATTATCTTGGCAAGAAGCAATGGAAAAATATGGTAGTGACAAACCAGACTTAAGGTTTGGCCTAGAATTTATTGATGTTACAAACCTGATGAAAAAATCTAGTTTTAATGTATACAAAGAAGTTATTAAAAATAACGGAGTTGTAAAATGCTTAAAAGTTCCTAAAGCCAGTAAACTCTCAAGAAAAGAAATTGATGAATTTATTGAGTTGGCAAAGACACACCATGCAAAAGGATTATCATGGATGAAGATTGTTAATGGTAAAGCAGAAAGTTCAATAACCAAATATTTTAATAATAAATTATTAGCTGAATTAGTTAAGAAAACCAAAGCTAAAACTGATGATTTATTGTTATTTGTTGCTGATAAGTTTGAAGTTGCTTGCAATGCTCTTGGTCAGGTTAGATTAGCAGTAGGTGAGAAGCTTAATTTAATTAAAGATGACTGGAAATTTGCCTGGATAATTGATTTTCCATTGTTTGAATGGAATGAAGATGAACAGAAATGGGACACTATGCACCATATGTTTTGTTCTCCTAAAAAAGAAGATATTCCTAAACTTGAAAAAGATCCAGGTTCTGTACTATGCAATCAGTATGATTTAACTCTTAATGGTGTAGAATTATGTTCAGGAAGTATTAGAATAACGGATCCTAAATTACAGGAAAAAGTTATGAAAATTGTTGGTTTTTCAAAAAAAGAAGCTTACAAACGATTTGGATTTTTATTGGATGCATTCAAATACGGCGTACCTCCACACGGCGGTGTTGGTCTAGGCTTTGACAGGATAGTTGCTTTAATGAACGGTTATAATGATATTCGAGAAGTTATTGCATTTCCAAAAAATAAACAAGCGCAATGTCCAATGGACGGTTCTCCAGGTGATATTGACGACAGGCAAATGAAAGAATTGCATATTAAACTTGATTTTGTTAAGAAAAAAGATACAGAGGACAAATCTGTGTTTAAGGATATTAAGAAATTGCTTGAGAAAAACAAGGTTAAATACGAAGAAATGCATCACAAAGCAGTTTTTACAAGTGAAGAAGCTGCTAAAATCAGAGGAACTAAATTAAGGCAAGGTGCAAAAGCATTGATATTTAAAGCTGATGATAAACCAGTCATGGCAGTGGTTTCTGCTGCTAAACAAGTTGATACAAACAAGTTTAGAAAATTATTGAAAGTTAAAAAACTAAGATTAACAACAGCTGATGAAGTTAAAGATTTAACAGGGTTAAAAATTGGATCCATACCTCCTTTCGGCAATTTGTTTGGTATGGATACGTATGTTGATGAATCTTTAACAAAGATACAAGTCATAGCTTTTAATGCAGGATCTCATACAGATTCATTAAAAATGAAATTCGGTGATTGGAGAAAAGTAGTTGAACCAAAAGTAGGTGAGTTTGGAAAATGAAAACAAGATTTGTACCAAATATATTTGGAGTTGTTTTAGTTACAGCATTTTTTATTTTTGTTAGTGCATTACTTTATGCATTACCATTATGGTTAATATGGAATTTCACTATTCCTAGACTGTTTAATGGTCCTGTATTATCTTTATTAGATGCGTTCTTGCTTAACTTGTTAGCAGGAATATTGTTTAAGAGTAAGGATAATAGTAAGAATTAGTTACTTTTTTATATTCTCTAATCCAACCATTATGTTATGATAGAAGTATTCTCACATGACAAGACAAAGGACAGGATAAAGAAGATTAAGTTAACTCAGTTATCCAGAAAACAGACATGGATAAGACTAGTAAACCCTAACCTGGATAGTTTGTCCCAATTATCAAAACATACAAAGATTCCAATTGAAGAGTTAAAAGAATCTTTAGAAGAAGAAGAACGGCCAAAAGTATCTGCAAAGTCTTATTTAGAAATTATTTACAGAGCACCATCTATAATAGATCAGGAATTAGAAACACAACCTATTTACTTTTACTTGTTAGAAAACATGCTTGTTACTATAGAAAAAAAACCTTTGAAAATATTTGAAAATATTTCTGAAAATTTGTCTAAAAATAAAAACAAATTTTTGTTTAAAAAAGGTTTTTCATACTTTATTTATTATGTTATTGATAGGATTAATGATGACTTTTTAATGCGAATTGATAAGATTGCAGATCGAATAGATATTTATGAAAATTTTTCTAAAAAACAGATGAATGTTAAAGATATAGAAAAGATCTATGACCAGTCTGTTACATTAAGTTTTTTCAACCAAGCATTGATAGCAAACGTTGAAGTTCTTAATTTACTAAAAAAAGGGTATTTTAAACTAATACCAAGGAAAGATAATGGGTTGTTTGAAGAACTGTACTATGACGTTCTCCAGATATTAGACACTGAAAAGATTCAAAGAGAAGTCATAACTAATTTAATCAGTGTTAATTCTGTTTTAACAACCACAAGACTAAACGAGTATATGAAACAATTAACCTTGATAGCTTTAATAATAGCCATACCAACATTGCTTTCAGGCATCTATGGCATGAACTTTGTTAACATTCCATTAGCAGATCATAAATACGGTTTTCACATTACTTCTGCTATAATATTATTCATTACCTTTGCAACATATTACTTGTTTACTAAGAAATTCCGATGATTGATTGCTATATTTTTGACCTGGATGATACACTTATAGACAGTTCCATCTATAAAAGAATGTATAATGAAGTTATTAGTAATTTAATATCACATCTTAAAATAACAGAGATTGAATTGCAAGAAGTAATTAGTAAACTTAAACAAGAAACTGGGAAATTAGATACGTATGATTTGTGTAAAAAACTTAATTCAACTGAATTATATTATAAACTTCTTGAAAAATACATTAAACACACATACTCGTTAAAAACTAAAAACATACCCAAACTGTTCAGAAAGGTTAAAGATAATAAGAAAAAAATTGGAATAGTAAGTAATTCACAGGAAAGAACCATTAACTTGTTCTTGAAACGTTTTAATTTATTGGAATATGTTGATTTCACTGAATCAGGTAAAAAAGATACAATCTTATTCTGGATATCTCTTGAAAAAAAGCATAATATAAAAAAAGAACATACAATGGTGATAGATGATTCTGATAATATTCTTAAAATTGCAGAACAATGTGGATATAAAGTATTGAATGTGAAAGAAATCGACGAGCTAGAAATGTTTCATTTATAGTCAAAGAAAAAAATTGTTAGACAATTTTTTCTTTTCTTAATAAGCAAACGACATACTGCTTGTAAGAATAGCCATGTCGTTTACTATATAATAACTTTTAAATATCATATACATATGCTTTTACCTATGAAAGTTGACAAAGAATTAATAGAGCATGTGGCAAACGTTGCTAGATTAAAATTGACTAATGAAGAAATTAAAGAATTCTTACCTCAATTAAAAGAGATACTTAAAGCGTTTGAAGAATTACAGCAGGTTAACACAAATAAAACAAAACCAAGTTATCATTCTATTGAGTTAAAGAACACAATGCGTGAAGATATTCCCAAATCTTGTTTAACAAATGAACAAGCATTAAAAAACACTCAACATAAAGCTAAAGGTTATTTTAAAGGTCCAAAGGTGGTATAAAAAAATGGCAAAAAAACCGTTTATATCTAAACAAAAAATGTGGTTGTTCACAGGATTTGTAGTGCTAATGTATGCATTAATGAAACTGTTCGGGTTGGTATGAATGAAAAAGATAGTTTTCTTGTTATTGTTGTTAACAATTATAAGTTGTACAAAGGAGGGTTCTAACATGATAGTTGTATTTGAAACTAACCAAGGTAATTTTGAAGTTGAACTAAACAAAGAAAAAGCACCAATATCTGTGGAGAATTTTCTTAGTTATGTTAATGAAGGTTATTATGACGGATTAATATTTCATAGAGTAATAAATAATTTCATGGTCCAAGGCGGTGGTTTTGACCAGGACATGAACCAAAAACAAACCAAAGAATCTATTAAAAATGAAGCAGATAATGGCTTGAAGAATGAAAAATATACAGTTGCAATGGCAAGAACAAGTGAAATTGATAGTGCAACTTCGCAGTTTTTTATTAACACTGCAGACAATGCGTTTTTAGACAACGGAGCAAGAGATTTTGGATATGCAGTTTTTGGTAAAGTTGTTTCTGGTCAAGAAACAATTGATAAAATAAATTCTGTTAAAACAACTACTAAAGGGTTTTATTCAGATGTGCCAGTTGAGCCAGTAATAATAAACAAAGCATACGTTAAATGAACTCATTAGAATTCATAAAAAAAGCTAAAAAAGGAGAAATTGATATTGTTAAAAATACTAAAAAAACATTAGATGAATGTAAAAAAATTAACAAGGAATACAACTATTTTTTAGCTTTTAATGATAATGCAGTTGAAGAATCTAAAAAACTGAAAAAAGGTAGGTTGTACGGGCTACCAGTTTCTATTAAAGATAACATTGTTGTTAAAGATGTTGAGAGTAAAGCAGGTAGTAAAATATTAGAGGGATATCAGCCAGTGTTTGACGCAACTGTTGTTGAAAAAATCAAGAATGAAGGTGGCATTATAATAGGAAAAACACAAATGGATGTATTTGGTTTCGGCTCTTTTAGTGTTAATGTTGGAAAAGGATACAAAATTCCATTAAATCCGTTTGACAAAACAAGATGTACAGGCGGATCGTCAGGTGGTGGTTCTGCAATATTGCAAAAATTAGAGTTGCCAACAATCTCAATAACTGAAAGTACTGGAGGTAGCATTGCATCACCGGCATGTTATTGCGGTGTTTATGGATTATGCCCCACATATGGAAGAGTTTCTAGGTATGGATTAATAACTTTCTCAAACAGTATGGATAAAATAGGCATCACAGCAAAAGATATTGAAGAAATTGCTCTAATGCTAGAACTAATTTCTGGTTATGATAAAAACGATTCAACTTCAAAAAATCTTCCAGTACCTAAATACACAGAAAAAAAACATTCAAAGTTTAAGATAGCAGTAATAAAAGAATCATTAGGTAAAGGTGTCCAAGAAGGAGTAAAAACTAATTTGTTGCAATCCTTAAAAAACATAAAATTTGATTATGTGTCAATGCCAATTAATTTCAAGTATAGTGTCCAGAATTATTATCTGTTGAACATGTCAGAAACATCTACAAACTTAGCAAAACTCTGTGGAATGAGATACGGTCAACATGATGAATTAAAAGGCAGTTTTAATGAATATTTTTCTAAAGTAAGGAGCAAGAATTTTAATAAAGAAGCCAAACGAAGAATAATACTTGGAACTTTTGCACGTATGTCAGGGTTCAGAGACGCATATTACCTCAAAGCATTAAAAGTCAGAACAAAAATCATAGAAGAATACAAAAACTTGTTTAAAAAATATGATGTAATAATAACTCCATCTATGCCAAACATTGCACCGAAATTCTCAGAAATAGATAAAATGACACCTTTAGAAAATTACATGACTGATATTATGACTGCAGGACCTAACTTAGCAGGATTTCCACATCTTAGTATTCCAAATGGATTATCTGAAAAAATGCCAACAGGGTTATTAGCAACAGCAGATCATTTTAATGAACATAAATTAATAGATTTTGCAAGAAGGTGGTTACAATAAAAAAAGTTGGATTAGCTTTAGGCAGCGGTGGTGCACGTGGGTTTGCGCATGTTGGTGTAATAAAAGAATTGCAGAAAAATAACATTCCTATTGATTACATTTCTGGCACGAGTATGGGAGGTATGGTAGCTGCATATTATGCATTATATGGACATGTAACAGGCATTGAAAACGTAGTTAATACATTTAGAAAAAGAGATTATTTAAGATTAGTTGATCTTAATAATCCAAAAAAATCATTAATTAAAGGAGATAGAGTAAAAAAGCTTTTAAAAAAGTTTTTTGGTGATAGAACTTTCAAAGATACTAAAATACCATTAACACTTGCAGCTACTGATTTGAATAAAGCAACACAGATTGTTATTAAAAAAGGTAGAATACTTGACGCTTTAATGGCATCTGGCGCTTTTCCTGGTGTGTTCCCTGTTGTTAAGTATAAAGGTAAATACGTTGTTGATGGTGGTTTATTAGACGCTACTCCTGTTAATCTTGTTAGTAAAATGGGTGCAGAAGTTATTATTGCAGTTGACCTTTTTTATTTAAGTCCTGTTAAAAGCAAAGAATATAACAGACTATTAGAAGTTATACAAAGAGTTTACGATATTCTTTTATCAAACTTGTCAACGTATAGTGCAAAAGAATATGGAGATAATATTATAGTAATAACACCTGATGCAGGTTATCGAACAGCAACTTTTGCGTTTCACAAAGCTAAAACATACATTAAAGCAGGTGAAGAAGGAGCTCAGAAAAATATTAAAAAAATAAAAAGATTATTGAAATGAAATATAATAAGGAAATTGTAATTGGAATTGAATGTCATATTGAACTTAATACTAAATCAAAATTATTCTGTAGTTGTCCAACTCAAGGTTCTGAGAAACCTAATACTAGAGTTTGTAATGTGTGTTTAGGTCATCCAGGCAGTAAACCAGTTGCGAATAAAAAAGCAGTTGAATATGCAATCAAATTAGCAATGGCATTAAAATGTAAATTAGCTAAACAAGTTATTTTTTCAAGAAAAAGTTATTTTTATCCAGACATGAGCAAGAATTACCAAATAACACAGTATGAAATACCAATAGGTGAAAACGGTTCAATGGAACTTGCTAGTAAAAAGATTGGTATAACTAAGGTACATCTTGAAGAAGACCCTGCTGCATTGACACATCCTGGCGGGCTAGGTAAAGCACAGTATGTTTTAGTTGATTATAACAGGTCTGGAAACCCGTTATGCGAGATAGTTACTGAACCAGAACTTAACAGTCCTGAAGAAGCTCGTGATTTCATGAAAACATTAGTTACAATACTCCAGTATCTTAAGATATTTGATCCTGAAAAAAATATTATTAAAGCTGATGCAAACGTTTCTCTTAAATCAAATAATTATGTTAGGGCAGAAATAAAAAACATTACAGGATTTAAAGAAATTGAACGTGCATTGAAATACGAAATTGAAAGACAAAAAGCAGAAGGTGTAAAAAAACAAGAAACAAGAGCGTGGAACTCAGACAAAGGTGTAACAACATTGCTTAGAACAAAAGAAACTGAAGAAGATTATGGTTATATTTTTGACCCAGATTTAGTGCCCATTGATATTACAAAAGATTGGTTATCTAAAATAAAATTACCTGAATTACCAAATGAAAAAGCTAAAAATTATGTTAGTAAATACAAGCTTAAAAAAGAAGATGCAATTGTGTTAACAAACGATTATTCTTTAACACAAATCTTTGAAAAAGCTGTTAAAAAAGTTGATCCTGTACTTGCTGCTAAATGGATCAGAAGAGAGCTTGTAAGAGTATTGAATTATAACAAGATAGATGCTTCAGATATGAAACTTAATATAGATGAGTTTGTAGTATTATTAGATTTACTTGATAAAAGGAAAATAACTGATAATGTTGCGCAGAAAATATTAGACAAATTAGTTGTTGAGAACATTGATGTTAGGAAATATGTCAGTAAACAAGGATTAGAGGCGGTCTCTGATTCTAATCTTTTAGAAAGATATTGCAAACAAGCAATTAAAGAAAGTAAAAAAGCTGTTGATGATTATAAATCAGGTAATGAAAATTCTTTGAACTTTGTAGTTGGTAAAGTAATGCGATTAAGTAAAGGTAAAGCTGATGCTAAGGAAGTTAAAGAGTTGTTGAAAAAAATAATTTCATTGTTGTGATGGGTCTGCCAAATGATCTAATCCTTCTTTTTCTCTCCCTAACCTTCCGATCAGTTCTCCATTTTCTTTTGCATTCGTTGTGGCTTGTTTAAAAAGTAGATACAAGAAATCAAAATCAATTTTGCTAGCAAGTACCTGTGAATAGGATATCTCATGCCATTCTGTAGTAATTTTAATTCTTCCGTTTGTTAGTTTTTTCTTATCATTAGAAGGAACAGAAATATATGTTACTTTCCCATACAATTCTTCAAATTCAGATACTGATAAACCAAACTCATCAACAGTAAAACTTTTTTGATAGTTACTTCTTTCTATAGAAACTTCAATTGATTGATCTCCTCCGTTGTTACCATGAATTGTATAATGATTTTCTTCATGAACAGTTGTTGATTCATCAAAAAAATCTAATGGATCACCTTCCAACCACCAAGTATATTTTGATTCAAGATGATTACCAAATATATAACTGTTAGAGGTTAATCCAACCATTAATTCTGCTATTAGATTATGCAAATATTCGTTATCTTCTGGTGCTTCTGATGGGTCTAATTCATGAATATTTGAAACTGCAATGGGCAGGTTAGGAAAACTAAGAATATGATATGTTGTATCCCAATATTTATGACCTAGTTCTTTTCCTAAACAATACACAACATTTTCTAAAGTTTGTGATTGTAGTTCTTGATGTTGATTAGTACTTCTTCCTATTAGAACAATATGATCTGGCTTGGCTAAAAAAGTTTGTTGGTATGTTTCTCCAGCATATTTCACATTTATTCTTAACATGTATTCAGGATCTGGCATATTGTCTCACCTTGCTTCATATTCCTGACTCTACAACGTTATTATACAGAAAAGAAACCATTCATGAAAGAATGAACTTTTCTGTTCATTAAATAATAAGTAGCAGAACCAAGATAATAGATACCAAGCTAATTAAACAGTTTATTTTGTTTCCTTTGCTAGGTATCATTGTTTGTAAATGAATATTTAAATCATTTATATAATTATTTGTTATTTCATTAATTATAATTTTAGTAGATATAAAAAATTAAATGTTTTCTCTATTATATTCAACAATCCATTCTACATCTTTATAAGGAACATCTGATAGGAATAATGATAGTATTTCTTGGCCAAGAGCAATATCTTCTTTTTTTACAGGTCCTTGTTCATATATTCGGTCACCTACTTGAAAATGTAAGAAACCTGTTGGAATATAATCTAAAGGAAAATCAATGGGTACAGGATGAGAAACTGATGATGTATTAAATGTAAATCTATAGCCTTGGTCCTTAATATTAATACTTACATTATACGGTGGAAGATTGCATGTGATCATAACAGGATGGGGTGTTTCCTGTAAATTAACAGGAATTCTTGTCCAATTACAGTGTCCAGGAACACTTATGTCAAGGAGAAATCTTAAATAATCACTATGCATTTTTTCAGTCTCAAATAACCTAAAATTAAGGTTTGACCAATGTCTTTTTTTAAGCATTTTATAAACACTATCCATACCTGGTCTTGAAGGTTGATCTGTAATATCTTTAGCTTTGTCTAATCCAAGTAATTGTAATATTTCTATTACGTGTTGGTCTGCTTCATCAGAATAATATATTTCTATTTCTGTTTTAGGTGAATATCCATCTGAAAAACTTACACTATATTCATATTCGTCAAATCCATCTTGACCGTCTTTTCTAAAAGAAATGGTAACATATTTACTTTCTTTTAATTTTGGATTGTGAAAACTAAATAGCTTACTGTAATCAATCAATCCACCTATAGAAGGATAGCTTCTTCCATTTACCAAACAATAATTAATTACAAAGTCAATTTGAGAGATTTTATGGTTATTAACGTTGACATCAATTTCAAAACCATTGAAACCATCGTCTTGATCTAGACACATACACCAAAACTCATCCATTGAAATTGCACCAGAGAGAAAATAATCTTCTAATCTTTGAAAACAAGTATTTCTTTTAATTGTTATGACACCATTCTTAATTGAACTTAAATCTACCTGATTAACTAAAGAAATAATATCTTCACCTTGTCTTGTTGTTATAATATGCATAAAAGGAAGTTGTTGATTGTTATATTTAAATTTACCTCTAAATAGTAGTAATATTTATAAATAAACTATTGTTTTTGTTTATTATGACTCCTTCAGAAATTATTGAGGAAGAAATAAGTGTAGCTTCTCTTTTCTTTAGTAGTGTTTATCCGGAAAATTCAGATCAGTCACACCTTCGAGAACAAAGACATGAAATGCTTCACAAAATTTTTTAATACCACTTAATGAGACAAGAATTTGGCAAACTACATAATGAAAATGTTTTTTATCATCCTTTTTTACCTTCTGAACAAGAAGAAAGAATAAGAGCTTGTCTAGATAAAAAAATTCAAGAACTATGGATTTGTTTCTCTGGAGAGGAAGAATTTCATGAAGAGGGATTGTTTTCGCAGATGATGGCTATTGTTGATTTTGGAAAATTAAAAAATGATTTTATTCAACAATTAATGGGCGGAGAAATTAATGAATATCCTATTTCTCATCCTTCTGTCCTAGTTCTAGGAAATGCTTCAACTTTCAATGGAAGAAGATTCCATAGGACAATAAATTTAGAGGGAATGTCAGATTCTGCACTTGGAGATTTTCTAGATGTAAATTGGGAGAGATATATTCCAAGATTTTATGAATCTAGAACAAAACTCGATTCACTCATTCATACAGTTCTTCCTGAAAACTCAATTCATTATAGAGATAGTGGAAAACTTGAACGTGTTGTATATTATAGATTAATACTGTCAGAATTTGAAAAATCATCTCAAAATAACTTTTTTTGGCATTCTTCTTTAAGTATTGAACAAGGAACAAGACTGGAAGAAATATTAACTACGAAAGCAGACGAATTGTGGACAGAAATTGTTCAAAACAATGATTTGGATCCAAATTTTATTGATTCATTATTTGAGGAAATAAATTTTGATACAATAAAACAAATGATGATAGATCAAATATTAAAAGAAGGACGATATCAGGAAAGAAAATTACACCCAGCAGTGTTATATTTGGGAAGAACTGCAGAACCAGTTAGAAGAATTTTTTCATTTAGAGGAATAATAGATATGGATAATTTATCTGATCATGCTTTAAGTGACTCTTTTGATGTCCATTGGGAAAGATATAAATCTTTCTTTATTGATGCAATGCCTGAAATATCCTATATTTATTATAATATGATGTATAAGAGATCAGAAAATGCATGGAGAATTGATCAACGAGCAGCACGGAAAAGAGATTCTTATAAGTTAGCTAATGGAATAGAATTAAACGAAGCATCTAAGATGTTTTATTGTTTAGATGTTGATCTGTTAAGAAGTATGTCAGATTTGTATGCGAATACAAATAAACCTGTAAGAAACTTTAATCCTTATTTGCAGATTGAAATCGAATGTGATGAAAGTTATGTGGCTAATTTGCTGAAGCAATTACCTGACAGATATTCTTATAGTCAAGCATATTTATTACTACCTCATAAAGCAGTAAATATTGGTTTTAGTTATGAAATTAATATAAATAAAATAATGGAAGTTTTATTTGAAGAATTAGTAATACCTTTTGGAGAACAATTTAATTTAATAAATAGACCATTAGATCAAATATTTGATAAATATTGTGCATTAGCATTATTACCCAGATTTGAACCAACAGATGGAGCATTTGAATATACAAGGGATCCAATTGAGGAGCTTACAGACTGGGACCCTGAAAAGCATTTTGAAACAGTTTGTGAATCAGGATTATGGATAATACCAAACAATTTACGTTGGCAGCATACTAAAAAAGGAGATTATTTCATTGTTGGCAGAATTGAAAGCAATAGTGAGCATGGTGTTACTCATATAATTGAAGATCTGACTAAGATATTGGAAATTGATGTAGATGAAGAAGAAAGATTTTTTTTAAATTTGTCAAAGTTTAAATCTGATGCAAAACCAGAAGTTTTTACTATCTACTCTGGGAGATTGGAACGAATGTTTAAACCAGTTGAACCAAGTGATAATGGAAATGACTTTTCTCAGATTTCCAATTGGCTAAGATTTCTAGGGCAATTTAGAGGTGCATCAGGTTATATTATTAACAATCCTAATTTTATTAAAATGTTTGGCGGACCAGTGGTAGTGACAGCAGCTCATTGTTTGAATAAAGATGACCGTAGAGCAATAATGAGAAACACTGAAAAATATCATTTTTCTATTGATGTTTCAAATGGTGAAAGAAAAATTCATAGTCTTAAACTTAAAAGTAACAGAATTTTGTATGTTGATAAAGAAAAGGATCAAGCATTGGTTGTTTTTGATAATGATACAAGATTACCTAATTTAGATCAAATCTGTTTCTTGCCTTATGAAGAAATTGTAATTGGAAGTCAAGTATATTTTGCAGGATTTCCACAAAGTGCAGACGTACCAGTGATTGTACCAGCTATAGTTGATAATAAGAATCATGATACTAATGTGAATGATTATGGACAAGTATTAGATTCAATTCATTTTAATACTCATACACCAATAGAATTAGCTGGGGGGTCAGGAGGAATATTGTGTGATAGCAATGGTTTAATAGCAGTTCATAGCTATGGTGGTCGTGATAATATTGGACATGGAGGAACACCTTATTATAATGTTCCAGATATTCTTGAGAAAGCTTTAGAAATTATGTTTGCATAGATTCAAAGCGTTTTTATTCTTAAAAAAACTTATAAAATAATCTTCTCTTCTTATTCAAAATGAAATACACATCTGAACAAATAATAAAAGAAGTTACAAAATCAAATGATTATCTCTTGATTGAACTAGACAACACAATCTTTTACCCTGGAGGCGGAGGTCAGCCTTGTGACACAGGAACTATTGAATCAGATTCATTCAAAGGAGATGTTGTTGAAGTTTACATAGAACAAGATAAAATAATACAAAGAGTTAAACCAAAAAAAGGTAATATTAAACAAGGAGATAAAATTGTTATAAAAATCAACAAAGAAAGAAGAACTAAATTAATTCAAATGCACACAGGCGAACATATTTTTTACAAAGCAATTGAAATGGCATTAAAAGATTCAAAATTAGATAAAATACATTTAGGTGTTGAAGAAAGTTCAATTTTTATTAAAACAGATAAATTAACCTGGGAAGATTTGTTCAAAGCTGAAGAATTAGCCAATAAAATCATTGAAGAAGACCGTTCATTAATTGAAAAACAATATACTAAACAAGAAGCAATTGATTTAGGTAAATTGAGGATTAAACCAGATAGAATAAAGTCTGATAAAGTTAGGGTTGTTGAAGTAAAAGATTTTGACTATTCAGCATGTACTGGATTACACTGTGAATCATCTGGACAAGTTGGTAATATATTGATAACAAAGTTTAGTTTTAACAAAGGCAGCTGGGAAATACGGTTTAAAGTTAATGTAAAAAAAGAATTGTTTGAACTAGCTAGAATAACAAGGCAATCTGCATCATTATTAGAAACTGATGTTGATAATGTACTAGGTTCAATTAATAAAATACAAAAAGAAACAGATAACTATAAACAAAAGTTCAGACAAGTATCAAGTAAGTTTTTAGATTATTACAAAGAAGAGAAAATTAAGGAAATTACTTTAATCTATAACACAGTTGAAAATTTAGAAAAAAAACAGTTAATTGACAAAGCAGCGTTATTAATTAAAAACAAAACAATAGTGTGTTTTGTTAATAAACTAGAAGGTAAAGCAATGGTTTTAATGAACACATCTAAAGAGTTTAATGCTCCTAAATTACTAAAAAAAGCTATTTCTAAGTTCAATGGTAAAGGTGGTGGCAGAGATAACTTTGCAATGGGTTCAGTTGAATTGAAATATAGTAATAATATAATTGATGAATTGAAGCAAATTCTAAATTAATTTTTGTTATTGGTTTGGTGTTACATAAGTTTAAATATTAATAGAAAAAAGAATAAATTACAGTGGGGGAGAGTTATTATTAGCAACATTAAAGATATAGTTGAACCAATATTTGTCGCTGTAATAGGAGGAACATCTTCTGGAAAATCTACTATTGCAGAATTGATAGCCATGATAATAGGTCAGGAACAATCTTCAAAGATTCTTGTTACTAGACACTTCCCTGATGTTGATCTAACGCTTACTTCTAACTATGATCCAACTATGGAATATGTAACAATAGTTGAAGCAGATAGGTTTTACAGGGACATAACTGCTGTTGAAGCAATTCAAGGTGCAATAAGAAATTGGGATGATCCTAATTTAATTGATTTTATTGCATTATACAATTCGCTTATAAGATTGTCTCTGGGTGAAACTGTACCTATGCCCTATTATAGAAAAAATCCAGGGGACCTTATTTGGGATCATGAAAAAGCTACTCCCTTAGAACCTGCACCAGTAATAATTGTAGAAAGTTTTTTACTTCATGCTGTGGAAAAAGGATTAGAAAATTCATACTTTTTTAGAGAAGATGTTAATGTTGTAACTCATGATGGTCCTGAGCCTAAAAAATTTAGAACAGGAGACCCAGTTATCCCACCAACATTACTGAATAAAGATGGAACATTAAGTTTAGCTGGAGATGAAGATTCAAGTTCTAGTAATTACATTAGTGATACTAGAAAATTCATACAAGAGAGTTTATTTGGAGAAAACGGTCTTTTTAAAGGCCATAAATACTTTGTGCATTGTGATGAAAGTGAAGCTTTAATCAGAAGATTATTGAGAGATTATGTTAAACAAGGAAGAGAATTTGGAGAAACATTTGGATATCTTCCAGATATACAAAAAACATTTCAAGATATTATTTTAAGAGAATATCAAGATAATCGTGCAGAGTGGCAACTGATAAATAATACTATCTTTACAGCAGATACTGCAGCTCAAATTGGTGATATAGCAAAATCCCTAACAGAAGAAGCAGGAATACAAACCTTTCGACGTTTTGATGATTTTCGACAAAGAGCTGGAGATGTTTTAGCAACATATAGTTTGTATATGGAATTCTTAGTTAAGTCTTATATTGAAGCAAACCCTGTTAAATTATCTAAGTTTATTGGTGGATACACAGAGTTTAGAGAAGGATTCAATCTATGTATTCCCAATCTTCCAGCGGGCGCTTCAATTGAACAATATCAAACTCACCTTGAAAACTTTGAAGAATATATTCAAAAACAATTAATTTTTCAAACTTTACCTCCATTTCTTCCTGAATGGTTAGTTCAGGATAAAAATACAGTTAAGTTAATGCAAGATTACAGAGGTTAATGCGTTATATTTAAATTTCCAATATCCTCATCAACTCTTCCTTAACTCTATCTTCATACTCGTAAACTTTTTCACCTTCTTTTTTTTCAGAACTCAGTAATGTCATGAAACTTTTTACCATGGACTTTTCTTTGTTCATGTCCCAACCATTTATTTCAACCTGTCCAACATGTTCATTAATCAATTGATCTTCAATTTCCTCAGCAGTTGTTGTTTCAATTTTAATCTCTTCAAAATCTTTAGTTGTTAATCCACTTGTGTTTCTCATAACAAAATAAGCTTTTTTTTCATGTAATAACTCAGTTATTTTCTTATAATCTATCTCACTTATTTTACCAGAGTCTAAAACACCAGACACTCTGATTAGAACAATTTTATCTTTAACATCTTTAATCTGGTCAATTATTTCACTTGTTATAGTTTCTGGAATTTTATTATTTGCATCTACTTTGATTTTAACAACATCTTTAATCTTAATATCGTGCCTTTTAACATCTCCTTTGTCATATATGTAAAAACCACCGTTAGTTAACTCTTCAAGTTCGTAAAATGTGTTGGGAAAAGTTGGACCAGGATAAACAACGTTTTTGTAACCAGGAAGATCTTGTTTTTCTATTATATGAACATGACCACCTGCATAATAATCAAAACCTTTTGGTAAAAAAGATATTGGCGCAGATTCCATTCTTTCTAATGCTTTAGGTTTTAACTCAGTTAAAGCAGTATGGAACATGAATATTTTGAAACCTGATTCTTTTTCTAACGAATCTCTGTCAAGTTCTTCATAATAAGATTTTTCTAACATGCCTCGTCTTCCTAACATGCCAGTTATTTTAGCACCTGTTTTCTTATCAACAGTAAATTTTAGTTTTAACTTATTATCTTCAACTGAACCTTTTACAACATTAGTGCACAATCCAGCTTCTTCAAGTACATCTAACATTGTTTTTCCAGAAGGTGAAAAGTCATGGCTGCCCGCAATTAAATAAACAGGAATATAGTTATCTTTCAACTCTTTGAATTTCTTAACAACTTCTTTTAACTTATCAATACCTGGCAATGCAGTGTTAAACAAATCACCTGCTATAAGAATAAAATCAACTTTTTCAAGAATAGAAATATCTATAGCTTTGAAAAACGCTTGAGTGTTAATATCTTTCAACTTCGGATCACGCCAACCGCCAATGTGACAGTCTGCTAGATGTGAGAATTTCATTATTAATTAAAGATGTTGAACATATTTAAAGATATGCAGTAGTTTTAAATATAAAAGAATAAATTATTGAGATAAAAAGGGGAATTCTTTCAAAAATTATTAAATAGTGAGGAAGGAATAGTGGCAGGATTAGAACATTTAATTGCAGTTGCATATGGTACAGGCATGCACGTTGGGTTTGGACTCGCGGTTAACCAAGTCATGGACCAGATTAGAAAATCAATTATTACATATTACCAAAGAAAAATACAACCTGAAGAAAAACTTGATCCAGGTGAAGATTGTTTACTAGCCTCAGTTCTATCTTTTTCTCCTGATATTGATGCAGCAACGCAAATTAAAAGAATAGATGACGTCGCAAACAGAACATATGGCTTTTCTGAATACTTAGCAGAACATTTTCCAAAAGAAGAGTATGGTTCTATTTCAAGTAAAATATTGGGTTTGTTAAGAAAAGTTAGAAAGCACCAAATAACAAACAATGCTGAGAAAGTAATACCAGAAGAATTAATTGAAGAATGTCGAAAATGGTGTCACAGAGGCGAAGAATTACATTTTCCCGGAGGATTATATAAATCTTTACTGGTTGGATTAGCAATTGCTGTTCAAAGGAACAGGAAAGAAATTATTGAATTTTGTCGTGATGGAATCCAAGAAATGACAAAAGCGTATCATAATAAAAATTTACTTGACACGTTAACATCAAAATTCTCTAATTTTGTTAGTTCAGTAGAACTGAAAAAATTACCTTTGTATATAGTTAAGTCAGATTTTACTTTCTTACCTTTAAAATCATTAGCAGTGGTTGGAAGCCATATGTTTTTAGATTATTTTGTACAATCCGGAGATGCTGCAGCATTTACTGATCCAAAATGGTACATAGCTCAATATGCTACTGTTTTAGGGATGTGGGCATTAGCAGTCGCAGATGTACCTCAAAGAGTACAAAATTATGTAATGAATAGAAAATATAAACCTCAAGAAATGCTAATCTAACTTAACCCCGTCATACCCTAACTTTTCCTGCTTTTCTTTAACTTTATCTTTCACGTATTCTTCGAATAAAGGTATTTTAACTGGTATAGCAAACTTAGTAAAGTTAGAAGTAATAATTGCTTCACCTTTGTCTAGGGCAGCAATTGCTCTTGAATCACTGCTTAAATCTTGTGAAGAACTTTCAATAATTGCTTGTCTCTCTGGTGCCATTTCTATGCCTAGAATTATCTTAGTGTTCATGTTAGCTAGTATTTGCCTAGGTATTAATGAGGGTAATTGTGTGATAGCAGTTAACCCTATTTTGAACTTCCGACCTTCTCTAGCAATTGTTGAGAATATGTTAGATCCTTTTTCCAAAACATCTTTGCCTAACACCCTAGGCGCTTCTTCTAATAATATGGAAATAACTGGCTTCTGGTTCAATTCACCTGTTGTTTTATAATATTTGTACCTGCTTAAAATTTCAGTTGAAATTAAACTACCTATCAAAATCTCAACACTGCCAGAAAAACTTGACGTGTCAACAATAACTATTTTATTTTTTTCAAGGTCATTACAAATATCACCTACTGTTGTTTCACCAGAGTTAAAGTCAAATATACCTTTTGCATTAATCCTGTTATCATACTGGCTTAAATTAAGCAGAGACATTAACCTTCTTTTCACAACTCCAATAGTACCTTCATGAAACTTGAACCCTGTTTCTTGCTCTGTTATTATTGCCTGGATCCAGTTATGTTTAAACACTTTAAAATACGCTACTAAAGCTTCTTTTTGCGCAGTGCTCCAATCCATGACACCGTTGAAATGGGTTGGCCGTATTTGTCTAATATTAATCTTTAAAGTTCTCTGACCTGCAGGTGGGTTAGGTGAATAATAAACACAATTAGCACTAGGATGGTCTTTTAACCCGATTTTGTTGCGACCATAATATTCATCGTGTGGATCCAAGACTAAAATTCCAGTATACTTTTCATCTAACAACGACCATAACATTGTAGAAGCTAGGTTAGATTTTCCTTTACCAGTACTAGCACCTATTAAAACATGGTGCTGGAACACTTTCTGGCCAGGTAAAAAAATCTCAACATCTAACACTTTATTACCAGATCGTAAATTACCTACATACAACGGATTAATAGGTCGTGTGATAAAAGATAAATCTTGTTTTTTAACACTTCTAACATTTGAGAAAAAGTCAGGTAATGACTTTGAAGAGTGTGCAAATTTATCTTTGATAGTTATTAAATTTTTTAACAATGCAAGGTTATAATTTCTTATTTTTTCGTCCATGAACATTAACTCTGAGTCTTCCTCCAATTTCATACCAGACACTAACTCCAGATTACTTGAAGATAACTGTGAACCATACACTAAATCATAGACTTGTAACAATATCGTTGAATCTTTATTCTCAGCAATTAACAACTCGCCTAATTCAATTTCTTCACCGTGTTTCTGCCTAGCTACTATCTCAGAAAACTTGCCAGAAATAATAATGCCTTTCTCGCTCATTGCAATGTTCTAAAAAAGAAATATATTTATAATGTTAATTGTATGATTTAATAAATAATGAAGAAGGGGCAGATTACTGTTTTTGTTATTATTGGGGTTGTTATTGTTATTTTAATTGGAGCGTTTCTATATAACGTAAACAAAAGAAATAAAGTACAATTTGAACGGGAAATTGGGGATGTGTCGCTTGAATTATATGCAGAACAAATACAAGAGTATGTTGAACAATGTTTATATGATGAATTACGGAATTTACTTTTCCACAGATTAAGTTTACAAGGAGGGTACATTGATCCGGAATCGGAAAACATCAAATGGAGTCGTTCAGGTTTTATTAAAATTCCTTATTGGTTTCATAATGGAGAAGACATATCTCCAGAGTTAGATTATATTGAAAAACAAGTTTCACAGCATGTTCAGACGAATATTGATAATTGCACAGATTTCTCAGCCATGGAATCCTTGAGAAAAGTTTCTATTACTGTGTTTGATGAAATTAATGTTAACACCACAATTAATAACCACTCAGTTCTTGTTCAAATTAACTATCCTGTCTCATTGGAAATCGAAGACAATAAGAATACTATTGAATCTTTTAATGTAAATATTAAAACACCGCTCGGAAGAAATTTTAATATTGCAAAACAGCTCTTGCAACAAGCTATTGATTCAAACGTAAACATAGGAGAATTCAATGTGGCTGGTGTTTGTAATACCACCAGGACCACGTCTCAAATTAACATTGTACCAGTTAATAAGATGATAGTATTATTTGATTATAGCACATTTTCTGATCCAAAATATGATCGGACATTTGTGTTTCAGTATAAATATGATGAGTTAAACATATATGGGTATTGTATAGGATGATGCAAAAAAAAATAATTTTATTTACTGTATTTTTTTTATGTGTATATCTCTCGTTCGGTGAAATAGGGGAATTCTGTCTACGAACAGATGATTGTGGAGAGGAAGAGTTTTGTTTTGAGTGGAATTGTGTACTTCCGGAAACCATCCCCTGTAAGGCATTTGACACGAAAGGTGATGAATTACTTGATAATGGAAAAAATTTTCATCAAAAAGGATATGTGGAGTACTACCGCGATGGTAAACTAAGACAATTGCCAGATAAGTGTTGTTCTAGCTGTGATAAACCAGATATGTTATATGAGGAGTATTGTGATGGGACAGAACCGAAACTTGAAATTATTTCGTGTTCAGAAGTATTCAACGAACAATGCTTTAAAGACAGATGCTACCCTTTAGGTTCAGGCGAAGAGGGAGACCCATGTGAGTTTCAAGAAGATTGTAAATCTGATTTAATTTGTTACAACGGTCAATGTATGGATTCTGTAGATGTTCCTTGTCTTGAATCTGAGGAAATAAGCAGGAATGTTTTTATTAAAGGATACACAAAAGGTGTTTTGAATGGAAAATTTCAACAACTTGAAGACACTTGTTGCGATAATTGCGAGACTCCAGAAACAATTTATGAATGGTATTGTGAAGACAATAAACCAAAAGTTGATAAAATACCTTGTGAAAATTTTGGAGCTTACTGTGCCAATGATAAATGTGCTTATCTTGATTTTGATTCTGACGGAATTCCGGATTCAATTGAACCAGAAACCTGTCAAGATAGTAAGCCGCTTAGTAAAGTAGATAAAAGAAACGTAATCCAAGGTAACAGCAACCCTTTTTATGGTTGTTCCTGTGAACAAAGTGCGGAAAAAGTCGAGGTTTTAATGTACAATTATGAGCCCGAATATATTAGTTGTAGTAATTTCGATTTAATTAGATTTCCTGATTGTCCAGATGGATTACCTTCAAGTTGTTGTAACGGAGTTTATGATGATTTTGAATTCTTAATTGATTGTGGTTACTCTTATGGTTCAACATGTGGAAGATGCGAAGGTTATTGTACGAAGGTGCATGATGGTGGAGATTTAGATATCCTTTTTGTACCAGTTGGATATAGCGGATCACCTTCTGAACACCTTGAGAATAATTTTAATGATTGGGTTGAAAGAATTGATACAGAGATGTTTAAAGTTCTATCAACTCCTCCTTTTGACCAAGGACATATAACTTTTTGGACATTTAATGTTTTTGGAATTAATAAAGAACTAAGACAGGCTATCCTAACAGGAGAAGATATTAGTACTTTTTATTTACCAGATGAATATGATAGAATGTGTCCAGTTTATATTGATAAGGTTGTGTTTACAACAGTTAATTCAGGTAAGAGTTATGCATTAGATAAGCTCGGTGGTAAATACATGTTGGTTCGTGATAGGCCAATTGATGTGAATACAATAACACATGAACTTGGACATGCAGTGTGTGGATTAGCAGATGAATATATTGATGGGGATTTGGAAGATAAAGTTTATGATGTGGAGCCCAATTGTGATTCGAATCCTGTGCCTGTTTTGGATGATGAAGGAGATCCAGTAATTCTTTCTAATGTACCTATTAAGAAAGACATGTTAGGAAATATTCTTTATCAAGATATACCTAAATTGAAATGTAAATGGGAAGATGAATTCCCAGATGCAGGATGCATTCCAGGATGCGGATACAGAGAAGATAAGTACAGACCCGCAAACCCTCCTTTTTCTATGATGTACAGTAACTATATAGTTGGACCAGGAGACAACGGTATGAGTTCATGGAACATAGTAAGCTTTACAACATGTCAAGAAGAACTTGATAAATATGATAAGGGATAAAGAAAAAGATAAAAAAATTAAATTATCTTCGTCCTCGAGCCATTTTAGCTCTTGAAACGTCGCCTTGTTTATCTACAAAGTATAGAAATCCGGATTCTTTTCTAACTCCTACCCGAGCTACTTTTTCAGTTTTAACTGAACCTTTTTTACGTCCGCCTCTGCTCATTGGAGCTCTTGAGACATCTCCTTGTTTATCTACAAAGTAAAGGTACCCACCTTCTTTTCTAACGCCTGCTTTAGATACTTTTTCTGCCATTTTATTTTACCTCCTCAATAATATAATAGGGAAAACTATTTGATGAAAAACGTATAAATTTCCCCCTCCGTCTATAAATAGAGGAGATTAAATATTTAAATCTTACTGTTTTTAGCGTCTAAAATAAGAGGAAAACACTAGAATCCTTCAATTTTCTTTACACGAAAAAATCTCTCAAAGAGAGATTTTTGATGTCCCGAAAATCTACCTAATGTAGATTTTCATGACTTCTCTGATTTCATGTTCAGTCACTGAACAGCCGTTTAATTTCACGCCCCAGAGCAGTCCATCAAGCAAAGTTTTCTTTGGATCGGGTAATTTTAGGTAATAATTTTCAAACATGCCAAGTTCGTATGCAATTGTAACTAACTCAAACGATCTGATAACTTTAACACCTTTAACTTCTTTTTTGAACAGTTTAAGATTGTTATCATCAATCATGACGTTAGTATGCAACTTTTTTTTCATACGTTTTTTAACTGATAACGGATCTTCTATCAATGACCTTGTTATAAACTCGTCAATAACAACAGCTTCAGCACCTAGTAACTTTAATGCCATTATAGCTTCAATCTCTGCATATTGTACATTTTTAATATAATTATCGTGTGCTTTGAACAAACTATTTGCAAGGTTTAATAATGTAAGAGATTTATGTTTTAATTCTGGATTTTTATAAATCTTAATAATCCCGTCTTGGATTAACTTAAAAACCTGTATTGCTTCATACTTATATTTCTTGCTTGTCAATGGCCTATCAACACATTCACGTTTAACAGATTCTGTGATGTAAAACTCGCCGTTAAACTTATCTTTCATTTCCTTGACAAGCCATAATAGATTGTTCATTGCAAGTGTAATAATTGGTCCTGTATCAAAAACCAGAGCTTTCATTTAAACAACCCTCTTGTAAACTTTAACTTATCATGAACATTTGTTTTATGTTCAAACTTGTCAACAATCCGTGTTTTACCAACATAGTCCATTAATTCCCATAATGATATTCCTAACGCATCAGCAACTTGGCCAAGAGAAATACCATGTTCAAACATTTTAGACGCTTTTTTAATTTGTGCACGTTCCAAAACTTCGTTAATGTAAAACTTAGTCTTAGCATCTTTTTCAGTAATATCTTTAACCATATTTTTAATTTCTTTTTCATACTGGTTAAAACTACCTTTGCTAAGAAACTCTTTAGCATTTGACAAATGTGAAACAATCACATGATCAAGATCTTTCACAGTTTTGTATATTTTTGACATTGAATATATTGTTACTGCAATTGTAATAGAATCTTTATCCTGGAATACTGCAGCGTTATGTATAACATGATCACTAAGTTCTCTTAACTTGAACAAATTACCACTCTTTATAATAGAGAGAGTTTGTTCAATAACATTTAGAATATCTTTTTTAACAATAGGGTTCATATAAAATATCAAAAGCATGATTTTATATAAATTATTCGAATTTGTATACTTTTATTCCACCGTCAAAATAACGTGTTAGATTAAGTTGTTTTGTATTGTTAAAATAACCAAACAAAGTAAGGTCTTTATCATTACTTTCTTCATACACACTAACTAGCCATATAGGTTTACTGATAAAATCACTTATTGTTTCACCACCAATCGGACTGTATACTTTACTATTATTTTCGCAACATACCACGCTATGGTTTAAGGATAACAGATTATGGTTCTTAAACCCGCACTCGTAAATTTCCCATTCAGTGAAACAATGATCTGAATAATAGTATATGAAAGGGTCCTGATGATAAAACGGGAAAATAAAGATCATATCATTTTCTTTATTTACATTTTCACCTAAAAACTTTGTAACAGTTTTCCAATCATTTTTTTGTATAGTGTTTACTTGTGATAACAAAACAAGAAATAACATAATTACTATTGAAATTAAAGCTAAATGTTTAGACTTTGAGTCTAAATATGAAATAAAATAAGAAACACAAACAAGATTAGATTATTTTTTGAAACTTTGCCAAAAAGTTTTTTCATGTTCTGGATTATATGACGAATATTATATAAATTATACTGTTTAAGGTAGATTTAAATAAATAGTTTCTTTTAAATTATAATTATGAAAAAACAATCAATTGTTTTTTTTATTTTTTTTATTTTTGTGCTTCAATCTGTACAATTAATTTATTTTGTTCATAAAGATAATTCTAACCCAGAATGGGACCAGTCATGGCATTTAATGATAAGTCTTCACAAATACTATAAGTTTAAAGGTATTGACACAACCAAGTTTGAAAGTGCGTATCCCATATTCAATTGGGCATTAAATTATTACCCACCTTTTTTTCATTATACGACAGTTCCATTTTTCATGATGTTTGGACCTAGTTATGACAGTGGAATGTTAACAAACTTATTTTATTTAGGAGTTCTAGTACTAAGCTGTTTTTTCATTGGTAAAAAACTTAGTAATAACAAAACAGGATTAATCCTAGCGTTTATTGTTTCAACAATTCCGTTATATAATGAGTTAATGCGAGATTATTTGTTAGATTATCCTTTAGTCTCAATGATAGCTTTAGGATATATGTTTTTATTATATTCTGATAATTTTAACAATAAGAAATTTTCCATTTTGTTTGGGCTAACTTTTGGATGTGGTTTACTTATTAAATGGTCATATTTTGTTTATTTTATAATTCCGTTGTTAAAAATAAAAAACCCAAAAAACTACATCTTACCTTTTTCTATTGCTTTTTTAGTTGCTTTACCATTTTACATTAAATTTAATTTTCTTCAATTATTGGCTAATCTAAGTTCGCAAGGTAACCCTGAATTTTACACTTTTTCAGGTATAACTTATTACTTGTTTGCAATCATTAATGGATTTTCATTTGTATATTTTGTCTTATTCTTGTACAGTCTTAAAAACAAAAAAACTAAACCTGTTCTTGGTAATGTTTTTTTCATCTGCGGACTTTTCACACTGATTTCTAACAAAGACCCAAGATATATTGCACCAGTCTTTATTTTCATGTCAATGGTTATTGCGTGTAACAAATTTATTAGAAAACATTTACTGGTTTTTATTATGTTATTTGCTGCTTTTAACCTTGCATATAATTCAAGTATGATTGATTATACGTTTAGTATTGGTAAGACAGAACTAATTAACACACAAAGTAATTATCCTTTCATGTCATCAGTAAACCTTAATTCTATTTTTCCATATATGACTAAAACCAATTATACAGTATGTGTGGTTGCTGAACATAATGACATTAATGATGTTAGTATCCCATATTATGCAATGAAAGGGAATTACCCAGTAACGTACATGATGGGCAATGGATGCAATCCATTGTATTTTGATTATACAGTACTAGGACCTATAAAAAACACGTGGAGACAAAATAATTTCCTTAAATCTAAACAAATATTGCAACAGAATCTTAACAAGTTTAAAATGGTTTATTCAACTGACACTGTTCAGGTTTATGAAAAAATAGAATGAAATTAAAAATTATTAGTTCAGTGTTTTTAATATTAATAACTTACTCTGCCAAGTACGTACAAAGACAATCTAACATCATAAATTTTTTTAAAATTTTATTTCCTTTTTTTCTAATATTGCCTGTTGGTTTTTATTTGTTCAAACTGTTTTTTAAACAAGAAAAATCATTGTTGCGTACATTATTGGGAGGTTTTGCTATATCTGTTTTTTTAAACTATTTTTTAGTTTTAATCCTTGGATTGTTTAATGCTGTTACTTACTCTGCTCTACTAATTTTTTATGGAATTTTATTACTTGGTTTAACTATAAAAACCAAACTTGATTTCAAAATAAAAATTAATGTTTATTGCCTTGTTATTTTATTATTAATCCTGTTCCCTATTGCGTATTACCAAATAACACAAACCAAATATCTTTTGATAGATACCTTGCCATATGTGGGATCTGTTCAACAAGTCTCTTCTTTTAATGATTACAATGCATTTTCAAATAACCCTTCTCCGCTTTACTCAGACCATCAAGTGTTACCAATAATTTCAACATATTTTGGAACATTAAGCATTTTTTCAGGTCTAAAAGCAATTTATGCAATCTCTGGGTTTTTAATTATTCAGAATATATTATTAATACTGAGTTTTTACTTATTATCAGAAACGCTTTTTGGTAAAAAAAGTGGCAAATGGTCATTATTATTTTTAATAATGTCTTTTGTATGGGCAAGAACATTAGATGTTCGTGGAACAACAATCAGCTTTATTTTTTTATCGGGTGCATTAGCGTTTTTAAAAAGAAATAAGATAATGACTTCAATCTTTCTATCATTATGTTTAATGACTAACCCAGCAATAGGTTTGATTGTTTATTTAATAGTAACATTATATGGATTGTTTAATCTCTTGCTTGGAGAACATAAAGAAACTGTTGGTTCAGTAAGGTCAATAATAATTTCAATACTTTTTTCATCTGTTTATCTATATTCAAATGTTAAGGAACTTGTTTCTCCTTTAATTTTTCTCATTGGTTTAATTTTGTTAATAATATTGTACTTCCTTACTTATATAAAATTCAAGTTTACACCTTCAAAAAAATATCTTAAACCAATTATATTCTTCATTTATTTTACAACAGTTGGTATTTATTTAACTAAAAACAAAATAATCATGCAATATCCAAGCTTGTTTTTATTATCAGTTATTGGGTTTTTAATGTTTCTGAAATTTAATAAAAAGAATTTGTTATTAGCAGTGTCATGTTTTCTTGCACCAGTTTTAATAATAAAATACTCGTATTTGATATCACATATTCTTCCCTTTTTTCAAACAGGAAATTTTGTTACAAAAGCTGAGAATTATTGTTTAACATATTTTGCTGCATTGTTTGCTTCCTACACTTTAATTTACTTAATAAAAGAACTTAAAATGTCAAAACAAAAGCTCATAACAATTTTTTATATAATTCTAATTATTGTATTCTTAACAATACCAAGGAATCTTAACAATTATGAAAAAGAATTTCAAGAAAATTCTATTGTTAACAACTACAAATATTGGATGTCTGGACCGCATCATTTAGCAATTCCGTTACCTGAGGACAAGAGTGTTATTGAAAAAATTGATAATTTAATTCAAAACAATACAATAACCATGGATACAAGAATATTGAATCATGACCCAGGATTAGACATTTCTGCTTTCACAGGTGTTAACGAAATCCTAGTCATTAATACTACACAAAGATACTCGAATACATTAACAACAAATTTCAGGATGTGGGCAGGTAAAAATGATTTTGGCACAGGAGTTTATTATGATCCAGAAGAATTATCTGAACACGATTATACTTTAGAAGAACTTTTTTCTTAAAATAAGTCCAAAGTATAGTATTCCTATTTTTATAGAATCAAACCAGGTTTTGCTTAATTTGGAATAACCTTTTCTAGCTAAGTTTTTAACAGGAATTTGTTTAATTTTCATTCCAGCTTTTAAAATTTCAATGGTTGATTCTGGAGTAAAGTGTGGACCAGACACAGATATCTTACTTATGATCTTATCAAGCGATGTTTTTCTAATCATTCTATAAGTACAACCAACATCAGTTAATCCAAGCTTTTTGTTCCATAATATTTCAATAAGTTTAGAAAGCAAATAATTGCCAAACCTAATGTACCCTTTAGGCCTTACAGATTTTCCAATCATTCTGTTTCCAAGCACTAGATCATATCTATCAATATATTTCACGAACAGTAGAATATCTTTTGCATCAAATGTATGATCTCCTTCTGTTAATACAATCAAGTCAGATTTTACGTTTTTTAAACCAGTGATGCATGCACGTCCAAACCCTTGTTTGTTTTCATCAATAACCTTTGCACCAGCTTTCAGTGCAATCTTTTTAGTAGAATCTGTTGAACAATTGTTAATTACTATAATTTCATCAATGATTTTTAATTTTTTGAGATCTGTTACAACATGTTTAATTGCTTGTTCTTCATTATACGCAGGGATTACAACAGATACTGATTTGTTTTTGTACATTAATGAAATACATGTAATAAGTTTATAAAAATCTTTTCAGCCATATCGATAAATTTAATAAGGACATGTTTCTATAAATTAGAGTATGTTTGAAAAATATTCTATGATATTAAGTAACGCGCCAAACAATATGACGTTTAGGTCAAACCATGGTGAGGTTAAAAGTTTAAGAGAACTAAGATCTGTTCTTGTTAATAAAGGTAAGAAATTCTTTAATGAACATGTTAATGAAAATGAAAACCATTTTGCTACCTGGGTTCAAGATGTGTTTCAGGATTATGAACTATCTGAATCAATGCATAATACAAAGTCTTTTAGAGATACAGTGACTGTGTTAGATAAAAGAATTAAGTATCTGGAGTTATGGCTTAACCATCACCAAGACAATGAGGTTTTGAACAGTTATCTTACTTCTGGACCGTTCTCATTGAACAAAGTTATGAACCATGAACCATATGAACCAGAACATCAAGTTTTTGAAACCGTGTTAAATCACAGTATTGAAAACTTGGATGTTTATGACAAAGCAGTTTCTATGTTTGATAATAAGCTTAATTTAAAATTATTAGAATTCAAAAAAACATCATTCTTTAATAGAATATTTAAAAGAAAATAGGTTTCTTGTTTTTTAATGTACAAACTAAAACAAATTCCAGAAGATTTTATTGTTGAAGAAATACCTTTGTTTGAGTTTAAAGATAAAGGTAAGTATACTTATTTCTTATTAGAAAAAAAAGAATATAATACAGAGAGAGTAATACAAAATCTATCTAAGTATTATAATATACCAAGGAAAAAGTTTAGTTACGCAGGTAACAAAGATAAACATGCAATAACTAAACAATATGTTTCTGTTAAAGGTAAAATAACAAATAAAGAATTCACAGATTATTCTGTTAGGGTTGTGGGTTATGGAAATGAACCTATTTCATTAGGAGATTTGAAGGGAAATAAGTTTACAATAACTGTAAGAAACATTGACAAAAAACCATACCAAGTTATAAGTACTATAAATTACTTTGATGATCAAAGATTTGGTAAATGTAACTTAGAGATTGGGCAGGCAATTTTAAAAAAGGATTTTAAAAAAGCTGCTAATTTAATTGATTTAAAAGAAGTTAAAGAACATTTAAAACAAAATCCTAACGACAATATTGGTGCAATTAAAAAAACACCTTTTAAAATTCTGAAATTATATGTTCATGCAGTACAAAGTTATTTATGGAATGAACTCACAGCAGAATATGTTAAACAAAAAACTAAAGATTATTTTGAAGTTGGTTATAAACACGGACAATTTGTTTTTTCTGATAGTAAAATAATAAATATTACAATTCCTTTAATTGCATTTGACACAGAATTTGAAAATAAAGAGATTGAAAATTTGTACAATGAAATCCTAAATAAAAACAGATTGTCATTGAGAGATTTCATAATAAGACAAATACCAGACATTACTCCTCATGGAAGTGAAAGGGATTTAATTAATGAAGTTAAAAATTTAAAAATTAGTAATTTAGAAAAAGATGATTTAAACAAAATTATGAAAAAAATAAAACTTAGTTTTGAATTAAACAAAGGAAGTTATGCAACTATTGTTATCAAGAACTTGCTATTTGCTCAACAACCACACTAACTTCTTCAATACTTGGAGAAGCGTCTACATTAATAATTAATTTTTTCACAGTATAATAATTGATCAAAGGTTCTGTTTTTTTATGATATTCTTCTAATCTTTTAATAACAGCTTCTGGTTTATCATCTTCTCTTTGTATTATTTCATTACTGCACTTGTCACAAACATTTTCTTTCTGAGGTTTTTTAAACATTATATGATACATTGCACCACAGTTAAGACAGGTTCTTCTGCCGGAAATTCTTTTAACAACTTCTTCTTCACTTAATTCAAAGTTGATAACCTTACCAATAACTTGAATATTATCTAAAAACTCTGCCTGGTTAATTGTTCTTGGATAGCCGTCTAATATATATCCTTTTGAACAATCTTCTTTTTCTAACCTTTCTTTAACCATATTGTTAGTTATCTCATCAGGCACTAATATTCCTTTATCATTATATTCTTGCGCTTTTATTCCTAGCTCAGTTTTATTCTTAATATTAGTACGAAAAATATCACCTGTAGAAATTTGTGGAATACCTATTTTTTCAGATAATATCTTTGCCTGTGTACCTTTCCCTGATCCCGGCGGTCCTAAAAAAATTAGTTTCATTTTTTATCCTTAACCAAAATAACTCATGTCGTTCTTAATATTTGTTTCCTTTTTCCAGATATTACTTAACATTCTCATGTGCTTTTCAATCTCGGGTTTTAACTTTGTAAATTGTTCATAACTTTTTATGATAAACTTTGCATTATCTTCTTCAGTATTATTAACAGACACAAGATTTGAATATTGGATAATACTTGTTAATTTTTTAAAGAGTAAGTAAGCATTTTCCTTAGTGTTGTCATCTATGTGTTTAAGCTGATACATATTAGTTAAATTAGCTTCTGGCTGTATCATAGACTCAATCAAGTTTGCATAAAACTCAACTTTTTCCCTTATCTTAACTCTAATTTTGTTTAATATTAATTCAGAGTTTTCATCAATATCTTCAATGTCAAAGTTAATGTTCAACTCAGAATATTCAGGCAACGAATATTTTTGTTTTAATTTATTATATTTTTCTTTGAATGACATGATTAACTTAAGATTCAATGTATATATTAAAAGGTTTTGAAAAAATATTTCGAAATCCTTTTATACTAGCCATTCTACTTTATACATAAAAAAGAGGGTATGTTTATGGTATTAAGTGAAGACGAACTTAAAAAAGAAATTAAAACATTCACTGAACAACATACTTCTTCTGTTAAATCTGATGAGTTTATCCAATTCAAAAAAGAAATTTTGCCTATACACTTTAATTTTTATGAAAAAGCATGCAACTTCTGCGCAAAAATTCTGGCAATAAAAGCAGACCCTAAAAAACAAGTTGATTTACAAGAAGCTCTTGACACATGCCATTTAAACACAACAACAACAGGTGTTACTGCGTTTGCTATCCTTTTTCCATTGGTTTATATGTTGATAGGTGTTGCTGCATCATTTCTAATAACAACTTTTCTGATGGGAGGTGAAAGTACATTATTCTTTGTTTCTATGTTTATATTAACAGGCATTGGTATGATTATTCCGTTATCCACATTACCTAAAGTAATGGCAAACAATTGGAGATTAAAAGCTAGCAACCAGATGGTTATGTCAATCTTTTACATTGTGTCATACATGAGACATACGTCAAATTTTGAACTAGCAATTAAATTCACTTCTGATCATATTGCTCCACCACTTTCGTTAGACTTTAAAAAAATGATGTGGAACGTTGAAACATCTAAATACGAGTCTATGAAAGATTCTGTTGATGCATACCTTGAAACATGGAAAAAATATAATCCAGAATTTGTTGAAAGCATGCACCTTATCCAAGCATCATTGTTTGAGTCAACTGAAAAAAAACGTATTAATTCACTTGAAAAAGCACTATCTCTTATTTTAGATTCAACTTATGAAAAAATGCTGCATTTTGCCCAGGATTTGAAATCACCGATTACAATGCTTCACATGATGGGAGTGATATTACCTATCCTTGGCCTGGTTATTTTGCCTTTAGTTGTAAGTTTCATGGATACTGTAAAATGGTACCATATTTCTGTGTTGTATAACATACTTTTACCAGTAGGTGTGTGGTATCTAGGAAAAGTTATTTTGTCAACAAGACCAACAGGATACGGTCAAGCAGACATAACAGACATTAACCCTGAACTTAAAAAACATACAATGCTTAACCTTGGCCTTGGTAGTAAAACATTTTCTATAGACCCAAAATGGATTGCACTGATAATTATTTTACTCTTTTTTACTATTGGTAATTTGCCAATAATTATCCATAGTATAAATGATCTAAAAGGCGAAACATTTGACATTATTGTCAATGACAAAATCTTAAAAACCAATGACTCTGAAAAAATCGCAGCTGCAAAATTTAGTTTTTTAGGATATAAGAAAGATAAGAATGGTGAAATTATTGGTCCGTACGGCATAGGTTCTACTTTGATCAGTATCTGTATTCCATTAGGATTAGCATTAGGTCTAGGATTTTATTATAAAGCCAAAACTAAAAAACTAATGAAAATCCGTGAAAAAACTCGTGAATTAGAAAATGAGTTTGCATCTGCACTCTTCCAGTTAGGGAATAGAATTGGTGATGGTTTACCAGCAGAAATTGCGTTTAGTAAAGTTGCAGAGATCATGGAAAATACTGTCTCTGGCAGATTTTTTGATTTAGTATCCACAAATGTAGCAACATTAGGCATGGGAGTTGAAGAAGCTATTTTTAATAAAAAATATGGTGCTATCAACAAATATCCTTCTGCTTTGATTGAAAGTTCAATGAAAGTTTTTATTGAGAGTGCAAAAAAAGGCCCTGACGTTGCATCTGAATCATTGATTAATATTTCTACTTATATAAAAGAAATGCATCGCGTTGATGAAAGATTAAAAGATTTAATGGCAGAAATAACAAGCAGTATGAAGTCACAGATTAATTTCTTAGCACCTTTAATTTCAGGGATAGTAATTGGATTAACGTCTATGATTACAACGATTCTTGGAACATTGGGATATCAAATAACTAGTTTTTCTGAAGGTGGTGAACTTGGCGCAAGCGGTGCACAAGGTGCAGGGTTATTAGAATTATTTGGAGATAGTATTCCAACATTTTATTTCCAGATAGTTGTTGGTGTTTATGTAGTCCAAATAACGTATTTGTTAACAACCATGTTAAATGTTATTCAAAATGGTTATGATCCATTGAATGAAAAACATTTGTTAGGTCAATTTATTAAAAAAAGTGGTGTAATGTACAGCACAATTGCATTTTTCATAATATTATTGTTCAACCTAATAGCTGGAAGCGTTGTTTCTGGGTTGAATATTGTTGGTTAAAAAGAAAAAAACGCCTCAAGCCAGACTCGAACTGGCGACCTCTACCGACACATAAAATGTGTTTGCGGTGGCTGCGAACAGGTTTAACAGCTTCGTGTTCTCAAAGAGAAGCGCACGCTCTACCTGTTGCTCCGTGTGTCTCACGTCTAAGCTATTGAGGCATTAATGAACTCTTTCAATTTTGGAAGAGTTGTAATTACAGGACTTTTGAGAAATTTATAAAACTTTCTGAAAATTCTTGGAATATAGAAGCATAAAACATAATTCTGTGCTTCATAATCATTACACTTCCTTTTTAAGTTCTTTATTCTTTTTTCACTTGGATGCTTCCACTCTGTGACTTCAACAAGCACATTTTTATATTTAAAATCAGGAAAATAAGCTTTATCCTTTATATTTATATAAGGTTCATATTCAACACCATTAAAATGTTTTATTAGATAGTCTCCTACTTCTTTCTCTAGTTCATTTCTTACTTTTGTCCCATTAGTGAGACTATATTGATATCCTCTACCAACTTTTTTGAATCTTTCGTATTGCCAAGTGTAATATTTCTTTGGTTCATTTTCTCTCATATACTTATGCCATTCAACTAGTCTTTTATGAGTAACTTTTCTGAGCCTTTCAACAGTCTCTTGAAATGTCCCATTTTCTTTTTTCCTCATAATTAATATGTTTCCTCCCTTTATTTGTGCCCAGTTATGAGGTAATTTTTCTTTATAGTTCATTTCATTTAGACTGATATTGAGAAAATTACATATTTCCAATGCATGTTTTTCAGAAAGAACTCTTTTTTCAAGTTTAATACTTGAAATTGAACCCTTTGGTAACTTTGTTGATTTGGCAAGTTTTCTTTCTGAACCAGCTTTTTTAATAGCTCTTTGAAGTAATTCTCTTTGTTTTCCTTTTTTGAATTTATAAAACATTTTTATCAATATTGGCTCTTTTAATGTAAAATGTTTTATCAATAAAAACAAAGAACTATTTAAACATTACTAAGCTATTGAGGCTTACAGTTCTGGATTGATAGTGAATTTATATAGTTTTCTTTAGAAAGTTTTTTATATATTACTTACATTGTAAGTAATTGTAATAGAAAATATTAAATAGTAGTTACTTACATTGTAAGTA
>CAZEKF010000004.1:87438-91512 GCA_964512765.1 uncultured Methanosarcinales archaeon
ATTGTAAGTAATTGTAATAGAAAATATTAAATAGTAGTTACTTACATTGTAAGTAATTGTAATAGAAAATATTAAATAGTAGTTACTTACATTGTAAGTATTATACTAGTATACGTTAAGGGTAGAAAAATCTCTAGAAATAGTAAAAACAACAAAAAAGGAAAGTTAAACATAGATATACCCCTCGATATTTTTCAGGATAGAACTCTTTCTTTTATGGAATCTGTTGTAAACTATATGAAAGATACTCTTAACATGTCATACCATGAAATAGCTGTTGCTTTGAATAGAGATGACAGGACCATATGGACTGTGTATAATCGTGCTCTCAAGAAAAAGGGTGATAAGAAATGAACAATCCTTTTACTAGAGAGCCGTTGAAAGAGTTCATAACTGTACCAAAACCAGAGAAAAAATCAAACGAGCATATATTTTTCTTAGCTATTTTAGCAGTGTTTGTTACAGGTTTGTTAGTAAACCTTTCCCCAGAATTTACAGGCGGAGTTATTTCAGGAAGAAAATCTGAAATTCTTAACCAGTTCCAGATCATAAACCAGAGCACTAATTTAAGTTATACACTTAATGGAAGTGTTACTTCAGTGAGAATCTCTGGGGAGTTTATTGGTAACGGTTCTGCTAGGATTTACCTTGGTGATAAACTTGTAGTTAATTATAGTCCTGTTTCACAGGAAGAGGTAACAGTTACAAGTATTGTTGCTGAAGAAAACATTACATTAAACGAAACAACAGAAAACGAAAGCAGTGTTGGTATTAGTAATTTGATTACAGGTAATGTAGTAGCTGGTATAGGAGCAAGTGTAGAAGTTATAAACGAAACTACAACAGAAAACAATACATCTGTTTTAATTAACCAATCAGAAAGTAATTCAACTGTAATAATAGAAGATAATTCAACAACTAATATATCTGAAGAAATTAATGAAACAGTTAATTTAGAAAATGTTACAATTAATCAGACTGTTGAAAACATAACTTTTGTTAACATTACTAATATAACTTCTGAAGAAAATATTACTCAAAACATTTCTGTTAATTTAACAGAACCAAACATTACTGTAAATGTATCTGAACCAGTTAATGTAACATTGAACCAAACAGAAATTAATGATACTGTTGAAAATATTACGCAACCATTAAATGATACTATTGTTAATGTGAGTGAAGAGATTAATGAAACAATTCTTAACCTTACTCAGAACATAACACAAAACATCACATTAAATGAAACACTTAACCAGACTAACGTTACCTTAAATGTTCCAATAAACCAGACAAACATTACTTTGAACATTACTGAAGTTAATGTAACAGAAAATGTTACAATAGATATTACTACTAATCTCACAGGCTGGTTTGAAGATTCTTTGTTTAATAATTATTGTCAGGAAACGTGTAATTTAACAAATGTATCTGATAGTATTACTTTAGTGATTGAACTAGATAATGTAATGCTTAACCTTACAAGCATTTCATATACTTATGTAGAAGAAGATAACCAAACACAAGATATTGTTACTGAAACAAATACTACCTTAAATCTTTCAGGACTTTCAGCTATTGAAATATTAAATTATTCTTTAACAGAAAAAGGGTTTGAAATCTATAATTATACAGAAGGTGATGTCTCTGAATTAAAACTAGGATTTGGAGATAGAACTATAATTGAACTAACAACAACAGAGATTCTTGATTTAGATATTAATGTAATGAATTTAATTGATACAAGATTTGAGTATCCAGCAATTGAGTTAAACAATTTTGTTAGTGCTGACCTTACGTTTATTAGAGATAGTTATGACGAAACAGAACTTGATAAAATCCTTGAATGTGTTCAATATGAACTAGGTGAATGTTTGAAATGGAAAAACTTTGAAACTGAGTATAATTCAACAAATGAGTCTGTCAGGTTCAGCGTTGACAGACCTGGGGTATATACCTTTATTTCATTGAAACAAAAAGACATTGAATATACAGGAACAGAATATGTTTATTTCAACAGTAATTGTTGGGGTTGTTACAGGCAAGGTATTTGTGACGCTACAGAATATTGCGTTGCGCAGAACCAAGCAAACCGTCAGTTTACATTTAATGCGCAGTTTAACTTTGACATCTTAGAGCTTAATAGAGCAAGTATTAATGATGCAGAAATATGCGCATATTCATTTGACAGGTATGATGACAAGTCCACATCGTTATTTGTAAAAGATAGCGATTATACTTATTGCGGAGATATTAGTAATTATAATAGAACATCAAGTTTAGTTTCACAAACAAGAGTGGATTTAGAATCTGGCTGGGTGTGCATACCTGTTACAGAAATTCTATTAGATAGTTTAGAACAAGGATATTCAAACCTGTTCATTGATTGGATGGGTGAAGATGTGCGTGGAGGAGAAGGACCTTACAACTGTTACAAAGGTATTACAGATTTGTCGCATTGTGAAAATGAAAACCCGAGCGAGATAAATGATTGCAGACCGTATCTGCATGTAGAATACAAATGAAGTTCAACAAGAAAAAAAGGAATGTGCAGGATTTAAATAGAGATACTAATGTTCTTAAAAATCCCCCAACATTAAATGATGCACACATAGAACTAAATAACGCTTATATTGAATCAAATGAACTAATTAATCCCCCAACATTAAATGATGCACACATAGAACTAAATAACGCTTATATTGAATCAAATGAACTAATTAATCCTCCAACAATAAAAGACACTCTTGAAAAAAGTAAGCTTTACAGAACATATAATGTTTGTAAGAATCATTATGATAATATATCTAGATCATGTAACAAACAATATGATAAAGTTTCTTCAATATTATACAGTAAACGAGCAGAAATTAACAAAGTTGTTTTTATAATTACTTTTGTTTTAATGATATATTTCTTATTATCTGGTTTAAGATTTTCTGTATTGGCAATTGCTGACGGGGGCGCATGTCCGTATGATGCTACATGTGACTCAGGGAACTGTGACGATGAACCAGGGTCTGGTTTGCCAGCAGGAAGTCCGGGAGACCAGGGAGTATGTTTTAGTTTAACAAGTTGCGGTGGTGCAAATAACTGCGGTGATGGTAACACTGTTAACGCATATAATTGTCAGGCAGATGGTGTGTCCACAGCAGCGCAGTGTGATGATTTTGATCCTAGTAGCTGTGCGTATGCTACAGGATATTGTAGTTCATCATGCCAGTTTACATCTGAAGGTGATAATGATGCTAATACTTGTGCATGTTTAGGCGATGATTGGATCGCTGCAGGTACAGGCGGTCAAAACAGCAAATGTTGCGGTGATGATACTACTAGTGATGACTTTGCGTCAGGCTCTAATGGTGCAGTTGGTTGTTGTAACGGTGCTTTATTAAGCGATGATAATCATTGTAACGGTGGCACAGGATATTATTTCTGGCAGGTCGACGGTACGTATTGTAATTTAACAACGTATGATTCTGGTAGCACAAGCGGTACAACTATTAGTGGTGATGATGTTGTTTGCGAATGTGCTGCAGGTGGAGCAGATGGTAGTGCTCCTAATATTTGTGATGGTACAGTTGACTCATCTGCATCTGCAACAGGTGTTTGTGTTGATAACGATGGTGATGGTGCTGGAACTACGTTCTCATGTGACACAGGCGAAATATGCGACGATGGCACGTATTTTGCAGATGATTGTGATGATTGTGCAACAGGTGTTGCATGTGATAGTAATGTATTGAGTGGTGGTACAACACCAACTTATTCACAAGATGGTGTTTGCGTTAGTGGTGGTAGCTGTGACACTGGTGATGTTTGTATTAATTCAGGGACTTATTATGGTGCAATGAGTTCATGTGCTACAGATGATGAATGTGACGTGGACGTTGCCCCAGGTTATTCAAGAGACGGTACAGTTACTGGTGATGATAACTGTTGTTCAAGCGGACAAGGAGAAGTTTCTTATGGTGCAAGTAAAACAGACACAGATCCAGATGATAGTTGTTCAGCTTCGCCAACATTAGGAAGAACATGTGATAACAGTCCAGATGCAGGCATAGCATTAGAAGG